>JBASAR010000023.1:0-6370 GCA_049650705.1 Pontixanthobacter sp. | reverse complement strand
GCGACCGGCGTGCTGGAGCCAGCGGAGTGAGCTTCGGCGCCGCATTCGTGCTACTGACCCAGGCGCTGCCCTATGGCGGGGCCGAATGCGATCAGGCGATTGCGGATAGCGGGGTTCAGTTCGAGTTGAACGTCTGCGCATGGCGCGAGCACGAAGGGGAAAACAAAAAGCTGAACGCCGCATGGGCCAAGGCACGCGAACATGCGAAATTCAACGATGCCGCCTACCGTGACAGCACGTTCTATCGGGAAGATGACGAGGGCCGGTATTTCGCCCTCTTGCTTGCCGAACAGCGCGCGTGGCTGCAATTTCGCGATATGAGCTGTGCGGTGGCTGCGGATAAATACCGCAATGGATCGATGCGTCCGATGGTGTATTCCAAGTGCATGACGCAAATGACGAAAGATCGTACTGTCGCATTGGAAGCCTATCTAGGACCGGATTACTGATGTTCAAAAAAATCCTGATTGCCAATCGCGGCGAGATTGCCTGCCGCGTCATCGCGACCGCGCGCCGGATGGGTATCGCGACCGTGGCGGTGTATTCCGATGCGGACGCACGCGCGCCGTTCGTCGGTATGGCGGACGAGGCGGTGCATATCGGGCCGGCACCGGCAGCGGAAAGCTATCTGCTGGCGGACAAGATCATCGAGGCTTGCAAGCAGACCGGCGCGGAGGCGGTGCATCCCGGCTATGGCTTCCTGTCCGAACGCGCTTCGTTCGTGGAGGCGCTGGATGCGGAGGGGATCGCCTTCATCGGCCCACCCGCCGGGGCGATCGCGGCGATGGGCGACAAGATCGAATCCAAGAAACTAGCGAAGAAAGCGGGCGTCAACATCGTGCCGGGCTCGCCCGATGCCATAGACAGCACGCAAGATGCGCTGAAATGGGCGAACGACATCGGCTATCCGGTCATGATGAAGGCCAGCGCGGGCGGCGGCGGCAAGGGCATGCGCCTCGCCTGGAACGACACCGATGTGGAGGAAGGCTTCGAAGCCACCCGGCGCGAGGGCAAAGCCAGCTTCGGCGATGACCGTGTGTTCATCGAAAAATTCATCGAAGACCCGCGCCATATCGAAATTCAGATCCTCGGCGACAAGCACGGCAATATACTCTATCTGAACGAGCGCGAATGCAGCATCCAACGCCGTCATCAAAAGGTGGTCGAGGAAGCGCCGTCGCCCTTCGTGACACCCGCCATGCGCAAGGCAATGGGCGAACAGGCCGTGGCCCTGTCGCGCGCGGTTGATTACCATTCCGCAGGCACAGTCGAACTGATCGTCAGCGGTGCGGATGCAACCGGCGAAAGCTTCTATTTCCTCGAAATGAACACCCGGCTGCAGGTCGAACATCCCGTTACCGAGG
Organism: Pontixanthobacter sp.; assembly: GCA_049650705.1. Taxonomy (GTDB): domain Bacteria; phylum Pseudomonadota; class Alphaproteobacteria; order Sphingomonadales; family Sphingomonadaceae; genus Pontixanthobacter. The sequence continues at coordinate 5,006 of JBASAR010000023.1, read as the reverse complement.
CGATTACCGGGATCGATTTGGTCGAACAGATGATCCGCGTGGCGGCCGGCGAAGAACTGACGATGAAGCAGGACGATATCGGGATCGATGGATGGGCGATCGAAAACCGCGTCTATGCCGAAGACCCCTATCGCGGCTTCCTGCCTAGCATCGGTCGGCTGGTGCATTACGAACCGCCCGTCGAACCGTGGGCCGATGACGGCGCGGCGAACGGGCGGCGCGGGATCGACGGTGTGCGGATCGACGACGGCGTTTTTGAGGGCGGCGAAGTATCGATGTTCTACGACCCGATGATCGCCAAGCTGGTCACGTGGGGGGAAACCCGCGACGAGGCGGCCGATCTGCAGGTGCAGGCGCTCGATGCGTTTCGGATCGAAGGTCTCGGCCACAATGTCGATTTCCTCAGCGCTATCATGCAGCATCCCCGCTTTCGCTCCGGCAAACTGACGACCGGCTTCATCGCGGAAGAGTATCCCGACGGGTTCACCGGTGCTTTCGCGCCCGAAGAACTGAAACGCCAATTGGCTGCCATCGGCGGTGTTGTCGCGACCGTCGACAACGACCGCGCGCGGCGGATCGATCAACAATTGGGCGGCCGGACCTATCCGACCGTCGATTGGGTTGTCTTCCTTGATGGTCGCAATTTTGACGTTTCGTTGGCGGAGGAAACGATCACTGTCGATGGTGAGCCGGTTGCGATCGACATGGAATATGCGCCGGGGGATCGCATGGTTCACGTGACCTGCGCCGACACGGAATTGACCGTGCAGCTGGCGCGCACGCGAACGGGCTATGCGATCACGACCCGCGGCGCGACGCATGATCTGCGCATTCTTCCCGCCCACGTCGCACCATTGGCGCGGCATATGATCGAGAAAATTCCACCCGATCTGAGCAAATACCTGCTTTGCCCCATGCCGGGTTTGCTGGTCAAACTGCATGTAGGGGAAGGGGACGATGTTCAGCCGGGGCAGCCACTTGCCACGGTGGAAGCCATGAAGATGGAAAATATTCTGCGCGCCGAAAAAGAGGGCTCGATCGCCGTCATCAAGGCGCAGGAAGGCGAAAGCCTGGCAGTAGATGAGGTTATTCTGGAATTGGAATAACTGGATCCGTTCTGCAAACAGCCAGGCCGGGAATTATGCGAGCCCAGTCAGGTTTGAATCAATGCGATTGCATCTGTTCATCGAGGAATAGGGCGACATCGTCCAATCGCACCTCGCGATCGACGAACGCTTCCCCGATGCCGCGTAACAGGATGAAAGGCAGGGTGCCGCCATCCATCTTTTTGTCGTGCCGCATATGATCGACCAGCGTCGCGCCATCCGCATTCATTTCGATCGGGGCAATTTCGGTCGGAAGGCCCGCTGCGTCCATGGCCTGCACGATAATCTCTACATCGCCGGCTGGCATTAGATCGCCTCGCTGCGAATATCGCGCCGCGAGGACCATCCCCAAAGCCACCGCCTCCCCGTGCAGCAAAACCGCGCCGTAACCCGTTGCCGCCTCCAGAGCGTGTGCGAAGGTATGCCCCAAATTAAGGAGCGCGCGGGCGCCGGTCGTTTCGCGCTCGTCCTCCGCGACGATACGGGCCTTTGCCATGATGCTGCGCGTCACCGCCTCTTTCGTCAGGGCCGGATCACCGGCGACGACGCCCGCCCCGTGTTGCGCGCACCAGTGGAAGAACGTCGCATCGCCGAGAATGCCGTATTTGATGACTTCCCCAAAGCCTGCCCGCCGCTCGCGCATGGGTAGCGTCCCAAGCGTGTCGATATCGGCGAGGACAAGCGACGGCTGATGGAACGCTCCGATCAAATTCTTGCCTGCCGCCGTATTGATCGCGGTCTTTCCCCCGACCGAGGAATCTACCTGTGCCAGCAGGGTGGTCGGTATCTGAACGAAGCCGCATCCGCGCTTCACCATCGAACAGGCGAAACCGGTCAGGTCGCCGACCACACCGCCGCCCAGGGCGAGGACGCTGTCACCCCGTTCGACCCCTTCGTTCAAAAGCCATTCGGTCAGGCGCTGCAATTGGGGCCAGCTTTTGGAACCCTCTCCCGCTGGAACATCGAACCAGTGGGAACTGTAACCTGCCCCCTGCAACGACGCCTCCAGCCGCGCACCATGGGCGGCACGCGCATTGGCATCGGCCACGATCGGCACCGCCGTCTTGCGCAAGAGGGGCGCGGCCAGTTCGCCGGCTTGTTCCAGCACCCGTTCGCCGACGATGACATCGTAGGATCGCCCACCCAGCTGAACCGCGATCACAGCCATTGGTCAATCGCTTTCACGATGGCGCAGGCCGTGGCGAGATGCGGGCCACCGTCGCTTGATACGCGGATGGGCGCTTCGCCATAGGCGGGGGCGCGTTCGGCATGAAGGCGGGTCAGGATATCGAACCGATTTCCCCCGCGAAGAAGGGGCCGCGTGTTTCTGCGTCCTGTACGTTCGGCCAGGATGGCGATATCACAATCGATCCAGACCGCGATCGCGCGATCCAGAATGGCAGCGCGGGTCACGGGATCGACGAAGGCGCCGCCGCCCGTCGCAATGATGCCTCGTTCGCCCCGCATCAGGCGTGCGATCACGCGCCGTTCGCCATCGCGGAAATAGGCCTCGCCGAAACGATTGAAGATTTCCGGTATGCTCAACTGTGCAGCCTGTGCGATCGCATCGTCGGAATCATCGAAAGGCAGATCGAGCAGGTTTGCAAGTTTACGCCCGACAGTCGACTTGCCGGTGCCCATCAAACCGACGAGCACGATAGGCTTGTCGATACGCCGCGCAATATTCGCCATTGCGACGGTATCGATCGGGTCCGCATTGTTTTTGATGTCGCACGTCGCGCGCATTGCCGGTTCGCCTTTGGATTGGCTTGGACCTATAGATGCGCTAACCGCCGTGCAACCGCGAGCGACGGCTTGCACCCCACGATCGACGATGAGACGATGCAACAATGACTGCCGAACGAACATCACCCCCGCGAACGGTGCAGCGCGCGCGGCATATCGCGGTCGGGATTGCAGGGGTCGCCGTGTTGGTGTTGCTCGCGGCCTGGATAGATGGCGGGGAGGAACCGGTTCGCCTGATCGAACAGCCTATCGATCTCGGTTCGTCCACCAATGAAGAGGGCGGATCATGAAAAAACGCTATCTGACCGGATGCGCGGCCTTTGCGCTGTGTTCGACGCTGGTGTTTGCGCAGGATGCACCCGAGTCGCTGCTGCCCCCCGGGTTCGAGAACCCTGCGCCCACGCCCGCCCCGACGCCCGCCACCCCGCGCAACCCCCAGCCGCGCGGCGAACCCCGGTCCGCCCCGCGCCCATCGGGCAATGCGGTGCCGACGGTGTCGCGTCCGGTTATTCAGCCGACCCCGTCTTCCCCCGCGCGATCATCGCCGAACCCATCGCCGACGCCGTCGTCCCCATCGCGCAGCACGGACACGTTCGTGGCAGATTTACCCGATGGATTGCCGTCCCTGCGCGATCTTGAAAACATGGATCCCGACCGGCTCGACGAGTTGCTCGGCCTGAAACCCAAATTCGATATTCCGCCCGCTGCGCGTAGGTCGCTTGCGCAGATCGGCATTCTGGATGCGAGCGAGGGTGGTGTTCCCGCAGGTTCGCTCGCCAATCAGCCGGCACGTCTGGTCCGTGCCTCCGTCGCGGGGATCAAGGGGCCGATGGTATCGCGCTGGGGTCACATTCTTCTGCGGCGCGCTTTGGTAAGCCGACTGGATGCGCCGCGCGGCATGCCGCCTGTCGAATTCGCGGCGATGCGGGCGGCGGCTCTCAACCGGATGGGGGAACATGCAGCAGCGCGCGGGCTGGTACAGGATATTGATACCGCGGATTGGAACGGCAACCTGACGCGCGCCGCGTTCGATGCGTATCTGGGAACTTCGGATATCGTCGGTGCCTGTCCGGCGGTCCAGGTCAATGGCGACCTTCTCAGCAGCCCGGAATGGGGATTGGTCAAGGACGTCTGCTATGCCTTCAACGGACAGAACGGTCGTTCGCAAGCCAATCTGAACCGTGCCTTTCGCGGTGACGACATCGCCAATATCGATGTGTTGATGGCGCAACGCTATGCCGGAACGGCGGGGCGGGGGCGTCGGGCGATCAATCTGGAATGGGACGATGTCGAGGAATTGACGCCCTGGCGTTTTGCGATGGCCAACGCGTTAGGTGCCGAGATACCGGACAGCCTGCTCGATACCATGTCGCCTTATTACGGTACGATTGCGGCAACGACCCCGATGCTTCCCCTTAACCGCCGGATCGAAGGGGCGGCGGTGGCCGCACGGCGGGGCAATCTGTCAGCTGACGCTATGGTCGATCTCTACGCCCAACTGTTTGCGGAAGAAGGAGCCGGAGAGGGTGCCGATGCCCGCGTCGCGACGCGTTTGCGCGAGGCGTATATCGCACCGTCGTCGGCAGCGCGGCTGGCGGCCATTCAGGAAGTGTGGGGGGGCGCCGATACGGACTACGCACGCTACGTCCTCACCGCCTATGCCGCTGCCCGGGTTACACCGTCCGACGCTTTGGGGGAAGCCGCCGGCCCTTTGATCGCATCGATGCTGACCGCCGGGCTCGATGCCGATGCCGCCGGTTGGTCGCCGTTTGTGGCCGACGGATCGCTGGGCTGGGCGCTGATCGCGCTATCTCAGGCGCAAATAGATGATACGATAGACACCGGCGCGATCGACGATTTCATCGACGACGATCAAAGCGCAAGGCGGCGAAAATCCGGCTTCCTTGTGGCCGGGCTCGCGGGGCTGGGCCGGATCGATGGCGACGATGCGGTCGATCTGGCGGGCGATATCGATGTCGATCTGACCCGCCGAACCAAATGGAGCCGACTGATCGGCGAGGCCGCGCGGGTTCGCAACCAACCCCTGGTCGCGTATCTGGCGGCTGTGGGAATGCAGGGGGAAGGTTGGGACCGTATGACGCCGCGCCACCTCTATCATATCGTCGGCGCCCTCAACCGGGCCGGGCTGAATGC
>JBASAR010000022.1:0-2986 GCA_049650705.1 Pontixanthobacter sp. | reverse complement strand
CGCAAATTTGTTCCCGCAACTTGTGTCATATTCTTACAGAATGAAAAGAACGGCCTTGTCGTTAGGCTGCATAAAACTGGGGTTCGCACTATGAAAAGATCTGGATCGTTGAAATTCAAAGCCGCGGTCAGCGTCGCTGCCATAGCGGCTCTTGGCACATCCATGCCTGCGCAAGCGGTCACGTTCGTGCTGAACGATACGGGCGGGGCGGGCGTCGGTACGCAGGCTCGGTTCGGGTTCGACATTGCGACGTCCTATTGGTCATCGGTATTGACCGACGACGTGTCGATCAATCTTAATGTGGGCTTTCGATCCCTGCGCCCCGGCGTTCTCGGTTCCACGGGTAGCGCGCGTTCGCTCCTATCCATCAATCAAACCTATGGCGCATTGTTCGGCGACGTCACCAGTGCGCTCGACGGTAGCGCGGTAGCCAACCTTCCCACGACGGGGTTGAGTGCTGTCGCACCTTCGTTCGGCGCTATTTCCGCGATTACGAACGACATCAAGGAAGACGGCAGCGGCTATACCGACACCCGAACACGATTCGATAATGACGGATCGATCAACAATTCCGCGTTGGCGATAAACAAGGCGAGTGCGAAGGCGCTCGGCGTGCAAACCGATGTGAACGGCAATCAGATCGATTACAGTTCCGCCGATGGTCAGGTCACTTTTAGCGACACGTTCTCTTTCGATTTCGACCCGACTGATGGCATCGCGGCCGGGGCGTTCGATTTCATCGGCGTGGCCATTCACGAAATCGGGCATGCACTCGGCTTCGTAAGCGGTGTGGATACGTATGACGCATTCACATCCCCGGATGGCCCGAACCAAAACTCGGGCCTGTTGGAAAACTTCGTTGTTTCCAGCCAACTCGATCTGTTCCGTTACGGTAGCGAAGGCGTGCTGGACTTCTCGACCCAGGGCAATCCATATTTCTCGATCGACGGTGGGCGAAGCCAGCTATTCGGCGATTCGCTTCTCGAAAACGGCCGCTTCAATGGCAATGGCAGTTTTTCCGGCCTTCCCACCGATCGCCAGCAGGCATCGCATTGGCTGGATAGCCCTCCCGGGGTGCCCCAACGTGGCATCCTCGATCCGACATTGGGCCGCGGACAGCTGCTGTCGATAACCGCTCTCGACCTCGCCGCCTATGACGCCATCGGTTACGACATTGCGTTCGACGTGTTGTCCAACAGCGACTACCGGTTCTCGACCGCGGATGCCTTCCGCCAGTTCGCCCCGCAATCGGCGGTTCCGGAACCAGGCACCTGGCTCCAAATGCTGTTGGGCTTCGGCCTGCTGGGTGGCGCGATGCGCTTCCGCAAACAGCGTTTCTCGACCGTGAAGACCGCATAGATCGAATAGCGACGACAGCCCGAGGGGTCGAAACGGACCTTTCGGGCTGTCGTTTTGCAAGATTTCCCGCCACCGTCGCATTCAGCTTCGGCCGGTCGTCCCACGACTGTATCCATCCATAATCTACACAGATATTCGCCGGTTGCGCGGATTAGCAGGGTCGTCTGCGACCAGCAGTTCGCGGTCGGCCACGCCTTCGATGCGGTCGAAGCGGTTTTCCTCCACTCCGGCGCGTAGCAGTTCCTGGCGGCTCGCCCCCCCGCGGCCGGTCGAAAGCCACCAATTGTTGGTGCGGACTCCCGGCTTCCACGTCAGCGCATCGATATAGCCGCGCAGGCTGTCCGCGTTTACCCGCGAGAGGCCGCGCGCTTCGGGTGCCAGCATCGCCGTGCCCAGTCCGAACATCGAAAAATCGGCATAGTGCTGGTCGCGGGCATCAGGGGGATGCGGCGGCGGGGCAGGTGATCGAAAGTTCGGCGCATTCCTGATCGACGGCAACTTCAAGGTCGGCCTGTTCGTGTTCTTCATCCTCCTCATCATCAACATGATCGTCATTGCCAAAGGCGCGGGCCTCGTGTCCAAGGTTTCCGCCCGCTTCACGCTGGATTCGCCGGCCTTATGACCGCCGAAGAAGCCGAGGCGCAGCGAGGTCTCGACGGAGGCGGATTTCTACGGCGCGACGGATGGGTGTCCACATTCGTGAAAGGATACGATCGCCGCGCTGCTGATCCTTGGGATCGACATCGACGCGCGCATCTGCCTCGGCATGATCAGCCGTGGATTGACCATGGCGGAGGCGGCCGAAGTCTACAGCACGCTGGCGGTCGGCGATGCGCTGGTGGCGCAGGTGCCGGCGCTAATGCTGTCGATCGCGGCAGCGGTGATCGTAACCCGCGTGGCGGACAAAAGCGATCTGGCGGGGCACATAGGCGGCCAGTTCGCCGATCCACGCAGCTGGCTGCCGGTGGGCGTGGTGCTTGGCGCGCAGGGGGTAATCCCGGCCATGCCGCAAAGCGTTTTCATGCCCGCCGCCGCGATGGTGTTCTACCTCATCTGGGCGCTCAAAAAGCGCGGCGTCCGCATCGCGATCCCCGATCCCGTGGAGGACGCGCCATCGCCCGAAGCCATCGCGATAGAGATCATCAGCGACCATACACTTGTCACTATGGAGCTGGCTACGGCTTGGGTCATCTGGTGGACGAAGCGCGCCGTGCGTCGCTGGTCGCCTGCATCACCGGCGTGCGCAAGCAATTGTCGCAAGAATGGGGTTTCATCGTGCCGCAGTTCTGCGTGCGCGACAGTCCCGATCGGGGGCTGCATGATTGCCGTATCCTTTTGGGCGGGGCGCCCATCATCGCGACTAATCTCAACCAGCTGCTGATCGGGCGCAGAGAATTGCTGTTCGGAGTGGAGGAGGTTCGCGCCGTAATGGATGCGCTGAAGGAACGGATGTTCGGCCTGATCGAGGCGGTGCACCACGAACCGTTGACGCTCGCCGCACTCACCCGCTTGTTGAAAGTGTTTATGGCAGACGGGATCACATTGGCCCATCCGCTGCCGCTATTCGCCAGCCTTGCCGGCGTGTTGCAGCAAAGCCGAGATTTCGATGCGGTAATCGACCGCATTC
>JBASAR010000021.1:0-1671 GCA_049650705.1 Pontixanthobacter sp. | reverse complement strand
GCATGATGCTTATCGTGGTGCAGCATCATCGTTTGTTCGTCAATGCAAGGCGCGAGCGCATCGTAAGCGTAGGGCAAAGGCGGCAGTACAAACTCAGCGGTCGCCGTTTCTGGTGCGGACTGGGTTAGCGCTGTAGGTTCTTCTGTGGCGATCGCAGCATCCGTCCCTGCGCTCGCAACCCAAACTAACGAAACAGATAAAATGAAAGCAAAAACGAGCTTAGAAAATCTTCGAATTGAGGGCATAGGTAGAAATGTTCTTGAGAAGACGACAAAAAGCGATCGCAGTCGAACGCCTATAGATGAACAAACTTTTCGCATCTACTGCATAGTGCTGCAGGGATAGCCATGAAGTTAACTATAGGAAGATAGAATTTAGCTGAATGAGAATGCGCTCAATGAAACGTGTTTTCCTATATTCGTTCTTCTATACTCAAGCGTTTAGCTAGGCGTTTAGAGCTACCGTCTGGACTGCAGCTTGCGATAGACGGCTTTTATGTCTACGTTGTGATGAGCGATCGCCACTAATGTGTGATAGAGCAAATCGGCCACTTCGCCCGCAATTTCATCCGGCTCGTCGTCTTTGCAGGCCATCACGACTTCTACGGCTTCTTCGCCAATCTTTTGCAAGATTTTATTATCGCCGCCTTCGAATAGCTTGTTGGTGTAAGAGTTGGGCTGCGGGTTTTGCTTGCGATCGGCAATCGTGCTAAATACCTGCGAAAGCGTATCGGCAGGCGGCGGACTTACCTGCGTGCCATTGGTGCCCTCTACCTGATGAAAGCAACTGCGCTCTCCGGTATGACAGGCCACATCACCCATTTGCTCTACCGTCACGAGCAGCGCATCGCTATCGCAGTCGTAGCGCAACCCCTGCACTTTTTGCAGATGCCCAGACGTTGCGCCTTTATGCCACAGCGTTTGTCTAGAGCGGCTCCAGTACCAAACTTCGCCCGTGTCCATCGTTTTTTGCAGCGCTTCGGCATTCATCCAGGCCATCATTAGCACGGTGCCGTCCAAATAGTCTTGGGCGATCGCAGGCACCAATCCCTGCTCGTTATAGCGAATTTTGTTAACGGGAATAGGAGCCGAGCTAGAAGTCATAGGGAAAAGTGCGATCGCATTAAAGCAAGCGCATGAGAAACAAGGGCAACTATCATGCTAAATCTTCGCCGAACAGTTTAGTCAGTATCCTTTCCAACACTGTCTTAAGCGTAGGCAAAGTTAAGCGCAGAAGGGGTGCCCAATGCTATTACGGATGCTGCCCCTAGATCTGGCGTCGCCAATGAGCAGCTAGTGATTCTCTTGATGGGTGGAGATAAAAGCTCCCAGAAGCGGAACATCGTGATCGCGCAACAATACTGGAAGGAGTGCAAAGACAATGCCGACTAAAGACTATAACGAGCTGCTATTCGAGCAATTGCAAAACCCTGAGATATCAGCAGAGTATCTTTCAGTGGCGCTTGAGGAAGGCTCCACTAGGGAGTTTTTGTTAGCACTGCGGAATGTTGCAGAAGCACATGGTGGTGTAGGGGTGCTTTCAAATAAGTAGCTAAGAGTAATTAATTATAAGACGGTCTAATTCATAATTGCCTCGAACGCTACGGTCAATCATGCCATCGACAATAGCCTCAGTCAGCTCGTCTTCATACTCAAACATGCGCCCCGCGAT
>JBASAR010000020.1:0-6632 GCA_049650705.1 Pontixanthobacter sp. | reverse complement strand
TCGTGGACGGTGTGGACGGGGAAATTGCGCGGGCGACCTTCCGATCGTCCGCGGCGGGGGCGCGGCTCGACAGTCTGGTCGATGCCGCCACCAATCTGTCATTCCTGGCGGGGGTCAGCGTCAATCTTTGGGGGCAGGGCGAAGGAGCGGCGGCAATCGCGGGCGCGGCGGGATTGATGGTTCTGGCGGCAGGGACTGCATTGCTCGGCCTGCGGGCGCGGCGGGACGGGGGGGACTTTACCTTCGATGCGGTGAAGCGGGTGGCGCAGGAACGACGATCGCCGATCGTGCAGGTTCTGATATGGATGACCATGCGCGATTTCTACGCGCTGGCCGCAGCGATCGCCATCCTGGCCGGGTTGGCGGTGCCGTTCGTCATGCTGTTCGCGGGCATTGCGGCGGGCTGGTTCGGGACCGTTATTTTCGTCCTTTGGCGGACACGATAGCCGGGGGGATCAGCGTTCCTGCATCGCCTGTTTCGTCGATTTGAGCAGGGGTTTGGTCAGATATTCCCACACCGTCTGCGCCCCGGTCAGAATTTCGGCGGTCGCGGTCATGCCGGGCTGAAGATCGCCGTTCTCCTGCGCAAATCGTGCCCGCATGGACGCCGTATCGACTTCCAGATTGACGCGGTAATAGGTTTCCGGTGCCCCGTTCGCGCCCTCTTCGGACAAGGTATCGGGGCTGATGAACGCGACACGGCCATCCGCCGAACCATAGACCGAACTGTCGAACGCATCGAAATTGATCCGCGCTCGCTGCCCGATGGTGATGAAGGCGATATCGCGCGGTGGCACTTTCGCCTCGACGATCAGTTTTCGGCCGGTTGGAACGATCTGCAGCACCTCGTCTCCCGGGCGCAGAATACCGCCGACCGTGGTCAGACGCACGTTCTTGACGATGCCATCCGTTGGCGCGACCAGTTCGGCAGCTCCCAAACTGTCTTCGCGCTGGGCAAGTACTTGCTGCGCGGCGGCCAGCTCCTCCTCCGTTTCCGCGAATTCCGTCTGCAGATCGCGCACATATTGCGCGCGAATGTTGGAGATGCCGCCACGCGTTTCAACGATCCCCCGCTGCATCCGAATGATCTCGGCCCGCGCGACATCGCCGGTTTCGACCAGCGGCAGGTTGAGATCCAGTTCTTCCTGCTGCAACTGCGCGGTGCGTTCCAGACTGCGCAGTTCGGCGGATAACGCAGCCTGCCGCCGCCGGAACAGTTGGCGCTGGTTGGCGGTAAATTCGGGATAGCGCGCCAGTTCGGCGGGGAAGCGCAGCGGTGTGTTGAACAGTTCCGCGTCGATCCGTGCCATCCGGCTTTGCAGGGCGGCGACGCGGGCGTTCACTTCTTCGGCGCTGGCGGAGAGCTGCACGGTGTCCAGTTCGACCAGGACCTGGCCCGCTTCCACCCGGTCCCCTTCGCGCACGTTGATCGCGCTGATCGCGCCGCCTTCCTCGCTCTGCACCACCTGAATGCTGTCGAAGGTGACGACCCGGCCTGGCGCGCGGGTGACTTGATCGAGTTCGGCCCAGTGGGCCCACACGATAAATCCGGTCAGTGCGGCAGCGATCGCGATGATGATCCAATGGGCGGGGCGCAGGGACGGCATGGTCATGACTTACGCCCGATCATGGTACTGGTCACGCGGCCCCCGGCCTGACCCGGTGCAGCCTGCGGCGACCCTTTCGGCAGCAGATCGCGCAGTATATCCCGCGTCGGGCCGTCGCGGATGATGCGCCCGCCCGCCATCACGATCACGCGGTCGAAACGTGTGAGCAGCGGTATCTTGTGCGTTACCATCACCATGATCCGATCGCCACCTCCACCACTGGCCAACCGTTCGTCGATCGCGTCCAGAACGGCAAGTTCGGTGTTCTGATCGAGCGCGGAGGTCGGTTCGTCCAGCAGCCAGACCCGCGGATCGGACAGGATCAGCCGGTTGATCAGCACCAAACTACGCTGCCCCCCCGACAAGCCGCGCCCACCCTCCTGTATGGGCAGCGACAGCCCTTCCTGCCGCGCGGCAATCATCCGATCGAGCTTCGTGCGTTCGGCCACGGCCATGATGTCGGCATCGCTCAGATCGCCCAGCCCCATCGCCAGATTGTCGCGCAGATTGCCATTAAGCAGCCGGGCGTCCTGCGCGACATAACCGATATGCCGCCGCGCGATATCCTCCGCGACCTGGCCCAGATCGAGATTGCCCAACGTGACGCTGCCCTGATCCGGTGAATATAGTCCCGCCAGCAGTTTGAGCAGGGTCGATTTGCCCGAACCGATACCGCCGACGATCGCGATTTTCTCGCCCGGCTGGATGGTAAGGTCTTCGATATCCAGCGCCGCCCCTTCGGCATTCGCATAGGCGAAATGCGCGTTTTTCACGTAGTAGCCGCCCTTGATCAGGTCGGGTCGCAAAGCACCCGCCCCGCTGGCGGGATCGACCGGCAATTTCATGATGCCGTCCAAGGCGGCGAGCGAGGAACGCGCGTAGCCCCATTGCACGATCAGATTTGGCAACTGCGCGACCAACGGCCCGTTGATCCGCCCCGAAATGATCGAACAGGCAAGCAGCGCACCGGTCGTGATGTTGCCGGTCGCAGCCAGATAGGCGCCCCAGCCCATGATCGCGATATAGGCCGCTTGCTGCAATGAACTGAACAGCGAACCCGCCAACGCAGACGCCTTGCGCACGGGCATGTCGTAATGGTGGATTTCGCGCACCAGCCGGTTCCAGCGGCCCATCATGAACCAGCCACCGCGATTGGCCTTGACCGTCTCGGCGGCGTCCAGCGATTCCACCAGCATACCGTTCTTGCGGTTGCCGCTGACCTGCGCGCGATCCGTGCCACGCCGGATGATGCGCGACAGGATGAATGCGAAGATAAGGGCGATCGGAAGGCTGACGATTGGCACCAGCGCCAGTTGTCCACCGATTGCGGCGATCACGACGATGAAGAATATCGCAAAGGGCAGATCGGCCAGCATGAACAGCGAACCCGACGACAAAACCTGCCGCACCTGTTCCTGCCCGCGCAATTGCGCCGCCATGGTGCCGATACCCGGTGGCCGCGCATCCAGCCGGATCGCCTGCGCGCGGGCGAAGAAGAACTCGCTCACTTCGACATCGATATCCTGCGCCTCTTTCTCGATCAGCACGGCGCGTAAACTGCGCAGCGTGAGGTCCAGAAGCAGGGCGAACAGGACGCCGGCGGTGAGGACAAACAGCGTGTCGAAACTGGCGAGCGGTATGACCCGGTCGTATAGCTGCATCGAATAGAGCGAGGTCGCCAGCGTCAGCAGATTGGCGAAGATGGTGGCCAGTCCGGCCATCACCAGCGGCTGCTTGCGCCGCTTGATCGCGCGCCAGAACACCGCGATCGATCCGCCCTCCGCATCCGCCAGCGGATCGGGCAGATGCAGCGTAAAAAACCGCTGCTGCGGTTCGTAGGGCAGGGTGCCGCGTTCGCCGACCAGCGCCATATGGTCGTGCCCGTCCCATTGTTGCACCACCGACCATCCCGATCCGGGGCCATGAACAATCAGGGGAAACTGATCGGGCCGTGGCCGCCCCTCGATCCGGCGCGCCGGTCGCCAGGCGAGCGCGTCCAGCAGTACGGGCAGGGAATCGGCACCATCGGGCAATTCGACTTCGCGCAATTCGTCGTTCCAGCGCGGGAATAGCGGTCGGCCCGTGGCGCGGGCGAAATGTTCGATGCTCTGTTCGAGACTGCTGACGGTCATGACACGGCGTCCGGCGTATCGGGTTGCCAGCGGCATGTCAGCGCCATGATCTGCGCCGCGCCCAGGGCCGCCGTGACCCGGGCATCGCTTTCGGCAAGCCGCGCATCGGCCGCTTCGCGCACGGCATTCATCACATCGAGCCAGTTGCGCCGGCCGGCGATGAATTGCCGGCGATAGCTGGCGACGATCTGGTCCGCCGCATCCGCCGCCGCCTCGTTCACCGCGATGCGGGCGCTCGACGCGCGCAGGCGGATATAGATCCGCTGCAATTCTTCGCGGGCCCGACGCTGTGCTTCCCCGAATTCCGCAATGGCCCGCAGGATGCGCGCATCCGCGCTGTCGACCCCTGTCAATTCGGCGGCCCCATTGCCCAACCGCATGCGCAGGACGGCGGCGGCGCGCGTGCCGGTAATCTCGTTCTGCGACAATTGCAGCAGCACCTGCAGCAACAGCTGCGCACGGGCCAGTTCGCTGTCGGCTTCGGCAATGGCGATCTGGTTCGTCAGCACCGCCAGGCTGGGGTCGCAGGCATAGGCTTCGATCAGCGCAACGTCTTCGGGCGGGACGGTTCGCGCCACACTGATGGGCGGCAGGGTCGGGTCGATATCCGCCCCGTCGGTCAGTTCGGTCAGCTGCAGACGCGCGATCGCCCGCAATTCGCGGGTCGCGGTCAGATCGACTTCGACCTGCGTCGTGCGCGACCGGCCGAGCGTGAAATCGATTTGCGGCGATACCTCCTGCTGCACCCGCCGCTGAATGGAGCCGAGGAGATCGCGATGTTTCGCCAGACTGTTTTGCAGCACGGCAGCGCGTTCATCCGCCTGGACGTAGTCGTAATAGGCGGCGATCACCCGTTCCACGATCCGGCGCTGGGCTTGATCGACACGGCTGTCGCCTGCACGCAGACTGGCCCGCGCGCGCCTGATCGCGCCGTCGATCCGCCCGCCGGCCCAAACCGGCTGTTCGATGACCGCGTTCAGCGCCAGCCCATCCTGATCGGCAATGGACGATCCCGATGTTGCCGCCAGCAATTCCGCCGACAGGTTGGGATAGCGGCCACGCCGCGCGCCGCGCAACTCGGCGGTCAGCGCGTCGGCTTCGGCATCGGCGGCGGCGACTACGGGATGCGTGGCGGTTGCGATCGAAGCGGCGCGGTCCAACGCCGTGGGTATCGCGATCGGCACCGGTGTTCGCGGCGCAATCTCGACCGGATCGGCAGGCGGGCCATAGACCGGGGCAAGCTCTGGCGCATCGGCCATTACCTGCGCGTGAGCCGCACCGCCCCCCCCATCCGTCCGCAAACGCCGATATCATGACGGCCGGGGCCAGACAGACGGCCGCGATACGGCGGGATTTCGGTAATGCTACGATCATTCAGGCAACGCCTGTCCAGTCATTGTCGCCGGAATACGTGAAAAGTGGATATACGGGGCACATGGCGGTTTCGAAATCGCTACGCGAGCCCCCCGGCCTTGACAATGCCCAGCCAAGGACTGCGATACCGCACCGCGGAACCCCCGGAGTGTGGATCGAATGAGCTTTAAACGAAGTTCTCGACCATCTGCAGCTGCGCCATCTCCATCGGGTTGGCGTCGACATAAGATGCCGCCCACCCGTAATCCGCAGACGAGGCCGTTGCTTTTTCACCACCGATGGCCGCTTGTGCCGGCCCGGCTTCCTGCGCCGGATTGTCGAACCAGCCTTCGTAGGTTTCCGCGCCGAACCCATTCGCCGTCAGGAAATCAACGACCTGTTCCTGCGACTGGTAATTGGCGTAACGGATATTGCCGTCTTCGTGCATGTAGGCATGCAGGAATGCGGTACCGTCGTTCAGCGCGAAATAGACTTCCTGCAAACCGTCGCCGTCATGATCGTCGGCCCCCAGCACACGGTTGATGTTCTCGATTTCCAGATCGTTCTGGAAACGGCGCTGGCTGTCGCTGTCGCTGCCTGCAATCACATCGCCGGATGTAACCAGGGGATCGATATAGATGCCCGCGACGCGCGTTTCGCCCGCCCAGCCATGATCGTCGAAATACACCAGTCCATCATCGGCAATTCCGACCGTGGCGAAACGTCCCAGCGCGTCATTGACGAGGATCTGGTCCATATCGCCATCGCCATTTACGTCCGCCGCCCCGATCCGCAGCCATGCGCCATCGCCGCCCACGGCATTGCCATCGAAATCGCGCAGGGCATTCAGCGCACCCTGATAGACCGTCGTGTCCGCCGTATCGAAATTCACCGAAACGCCGGTGCCGGGCCGCAGGCGAATGGTGGCATCGTTGAACTGCAGATATTCGACGCCGGTCAATGTGTCCGTGCCGTCCGCGCCGGTGACCGTGAATATGCCGGTCGACGTCTGGCGGACGGTGTAACTGCCCTGACGCCCGGAAACGATCGCCGTATCGACGTTCGATCCCCCGTTCAGACTATCGTTGCCGGCCCCGCCGTTCAACATGTCCGCTCCATCGCCGCCGTCCAGCCGGTCACGACCCGCCCCGCCGGAGAGCATGTTATCGACTGCATTGCCGATCAGCACGTCGTCGCCCGATCCGCCGACGGCGTTTTCGATGACCGTTCCGCGCGCGATGGACATGTTTCCGACATTGCCGCCGACGTTGGAGAAGGTTTCCGGATTGAGATCGATGGTCTGTGGCGCGGAAAAGCTCGAATAGTCGAGCGTGTCGATCCCGCCATTGTCGATGATCGTGAAGGCCAGCAGATTGCCGGCGGCATCGGTCGCACCGTCACTGGTGCCGAAGGCGACACGGCCGGTCGTATTGCCGACGCCATAGATATCGTCGCCGATACGCGTCGTGGTCGTCGCGCCGTAGAGCGTTTGCAGCGCGAGAATATCCGCCACCATGGGGGTGATGACGAACGCCCGGTC
>JBASAR010000019.1:0-4780 GCA_049650705.1 Pontixanthobacter sp. | reverse complement strand
TCGATCGGATCGATGTCGGATTGATGCGACGCTTTGTCGTCGAACCCGGCACGACGCAAAACCTCGAAATGATCACCCGTCATGCGACGCGGGCGGAAATGATCCAACCGCCCCAATGGCTCTGTCGTAATACGCGCGGGTCGCGGCATACCACGCAAATTTCCGGAACTTCGCCGGCATGAGCTGCGGCTGTCTTTCACGCCCCCTTCGTGCCGATAAACCGCTCGCAAGCCTTCTTCCCGCATCCGCTCGATCGCCGTCTCCCCGGCAAAACAAAAGTGGCCATCGACAGCGGAGGGCATTAGAGGGCGTAATCGGCTGTCGACAGACGGCGGACATCCTTTTATTCGCGCTGTCGATCATCCGCATCGATACCGTTGGAGCTTTCAATCAATGACTTTCGTGACGCCGTTCAAGACCTTTGCAGCCGCCACCATCGTTTTAACGCTCGCCGCATGCGGTGAAACCGGCGAGGACGCCTCGATCGACATGTCCACGGAACCCACCGAAGTGGCGGTGGACGAAGATGCGCTCGGCCCGCCCGACGAAGCCGTTTTCGCCGAAGCATACGCCGCAGCCTGTCCCGAAGCGGAAGCCGTCGCATCCTCCATCTGCCAGGCGACCGGTATGGGCGGCGAAAGCTTCGTGTGCGAATATGGTCTTGGCGATACCGAGGCGCGGCGCGAAGAAGCCACGCTGGTGCAGGCAGACGGTGCCTGGGTCATCGAAAACCCCGAAATGGCGTGCGCCGCCGAAGACGCGTAAGCACGACGGGACAACATAACATTTCCGCCATCACATTCTTGGGATAAACACATGGCCACCGCATCCGCACTCGCCCCCTCATCCGGCCGCACCGCCGATACGGGCGCTCCGAACATGTCCGCCAACGGCACGATCGCACAGATCATCGGCGCCGTCGTCGACGTGTCCTTTCCTGGCGAATTGCCGTCCATCCTGACCGCGCTCGAAACGAAGAACGGCGAGAACACGCTGGTTCTCGAAGTGGCGCAGCATCTTGGTGAAAACACCGTTCGCACCATCGCGATGGATGCGACCGAAGGGCTCACGCGGGGGCAGGAGGTCGTCAATACGGGTGCGCAGATCAGCGTACCGGTCGGTCCCATGACACTGGGCCGAATCATGAACGTGGTTGGCGAACCGATCGATATGCGCGGCCCCGTCGGTGCGGCGAAATCGAACCCGATCCATGCCGACGCGCCACTGTTCGTCGATCAATCGACCGAAGCGGCCATTCTGGTCACCGGCATCAAGGTGATCGACCTGCTCGCCCCCTATGCGAAGGGCGGTAAGATCGGCCTGTTCGGCGGTGCCGGCGTGGGCAAGACCGTGCTGATTCAGGAACTGATCAACAATATCGCGAAAGGCCATGGCGGCGTGTCCGTGTTCGCTGGCGTGGGCGAACGCACCCGCGAGGGCAACGATCTGTACCACGAATTCCTCGACGCCGGCGTCATCGCCAAGAACGATGCGGGCGAGGCGATCTCGGAAGGAAGCAAGGTGGCGCTGGTGTTCGGCCAGATGAACGAACCGCCCGGTGCGCGTGCCCGCGTGGCCCTGTCCGGCCTGACGATGGCCGAATATTTCCGCGACGAGGAAGGGCAGGACGTCCTGTTCTTCGTCGACAACATCTTCCGCTTCACGCAGGCCGGATCCGAAGTGTCCGCCCTGCTCGGTCGTATTCCGTCGGCGGTGGGCTACCAGCCGACCCTGTCGACCGACATGGGCAATCTGCAGGAACGGATCACCTCGACCAACAAGGGGTCGATCACATCGGTGCAGGCCATTTACGTGCCGGCCGACGATTTGACCGACCCGGCCCCCGCCACCTCTTTCGCCCACCTTGATGCGACGACCACGCTGAACCGTGCGATTTCGGAACTGGGCATTTATCCCGCCGTCGATCCGCTGGACAGCACCAGCCGGGTTCTGACGCCGGCCGTCGTGGGTCAGGAGCATTACGATACCGCACGCAAGGTTCAGGAAACGCTGCAGAAATACAAGTCGCTGCAGGATATCATCGCCATTTTGGGCATGGACGAATTGTCGGAAGAAGATAAGCTGACCGTCGCCCGCGCACGCAAGATCCAGAAATTCCTCAGCCAGCCGTTCCATGTGGCCGAGGTCTTCACCGGCATCAGCGGCGTGTTCGTGCAGGTCGACGATACGGTCCGTTCGTTCAAAGCCGTGGTCGAGGGGGAATACGATCACCTGCCCGAACAGGCCTTCTACATGGTCGGCGGCATCGACGACGTCGTGGCCAAGGCCAAGAAGATGGCGGAGGACGCGTAAGCGCCATGCCCCTGCATTTCGAACTCGTCACGCCTGCAAAGCTGGAACGGTCGGAGGACGTCCATATGGTCGTCGTGCCCGGAACCGATGGCGAATTCGGCGTGCTGGAAGGCCATGCGCCGTTCATGTCGACCATCCGCGACGGGGCGGTACAAGTGTATCGTACCGCAGGCGGCACGCCGGAGACGATCGACGTGCGCGGCGGCTTTGCGGAAGTGGGCGACAACGGATTGACCGTTTTGGCGGAAAAGGTCGTCGCGCCGGGCGAGTGAAGCCATTCCCGGTCTAATTACCAACGAAGGCGGCCCCGGTGGGTCGCCTTTTTTTTGTTCCGCACCGCGCGCTTATCGCCCTTCACCGCTTATCGCCCTTCACAATGCGTCCCGCTTAAGACACTGTAGGATGGCAGAATATTCCGATCGGAGAGGACTTTTGAAACTTGTATCCACACTCGCAATCGCAGCCGCTATCGTGACCACCGCGGCATCCGCTCATCCCGGCCATCATGGCGATGCACCCGCCCCTACCTTGGCGGAGACAGGCGTGCCCGGTGCGGAACAGGATCCGTTCATCTGGCTGGAAGAAGCGCGCAGCGAACGTGCGCTCGACTGGGTGCGGCAGGAAAACGACCGCACCACCGGCATGCTCACCGCCGACCCCCGGTACGCGCTGTTGAAGGCGGAAGCGCTGGCGATCTACGACAGCGAAGACAAGATCCCCTATGTCGGCTTTTCCCGCTTCGGCCTCGTCAATTTCTGGCAGGACAAGCAGAACCCCAAGGGCCTGCTGCGCCGGACCACCCGCGAAAGCTATCGCACCGACAACCCGGAGTGGGAAACCATCCTGGATGTGGACGCGCTCGCCGCGAAGGAAGGGCGCGAGTGGGTCTATAAGGGGTCGACCTGCCTGCCACCGATGGGCAAGATGTGCATGATCGCCCTGTCCGATGGCGGCAAGGATGCGACCGTGCTGCGCGAATTCGACATGGAAACGGGCGCGTTCGTGGAAGGCGGCTTCACCCTCAACGAGAGCCAAGGCAGCGTCAGCTGGATCGACGCGGATACCTTGCTGGTCGGTCGCGATTTCGGCGACGGTACGCTGACCGCAAGCGAGTATCCCTTCACCACGCGTCTGTGGAAACGCGGCACGCGAATCGAAGACGCGCCGGAGATTTTCCGTGGCGATCCTGCCGACGTATCCGCCGGTGCCTATCCCCTGCGCGATGGCACCGGCACGATCCACGCCCGCGTCGCCTATCGCGGGCTTTCGTTCCACGAACGCGCCTATTACGTGCAACGGGGCGAGGACTGGCTGCCACTCGATCTGCCGAAGAAAGCCAGCCCCTATGGCATTATCGACGATCAACTGCTGTTCAGCACCGACGTCGACTGGGAAGTGGATGGGCAGACATTCCCCGCCGATGCGCTGATCTCGGTCGATCTGGAGGAATGGAAGGCGAACCCCAACGGTGCAGCCAAGACGTTGGTCTGGGCACCGGGCGACCGCCAGACCAAGCAGGGCGCGGGCACGACCGCCAGCAGCCTGTATGTCGGCCTGCTCGACAATGTGCGCGGACAGGTGCTGAAATTCGACTATGTCGATGGCGCGTGGCAGCAGACGAAGATCGACCTGCCGGACAATGCCACGGTCGGCGTTGCGGCCACATCGGACGATACGGACGAGATCATGTTCTCGGTCACCGATTTTCTCACCCCCTCTACCCTGTATTATTCCGACGGTGACGCCGCCCCGGCGGTGTTGAAAACCAGCCCGAGCTATTTCGACGCGGCGGGCATGGACGTGGAGCAGCACGAGGCGGTGAGCGCCGACGGCACGCGCATTCCCTATTTCATCGTCAAGCCGGCCGGAATGCAGATGACCGCCAACACGCCGACGCTGCTGACCGGCTATGGCGGTTTCCAGGTGCCGCGCCTGCCCGGCTATCTCGGCAGCACGGGCAAGCTGTGGCTGGAGCGTGGCGGAGCCTATGTGCTCGCCAATCTGCGCGGCGGGGGCGAGTTCGGCCCCGGCTGGCATCAGACCGCGATCCGGGAGAACAAGCAGCGGACATGGGACGACTTCATCGCTGTGGCGGACGATCTGGTGAAGCGGGACTACACCGCGCCGCAGCATCTCGGCATTCAGGGCGGATCGCAGGGCGGATTGCTGGTTGGAACGGCGTTCACCCAGCGGCCCGACCTGTTCGGTGCGGCGATCGTGCAGATCCCGCTGTTCGACATGCTGCGCTATCACGAGATCGGGCGCGGTGCGTCGTGGATCGGCGAATATGGCGACCCGCGCATTCCCGAACAACGCGCCTGGATCGAGGCCTATTCGCCTTATCAGAAGCTGGTCGAGGGCGTGGACTTCCCCGCCCCGTTCCTGTGGGCCTCGACTGCCGATGATCGCACCCACCCCGCCCATGCTCGCAAAGGCGCGGCGAAACTTAAGGCGCTGGGCCAGGATT
>JBASAR010000018.1:0-29207 GCA_049650705.1 Pontixanthobacter sp. | reverse complement strand
CATCTGCCCTTGGCTGAGGGTGGATTGCTTTGGACAGCAAAAGGGTCTTAAATGACAAAAATGTAAAGGTTTGAGCGTCGATATGGACGTCCGTGGAAGCCATAGAAAAGACCGGTGGCGGAGACGGAGTCCGACCTATATCTGAAATAACGATTTGATATCAGATCGATATGGAGATTGTAGAGTTCACCAGACCCACACTCAGACCCACACTTTTGAGTGGATGCAAGCGGACATCCTGAGATCGTGGGGGCTGGCTATCAGCCGCGTCGTGTGTCGCTCGGCCTTTGGTTACCAGCCATAGCGCGAAGGGTAAAAGCCCTTATCATCGTCTGGTCCAAACACGTGTTCAGCCTCGAACAAGACCTCGAATCCTTCGACGCTTGAAGCGCGCTCGGCTCGCTCGACAATTGCATTGAGCCAGGCAAGAAACTCGCCGGAACGCGGCGAGGACGTGGCTTTGAGTTCCTCAGCTAGTTGGCTGGCTAGGCGGCGCAGGCGATCGCGTCTCTCAACCCGCTCGAATACGAGTTCGAGCACCTTGAGGCGTCGGTCTTCGATATAGACTAGCCGTCTAGCCTCGTTGCGCCGACGCGCTTCTTCTTCCGCACGGATGCGGTCTTCTTCGGCCCTTCTGTCATCCTCGCGTTTGGCAGCGGCCAGAACGGCAAGACCAACGGCGATATCGTTCGCCATGTTTTCCAGGCGCTGGATCTTGGCATCCTTGAAGGAGCGGCGGAGAGCTGACGAGTATCGCAGATAAAGATCGAACTCGAACGATACCTTGCCGGTCGGTGCGTAATCCCATTCTGGCCAATGGCTAAATGAGGAAAAGCTCCGCACGCAATCCCAATCGTTCCGTGCCCAGCGCCGCTCCCGCCGTTTTCGTTCCTTCTCTTCCTTCGCCAATTCCTCGGGCGTGGGCTCGTGCTGCGACCGCTTAACTGCCTCCTTTAAATTGAAGGGGACAATCACGTTTCCGTCCGTGAACGCGGCGCGGTCACCCTTGCCGCTGAGTTCAAAGCCTTGGATCTGTGCTGCCGTGACTATTCGGTTGAGCGATAGTTCGATCCGATCGATTGAATCCGGCGCGATCTCCACGTCGATCAAGCCGGACTGAGCGAGCCTCACCAATCCCCGTTCGTCGGGCTTTGCCTTGCGCAACTTGGCCATCGATCGCGTTACGATGGAATGTTCCTGATCGACCTTTTTGGGATCGAATGCCGAGACCCGAACGCGGGCCTCCTCGCGCGTCTGCGCGACGGAATCGGGCTCGTTGCGTAGCTCTCCGCCAGCGATGTTGATCGTATCGGAAATGCCCGACTTCAGCTTGGGAAGCGGTGTTCGTTTGACCTTCTGGCCCGCTGCATGTTTTGCCCACCATCCCAGCGGAGGGTTGGGCACATCGTGCTTACGGCAAATCTTGTGCAAGGCGACGTCAGAAAGACCGAATTCCTTGGCCAAGTGCGTCATCGGCTTGGACCAGACGAGCTCATAGAACTCGGAGCGGGTGAACTGACGTGCCATGAGCTAACTTCGCCTGATTGCGTCCAACCGTTTGTTAGGCGTCATCTTGAGCAACGAACTCCGCCCTTGCGGGATCGTAAACGTGCTGCGTGACAGTACCGTCACTGATCCGCGACACCAATTCGTTGATGATCGAGAGCGGGACAAGGAACCACTCGCGCGGTTGCACAGTTTTGCCAAATCGATCGCCTGCTGAAAGATCAAGGCGGGCGGGCCCAAGCGCACGATGGATCAGCCGTTCGAGCTTGGTCCGGTTGATGTTGAAGAGCTTGTACTCTGCCACGACTTCGACATCCGCGAGCAGGAAAGTCGGATCGTTACGTGCATTGGCAATCCGGCTGAGGACCGGCTGACCTGTAACGCCGATCTTATGGATCAGCTCGCGATGCTCGTCGACATAGGGATGCGACGATTTGCTTCGGAGTACATAGATCGTGCCGCTCTCCAGATCGTCGGGCTCAGCGGTGTCTCCAAAAAGCGGTCCTGCGCTTTGCTCGCTTACGCGCCTAGCGGACTCGTCCCGATATAGTGACTTCTGGAATGAGCGTGAAAGGATCGTCGCCTCGGTTGCGTTGTCATAAATAACTCGGACACGGCGCTCAGCCCGCTCATACTGAGTCGTGAAGGCGTCGGTTGAGGCGGCGATGTATGCGAGTTGCCCGCCGACGATGAAGAAATTCCCCGGCTGGATTTCGGCCAGCGTGACCTCAGAATTGCCGAGCGCCTTGGCCTGTCTGCTACCGGCCTTCAGATCGACCTGCACCGCCTCGAACAGCGGTTTGAACTCTTCAAAATCCTCGCACCTCTCACGGTTGGCGATCTCTTCAGCCGCTCTCTTCTCGGCCCGAGAACTCACATGCCGCAGCTTGGTAATGTCATCTTCCGACCCCGGTTGGATGCCAAGTTCTGCCAGAAGTGCAGTGTCGTCTAATTCGTCCGATGGTTTCCCTAACGGCTCGGCTGCATCCAGAATGCCGTCCGGGTCCATGCTCGCCAAGAGTTCTTGCGCTTCGGGAAGAGCGCGAAGCCTCTCAAGGCGGACAGCATAGAGTCGCTCAAAAATGTCATGATCCTCCCCATGCCTGGGGAGCCGTCCATGCTCTTTGACGAACCGCTGTATGTCCTCGAATCCCGCTATGATGCGTTCCTGAAGCGGGGTCAGCTTTCGAACCGGCTCGGGTGCTGTTTCGACACCAAGCTCGGCCAGCAGTTCGAGGTCACTCAATTCAGCCATTGCTGGCCTCTTTGGTGGCGTAGCGTTGGAGGAAAGCGATGCCCTCAGCCATCTTGCGTTCCCACGCATCTTGAGAAGTCAGCGACGGCAGCCGTCCGCGCTCGCGCTTGAATTCCAATGCACGCTCAGCAAGTGCGCGCGCATCTTCGTAGGTCAGTTTGTCCTTCTTTGCGTTGATGACCGCCTGAACCTGCAACAGGGTTTTTGCATCCATCGACTTCGCCAAGACCGCAATCGTTGCCTCGAAGGGATTGACCCGGTCGATGAGGTCGATGTC
This sequence comes from Pontixanthobacter sp., assembly GCA_049650705.1. Classification (GTDB taxonomy): domain Bacteria; phylum Pseudomonadota; class Alphaproteobacteria; order Sphingomonadales; family Sphingomonadaceae; genus Pontixanthobacter. The sequence continues at coordinate 26,169 of JBASAR010000018.1, read as the reverse complement.
GAGCTCCGTCACGCTGAGCGCGAACCTACGCACACCTTCGATGAAGGCGGTATTTGCCTTGATCTCGCCATCAGCTTCGCTTGTCAGCACAGCCTTGGCTTGCTGGGTCAGCGTCATCGCTGCAACCGCCTGTTGGCGGACCGCTTCCTGATCGTGTTCGCTGAGCTCAGGGTACTTTTCCCGAATGATCTTGCCCATCTTGAGCTGGGTCAGCTCTTCTGGAACCACGTCGGGGTCGAACACGCCGCGTTCGACGACTGCCTTATCCTGCACAAAGGTCGCAATAACCTCGTTGAGATCCTCACGGCAGATACGCGTTGCCTCGACGCTTTTGGGCAGTTTGAGACCCTTGATCTCGAAATGCATCTGGCCGTGATCGTTCACGCCAAAATTGGTCTCACCTTCCTTGTAACCACCGGGCCCATAGTCGAAGTCCGGTTTCGGACCCGCGTCCTTTGGGGTGAAGTCGAAGCGGGGCGCGAGCACCTGCTCCATCAGCAAGCTCGCCGCAATCGCCTTGAGGTAATCGTTGATTGCGTCGACGACGAGCGGGCTGTCCGCAGCCGGTTCGGCGATCAGATTGGTAAAGCGAGCGCGGGTCTTGCCCGGCGCATCACGGGTTGCGCGCCCGATGATCTGGATGATTTCAGTCAGGCTGGAGCGATAGCCGACCGTCAGCGCGTGTTCGCACCAGATCCAGTCGAAGCCTTCCTTCGCCATGCCCAGCGCGATGATGATGTCGACAAAGTCGCGATCCGTTCGCGCGTCGGGCGATTTCAGGGCTGCGGCGACGCGGTCGCGCTTGGCGGAATCGTCGTCGACGAGGTCGGCCACCTTGATCACGTTTCCTGCAGCCGTCTTGATCAGGTGAAACCCTGTCTCGGGATCGATGCCCTGCCAGTCGCCGAGATGGTTCATGATGTCCTCGGCCTCGCGATGCTTGTCCTTCAAGCTCTCGCGCGAATTGACCGATGGGATGTGGACGATGGTCTTCACCGTCGGATCGAGCAGCGCCGAAATCTTCTCGGTATAAGGCCCGGTGTAGAAGCTGTAGCCGATATCGAGCGTCTTGAGATACTCGTATCCATTGAGCTGCTGGTAGTAGGTGTAGGTAACAGTCTCGAATTTGGCTTCGTCTTCCGGCGCAAGCACCGGAATCGCATCACCCCGGAAATAGCTGCCCGTCATCGCCACGACATGCGCCTTGTCGCGTCCGATCAACTGCGCAAGCTGCGCGCCGAGACGGTTGCCGGCATCGGCGGAGACGTGATGGAATTCGTCGATTGCGACCAGGCGGTTGTCGAATGCTTCCGGTCCGAGCTCGTCGAATGCGAAGCGGAATGTCGCATGAGTGCAGACGAGCACCTTTTCATCGCTTGCAAGGAATTCTCCGACCGCCTTCACCTTGGACTTCGCGACCTTGGGATCATCGGCACCCGGCGTGTTGCACAGGTTCCATTGCGGGGCGACGTTCCAGTCGGTGAAGAAACCGTACTTGCTCAGTGGCTCGCTGTTAAAGCTTGCGCCGATAGAGCGTTCGGGCACGCAGATGATGGCTTGCCGGACATTCTGGTTCGCCAGCTTGTCGAGTGCTATGAACATGAGCGCACGCGATTTGCCCGAGGCGGGCGGGGACTTGATCAGCAGATATTGCTCGCCGCGCTTCTCATAGGCTTGCGCCTGCATCGGGCGCATGCCCAGCTCGTCCGACTTGGCCGATGCGCCGGTCTGGGCGGTCGTGAACGATACGGCGGGGATGATCTGATCCTTGGCGCTCATTTGAAAAGCTCGCTGTGTGTACCGGCGCGGGTGAAGAATATGCCGCCGCCGCCGGGTGCCGGAATGTCTTCCACGCGGTAGATCAGCAGGAAATCGCCACCGACATGGCATTCGCGGTGACCCTGCCATTCACCCTTGAGCGCGTGGTCTTTCCACTCGGGGCCAAGCGGCGCGTCATTGGCGATAAGCAGCAGCATGACCTGCTTGAGCTTTTTCATATCGTATCGGCCCGAACGCGACAGCCGCTCGAAGTCCTTCAGGAATGACTTCGCATAGCCAATCGTCCGGGGCAGCGCGGTGCGCTTGCTCGCAGCCGGTTTCTTCAAGACTTCGGTTTTCCGGCCTCGCGCAGTGCCTTGCTCTCTTCCTCAAGCTCGGCAAACATGTCTTCTGCCTTGTCGAAGCGCGATGTGCCGCCGTTCTTGAAGAACTCATCCGCCTCTTCCATCGCCGCCCGGGTTTCCGCATTGGGAACCTTGAGCTCCAACGGGAAGGCCTGATCGGTGGCGATGCGATGGAACAGCAGGCGTACGGCATCGGCGGTCGACAGACCCATCGCCGCCAGCGCCTCGGTCGCGCGGTCTTTCAGATCGTTGTCCATCCGGACATGAATCATCGAGCTATGAGCGTTCATAATACCTCCTGTATCTCAAATGAGATATATGCTCGATTGATAATGAAAGTCAATGTAAAGTGCGTCGTCGCAATCAGATGCGATACTGCTCAAGAAAAGTCAGCGCCCATGCAGGAGGCGAGGGCCAGCTTCGAATGCCCTTGCCATGCCACATTACACTCTCTGCCCCGATGAGCGCATTTTGCTCAAGATGCGCAACCAAAGCATCGTGGTCGTAAAGGTAGCAATCGTCGCCGCGAACGAACGCAACAAAGATCAATTTGCCGAGATACTTCTTGTCGATGCAAAGCCTGCCCTTCAGCTGCACCTTCAGAAATGTCTCTCCATCGATGTGACAGGCAATGAAGTCCGCGCCCTGCCAATCATCGGTAAGCCGCAAACAATTGAAGCCATAATCGGCGAGCCGCGCGGCCACTTTCTGAAAATTGTAGTTCTCTTGTTGCCGCGAGTTCAGATCGGAATAGACAACTCGATCGAACACTTCACGCCGCCTTTGCGCCAGATTTTCCGGCCGTCATTTTGGTGTAGAGTTCGAACAGTTTTTCGAGGCGTTCGGTGTCGTTTTTGAAGCGGCGGCCGATGTAGATGCGTTCCAGGACCTCGTCGTTGCGATCGTGCGCGTGGCGGAGGTTTTCGGGCATCTTCTCCGGATCGTAGAGCTCGGCTATGGTCTTGGGGAAATGCGCCTCGCGGGCGAGGAGGATGTCCTCGGCGCAGCGGGTCAGGTCGGTTTTGTGTTGCTCGGTGAGCTTGGGGACAGGGAAGGTGTTCCAGCCGAGGGTGTTGGAGTATCGATAGTCCGACCGGATACGTCCACAAACTGTTGCTATCCAAATGGTATGAAGTCTTGAGGCATAAATTGAAAGCATCTCTGGAGAGGCGTTTGGGCTGAAAAATGCCGCATCTGCAACTACGACAGGGAAGCTGAAAACATCGAAAGGAAGGTATTCTCGGTTTTCGGATGAATGCCTTGCGAACACAGCCAGACGACTTCGACCAGTCGCTTGGTCTCTAAAACGGTATGGTTGTTTCGCTAGCTTTAGTGCAGCGACGTCCTTTGTTTTGGAAGAACGAACCTCGGCAATTCGCTCAAACCGATCGACCAAAAACTCTTCCTTGTATGCATCTTTCGCCTGATCATCTGAAATCCAGAAGCAAAAACGCGGCCTGCCATTGGTGAGTTCGGTCGTGCCAAATAACGGAAGAAGGAACCGACTCGCAGGATTGCGCTCAAGAGTTGCAGCCTCGCCTCTGTCAACAATAAGCTCGCCACCATAATAGGGATGGTCGCCAAAGGTCATTGGTCCCAATTTGTGCAACGGACGGGTGGATTTCGAAACTGCCATGGGTGGCATATCGATCAGATAGGGACCGATCTGGGACACCTCGCGGCGCTCATCACCTTCGTAAAGGTAGCAATTTGTTGATCGGCTGGTAGTCACGCCCACGATTATGCACGTAACGCCAGCATTTCGACTTGCCAAATTGGCCCATTGGAATGGACGGTGGGCGAAATAGATTCGACCTTCGCGCTTAAAAAGGCGATTATGCACTTTGCGACACACGTCGATAAAATGGTGGCGTTCAAAGCTGATGTCTTGCCAGTCAGCCCTTCTGCTTGCGAGGGTATGAGCTAAGCCGCTTGGCCTTTTCATCCTCCGGTGGCGGCGTTCCTAACGCCTTGGCCATGATCTCATCGAAGCTGGCCTCGTCCATCTTCAAGTCGTCTGTCGTTTCGGTCTTGGTCTTGCCCATGCGGTAGATTTCCTTCCGGTGTCCGATGTCGAGAATTATCACCTCATCGGGATTTGAGCGAACGATGTAGAGGATTCGATAATCGCCTGATCGTTCCCGAAACACGGGATCGCCTTCGTCAGTCTCTACATCAATCAGCCGTTTTGATGCAGGCGGGTGTGGGTTGTGGATGAGGTTCTTTGCGCGCTTGGCCACTTGTTTCCTGATCTTGGGCGGCAGGCCCTCAAGGAAGGCAAGCGCCCGTTCTGTGAACGCAAAGGCCACATAGGGCATCCCTTAGTCGTCCAGTATCGCAGACAGTCTAGCATCGAGCGCAGCGCCCGAAACGAGATTCAATGTGCCTGCGCCGATCTCATCAAGGCGCTCTCTGGCGACCTGCGCGTCGAGCGCATCCTCTGCATCGACAAGCATTTGATCCTCGACCTTCGCGGCGCGCTCCAAATAGGTGTTCACGCGCTCAATAAGCTCTTCGGAGTGCGGAAGCGGGAATTGTGCGACACGAGCAGGCGTTGCTTTCCGTCCATAACTGAACCGCCAGCGCTCTTCCCTGATCGCTGCGGCAGCGATGTAAAGCATCGCGTGTGGGACACCCTCTTTGGGCAAAAGCAGAAGGCAATCGTCGGTCACCCCACATGGCCACTCCTGAACGTGCGCAATCGCAATTGAGCCGGTGCTGGGGACAGTTACAAATGGCGGCTTCAAGAGGTCGTCGAAGTCATAGAAGCCGTAGCAACCGTTATCCACGCCGCTCGAAGATATGACCAGCGACTTACCGGACATTAGCCCTTCCTTGCTGTGCAGTGATTTCTGGCCATAAACGATGTCGAAATACGATCCGACTGTGGCGGTGCCTGACGGTTGGAGCTTCGCTGGCTTCTTGATCTTGAGAGGCTCGACTGCATTGTCAGTATTTGCCTCCACCAGTTCCGAAGCGTGCAGCGCGGTGAAGGCAGTCCGTCCTCGAATGACCTGCTGAATGCCCGCGTCGATTTCGACTTCGCCAAGCTCTCGCGCGGGAATGTAAGCGCCAGGAGCGAAGCTAACCTCGCTGTCGAGCGAAGCCCAGCCGGAGAAACCTTCTTCGCTCAGCGCGCCCTGAAAATGGTCGAGTGCAGCGGGAAGTTGGTCACCATCACAGGCAATCCGAACGCCCTTCTTGAGGCGAAAGCCGTCATTCTCGACCCTCGCGAAGAAAACCCGCTTGTTCTTGGGGTGCGGTATGCCCTTGCGCAGATAGACAATGGCTGTGGTCGCGCTGGCATAAGGCTGAAAAAGGTAATCGGGCATCTGCACAACCGCTTCGAGCGTGTGCTTGGCCAACAGCCCCGAACGCCACTTCTTGACCTTCCCGCCCTTCACCAGCCTTGATTGCGGAATGATCGCAACGAGACGCCCGCCTTGCGCCAACCCCTCGAAGCCACGGTCGACGAAATCTTCGGTCGGTTCGTCGGTCTTCTTGTGCGGATAGGGCGGGTTCATCAGAACGACCGACGCCGTGCCCTTCGGATATTCTGGCGCGTTGAAGGCATTGCCGCGATAGACGCTCGAAGACCCGTCACCGCGTAGGATCATGTTGGCAACGCACAGGGCCGCAGTCATCGGCTCATCATCAAAGCCAATCAGGCGGGTGCTGACCATCTTGACCATCTCGGAGCGAGACATCTGCCCCTCGCGTTGCATCCGCTCCATAGAGGCAATCAGGAAGCCGCCTGTGCCGCAAGTCGGGTCGAGCGTAATGTCTTCGCCAGTTACGCCCGCAAGGTCAGCGCAGAAGGCAGCAACGTGTCGGGGGGTGAAATACTGCCCGATTGTATTGCCGCCAGCGTAGCGGAAGAACGTCTCGTAGAGCTGCCCAAGATAGTCGTGCTCGGCGGTCAGGACAGATACGTTCAGGCGCTCAAGAATGCTGACAATGCGCCGCGCCTTGACAGCTAGACGCTCGTTGGCCTCATCGACGCGCAGACTTTTGGCGAGTTCTGGCTTGCCAGCTTTCCAGAACGCTTCTCCGCAAGCCTGATTTATGTCTTGCAGAATATAGGACGGGTCTCGCCGAAGGCTCCCGCGCGACTGCCAAAGCGCCAGCATACACGCCCCGACCACAGAAGGCCGCGAGCGGTCATTGACGCTGGACTCCCGTAGCAGCCGATTGATCTCATCAGCGAAGCCAGCAAGGACTTCGGGGCTGGGGATGGACGGGCGCAATTCGGGAGCCGTTGAAGGCGTCCGTAGCTTATCGACATCCTTGCGGTTGGGTATCCAACCGATCGGCTCACCTTCATAGGTGACCGTCTGCCATTCGCGCCCATTCCACTTGAACACGCGAACCGCGAAATCATCCTCACTGGTCCCCGCGAGCGCAACCGCCAGCGGCGAGTAACCCGCGTCGATGCAGGCATTCCCATAGACCAGTGTTGCCTCTGATACCGCCTTGTCCAGATCATCGACCGAAGCCTTGGCTTCGACCACGAGTAGCGGCTGTAGCGATTGATCGACAAGGACAGCTTCGGGCAGGCCGTGCCCAATCTTGGTCACTTTGCTGCGCTTGAGAAACACATCGCGCAGATGGGCGTGATCCTTGTATTCGTGCTGGCGCAGCATTTCGCCGTTAGGCGGACGGCGTGTGTCCCAACCTTGGGCGACAAGCAATTCAGTCAAGAGGACCTCGGCCCTAACCTCCGATACCCGTGAGGCCGACATTATGACGCCTTCGGCTTATACATGAGACGCTTCCCCTCAATGCGACCAATCCCAATGCGCGTCCGCTCACCATCGGTTTCCTTGCGGGTGTTGTATTTGAAGTCGAGTTCAGCCGCATACAGGTGAAGATGCTGCGGGCTGACGTTGTGATGCGTCCCGTCGAGACTGCGCTTGCTGTTACCGAAGAAGCCCTCGACCGTGTTGGTCGTGACAGTGCGACCAGAGCGATAGTCGTAGTAGCCGTATTCCTCTTTCGAGTGATTGACCCGCGCGTGAGAAGCGAAACGCTGACCCGGCTTGTTGTAGAGCGGGGACTCGTCAGTGTTCAGGTGAGCATCTTGCGAGACGTGCTTGCGAAGCATCCCGTCGATCATCTTACTGTTGACCCGTTTGGCGACGGTCGAGCGAACCTGACCGTCACGCTCGACCAGCGAGACCATTGCCATCTTGTTGCCCTTGTAGCCGCGCCCCTTACCCTTCGCTTTTCCGCCGATGTAGGTTTCGTCAGCCTCAACTTCACCGCCGAGCACACCGATTGGAAACGAGTCCTTTAGGGCGTAGCGGATGCGATGGCAGAGGAAGTGCGCAGTGCGATATGAGCCGAGTTCAAGCTGGCGCTGTAACTGCAATGCCGAAACCTGCGTCTTGCTGGCACACATGATGTAGAAGCCGAGCAGCCATTTGTGCAGCGGAACCTTGGACGATTCCATGACGGTCCCGACCGTCACACTGAAACGCCCGTCGCACGTTCCGCACTTATAGAGGCCCTCACGAATGCGCGCCGTTTTGTTGGGCGTCAGGGCATAGTTCTTATCCTTGCCACCGCAGTGAGGGCAGACGGGACCGTTCGGCCAGCGCACGCGCTCGAAGTATTCCCGAGCGGATTCTTCCGTCGAGTAGCGGCGCATGATTTCCAGAAGGGTCAGGTCTTTTTCACAGGTCATGCACCCTGTTATCCACAGCGATTGGTGTCGTCAAGTGCATAATCGCCCTTAAAAAATGGCAGCCAAAACTGAGCAGCTTGTTCGCCTTGGCAAATTGATTTCGTAGCTACAAAAGCGGCTCCCCCACTTCCGTGCTTCAACAGATCGAGAGACTTCCAAATCCAAGCTGCAACCATGTCGAGAGTTTTGTATTTCTTCAGAACGCCCGCAAAGATATGCGATAGGTCCTCCTTCTCTCTTTGCTCGGATTTCTTGCTTCCCGTATATGGCGGATTACCACATATGTAGGTTTCACCGCCTTCATTCTCGAAGTCTATCTCGACTTGGTCCAAAGGCGTATTGAACAAGTCATCTCCACGAACCTTGACGCCATTACCGGTTGGTTGACAAATCCCCAGCCAGTCCGTTTGCAACGCATTCCCGCAGGTGATCCAGTTCTGGCTATCGAGCGGCAGGAAGTCGACGAGCGCCTCTTTCTGTCCGCGATAGAGCACGTCGCACTGGAACTCGGCGATGATCAGCGCGAGGCGTGCAATCTCTGCCGGGAAGTCGCGCAGTTCGATGCCGCGAAAGTTGGTGAGCGGGATGTCGCTGTCGCGCTCACTCTCGCCGCGCCGCTTGTTTATCTCGGCCTCGATCTCGCGCATCTGCTTGTAAGCGATGACGAGAAAATTGCCCGATCCGCAGGCCGGATCGAACACCCTTATCTTCGCCATCCGATTGCGCAGGTTTACCAGCTTACGGCCATTGTCGCCCGCTTCCTCCAGTTGCTGGCGCAGGTCGTCCAGGAACAGCGGGTTCAGCACCTTCAGGATGTTCGGCACGCTGGTGTAGTGCATGCCGAGCGCGCCGCGCTCCTCATCATCGGCGACCGCCTGAATCATGCTGCCGAAGATATCGGGGTTGATCTGTTTCCAGTTCAGCCCGCCGATATGCAGCAGGTAGCTGCGCGCCATGCGGCTGAAGCGCGGTACCTCCACACTGCCTGAAAACAGCGCGCCGTTGACATAGGGAAAGGCATCGGCGTGGGGCGGGATGTCCGCCGCCTTGCGATAGCGATCGTCCAGCCTGCCTTCGTGCCGCGTTGGCGTGTCCATCGCGCGGAAGATGTTCGAGATGATCTCGTGCGTGTTGGAGCTTTCCCTATCGCTAAACCGCTCCACCGTGGAGGTGAACAGGCCCTCTCCGTTAAAGATGTCGGTATCCTCCGCGAAGAAGCAGAAGATCAGCCGCGCCATGAAGTGGTTCATGTCGGGCCGGCGTTCCGCAGTGGCCCAGTCGGGGTTCTCTTTCAGCAGCTCGACATAGAGCTTGTTAAGCTTGCTGGTGGCGCGGATGTCAAAGCTGTTCTCGCGGATTTGCTTGACGGTGGTGATGCCCGCAAGCGGCAGGAACGCGCCGAAGTGGTTCGGGAAATCGCTGTAAGTGCAGGCAACGGATTCGCCGTTGACCAGATCCTCCGCCTGCAAGTCGGTGCCGTCCGTGGCGAGGATGAACTTGGCTTTTGCCGCGCCCGTCTTGGGGCTTGCGCGTAGAGCCTTCAACGTCTCGTCGACCGTGCCCGGATCGCAAGTGGCGATATGGATATTGTTGCGCTGGAGAACACCGCCGGGAAGGTCGGAGGCATTGGTTGTCCCTGCCCGCAACTGCTTCAGCGTGTTCGCCTTGCGCCCGAACGCTTCGAGAAACGCGAATGGAAACTCCGCCCGGTCAAATGGCTGGGCGGCCAGTTCGGAAATTGCTTCTTCGATCTCAACAGCATTCATGCCGCGATACTTGGCCGACAAGCGGCAGATTCACAAGACAGGACAGGGATTTGCCGGAGGGAAAGGGGCAGTGGATGCAGTGCCTCGTGTTCGTCTCCCAGAGTTCTTCCGTCCTTCAAGAACCATCCCCTTTTCATGACCTGATCACGCCCCTGGCCGAACCCGGACAGGCGCTGCAACCCGCGCCCATTCGGACCGTGTTGCCACGCTTCGCGCGGCTGCCCGCACCACCCCGATAGGCGGGGTTTCACTCGCATCCGCTCGGTGCAGTCCTGCCCGCGCCCGGCCTCGACGGGGCTCAGTCAAAGGGATGGTCCCTTGGACGGATCGAATGCCTCGAAAGGACACGAACAATGAAGAACATCGTCACGCTGGTCGGCTTTGTCGGCAACACTCCCGAAGTCCGCGAAACTTCCGGCAGCGCCACGATAACCAGCCTATCGCTCGCCACCACGCGCAGCTTCAAGGACAGCGAAGGCAACCGCCAGACCGAGACCGAATGGCACCGGGTCACCTGTTTCAACGGCATCGGGAAAAGCGTCGCCGAGCAACTCGCGAAGGGTGCCATGATCATGGTGACGGGCCGCATCCACTATAGCCGCTGGACCGACGCCGAAGGGCAGATACGCTACGGCTGCGAGATCATCGCAGAACAGGTCGATTTCCTTGCGAGGGCGAAGGAAGGAGGGTCGGCAAAGGCCGCCTGATCGAAGCCGCAATCTGACGTTCCCAAAGGGCCTCGCTGGCAATATCCAGCGGGGCCTTTTGCCGTGCTTGGGATACGCCTCACTTCCGTTCGCTACTTTGCCGCGCGGGCGCGGAAATCCTTTTGGAATTGGCTGGAAAAGCCCTTCAGCACGAACCGGCGAAATGACTGGTCACGTGGGGGGAATATGGGAAATGGGAGTGCACACCGTACCCGGAGATCCGGTGTTTGGGATGCGAGGATTTCTGTGGGTTTCGCAGCCATTTGACCATCTGTCGCCAAGTAGTGTCATCTGATGTCACTTCTCGATCCGCAACTCACATGTGAGTTGCTCGGCTCTTAGCTATTAATTTCAAATCGAAAATTAGCGTTTTCCTACAGGGTGGTCGCTGCCGTAGACTGATGTCAGTCGAGAGGGGTCATTGGGCCGAGGAGGGGCGGCCAAACGTCAGGGGACGCCGTGCGATTTGCCCTTCAATGCTATGTCGACGAAGAACTTCATGCGCTTGTTAAAGCCGCTGCTGATGCAGCGCATATGAGCGTCAGCCGGTGGCTGAAACTCACTGTCATCGAGGCGCTCGACGAACCCCAGGACGAGGCATTCCGCGATCAGGTTCTAGCCGATCTGCTCTTCACCAAGATTGCCCTCGATGGCTGGCTCCGAACCCACAAGGATAAGGAACTGCGGGACCGGGTTGTGGTCGCTTATCAGCGACGCATCCGAGAGTATCGCGAACGCAAGGCAGCCACGCGTGCGGGGCGCTGAGCGATGCTTTCGGCTGCCAATGTGCGCTCGGCTGGCGGTGCGGCCAACTACTTCGCCAACGACAATTACTACACCAAGGCGGACGCTGACCGGTCCGGAATCTGGGTCGGCAAAGGTGCCGAGCGGCTGGGTCTTTCGGGCATGGTGGATGCCAAAGCGTTCGAGGCAATCCTGCGCGGCGATCTCCCCAATGGCGAACGGATCGGGCACTAGGGACAGTACCATCGGGCGGGGACCGATCTGACCTTTTCACTGACAAAGAGCTGGTCGCTTCTGGCACTCGTCGGCAAGGATCAGCGGATCATTGACGCGTACCGTTCGGCGGTCGTCGAAACCCTCCAATGGGCGGAGAAAAATGCGGCCCGGTATCGCACCGAGAAGGGTGGCAAAGAACGGCTACATGCGAGCGACAACCTGACTGTCGCGCTGTTCCAGCACGACACCAACCGCAATCAGGAACCGAACCTGCACTTTCACGCCGTCGTCGCCAATATGACGCAGGACAAGGATGGCAAGTGGAGGGCGCTGCGCAACGACAAGCTGTGGCAGCACAATACCTTGCTCAATGCCATGACAACGGCGCGCTTCCGGATCGAGGTTGAGAAGCTTGGCTACCGCATCGGTGCATTCGGAAAGCACGGTAACTTCGAAGCCAAGGTTATAGACCGTGATGCGGTGATAGCCTTCTCGACGCGGCGTCAGGAGGTCCTCGAAGCCCGGCGCGGCGGAGGGCTCGAGGCTGGTCTGGTGGCGACGCTGGCGACCCGGCAGGCCAAGCAAAACGATGTGGATCGCGGTGCCTTGATGAGTCAATGGGAGGGGCAGGCCTGGGATCAGAGGCTCGACCTTGAAGGCATGGTGCGCGACGCCAAGCTGCGTTCGCACGGGATGGCTATTGCTGCTGCCAAGCGGGCGAATGATCGCCCCACTTTGCTTGAACGGAGCAAGGCAATGATCGCCAGCGTCGCCGAGCGAATGGGCATCAAGGAGGGCGATCCGCTCATCCCCAAGCGGCTCCATATGAAGGGCCGGGAAGAGATTGCGACGGCTCACGCGGTTGCATCGGCGGTGCGGCATTTGTCCGAACGAGAGACGGCGTTCACGGCAACCGATCTTGCCAAGGCGTCGCTCGATTTCGGTTTGCCGACGACAATGAAGTCAGTCGAAAAGCGCATTGGGCAACTTGCCCAGCAGGGCGCGCTGTTACGCGGGCGTGACACGCAGAAGGGGTGGCTGACTACGTCCGATGCCCTGGCGCTGGAGTCGCGCATGTTGGCCGAGATCGAGAAGGGCAACGCCGCAGTTAATCCGATCCTCGAAGCGGACACTGCCGGGCCATATCTGCAAGCGTCGGCGGCTATCAACTACGGCATGAAGCTAAACGCCGGTCAGGAAGCAGCGGGACGGTTGATACTGTCTTCGACCAATCGCGTGGTAGCCGTCCAGGGTGTGGCGGGGGCGGGTAAGTCGAGCGTGTTGCGGCCCCTCAATCAGCTATTGGAAGAGCACGGCAAGAGGGTCATCGGCTTGGGTGTTCAGAACACGCTGGTGCGCATGCTAGAGAAGGAAACCGGCATTCCGTCGATGACCTTGCACCGCTTTCTCGGGCAGAATCGTAAGCTGCTGGATGGCTCGGCAGGCAAAGCGGAAATGGCAGCCGCGCGCGAGGAATTTCGCGACACAGTTCTTGTTCTCGATGAAGCCTCAATGGTCTCTACCCGAGACCAGGACCGCCTGATCCGGCTTGCCAATCTGCTCAAGCTTGATCGCCTCGTCCTCATGGGCGACGAAAAGCAGTTAGGGGCTGTCGAAGCGGGCAAGCCCTTCGCTCTGGCGCAGCGCGTCGGGGCCGAAACGGCGCGCATGGATCACAATCTTCGTGCGCGCTCAGATACCTTGAAGAGGGCGCAGCAGGCGGCCCAGTCGGGCAAAACCAGCGATGCACTTGAACATCTCAAGGATCATATCGTCGAGGTCCAGGAGGACAGCGCAATCGTCGCGGCGGAACGCTGGCTGTCCCTTCCGCCCGCCGAGCGCGAACGCACGTCGATCTTCGCTGCAGGGCGTCGTTTGCGCTCTGAGATAAATGCCGCAGTCCAGACCGGCCTCGCTGCCAATGGCGAAATCGGACCAGCGAGCGCACGGCTTACAGTTCTGTCCCGTGTGAACGCGACCCGCGAGGAATTGCGCTACGCGCGCAACTATCAACCGGGAATGGTGCTCGAAGTGGCGAGCCGCCAATCGCGCCATAGGCTTGGGCGCGGAAGCCACGAGGTCGCCGCCGTCGATACCGAAAAGGGTGTTGTTACGCTTCGCGATGAGCGAGGGCACTTACGCCGCTTCGTGCCAGCGAGGTTGTCGGCGAAGGGCAGCGACCAAACATTACAGATGTTCGAGAAGAAGGATCTCGATCTTTATGCCGGGGACGCGATCCGTTGGACGGCGAGCGACCATAAACGCGGAATGGTAAATGCCGACAGGGCAATAGTGACAGTGATCGATCAGGACGGGGTGACGGTCACGAGCTCCAGCGGCATGGAGCATAAGCTGAAGCCGAACGACCCGATGTTGAAGCGGGTCGACCTCGCCTACGCGCTCAACGCTCATATGGCGCAGGGCCTCACGGCAGATAAGGGCATTGCCGTGCTCGACAGTCGCGAGCGGCGACTGCTCTCGCAGCGCAACTTCCTCGTCACGATCACACGTCTGCGAGACGAGCTCGCGCTGATTGTCGACAACCGGGACAAGGTTGGGCGAGGGATTGCGACGAACTTAGGCGAGAAGTCTTCGGCAGCCGAGACATCCGAACGGCTTGGGACTGCGGCGGCCAAGGGACGGCGCGCGGGTCAGATCCAAGCGACCAATCATGATCGGCAGGCTGAACCCGAGAAAGCACCAGAGCTAGTCAAGGAGCGAGTCAAGCCGTTTAATATCGGCCTTTGATGGTTTTACTGAAACTGGGCCGATTGCAGTTAGTCCGCTATTGGCTACCGAGAGTGCGATAGCTGCCATTCGCTTGCAGTCGTGGGGGTGGTCTGCGCCGTGAGGCTTTTCGTGCGCTTTAGTACGCTGCAGACGGCTGGAAGTATTACTCTGTGCAAACGTATAGAGAATTCCCAGTATAGCGCCAATCCCGGCGATCGAGCGTCCAAATTGGTAGGTGTGAAATGAGCGAGATCGAAGTCTTCCAAGATATGGTGCTGACAGGGCCGACCAGCGAACGCGCAGCGCTCGCGGCCGAGCTCATCCAAAGCGCTGCCGACCCATGGATATTCGACAAAAAGGGATCCGAAGATGCGGAGCGCAATGCGCTTGGCGACAAGGGCATAATGATTTTCCAGCGTGCCGGGGACGCGAACCTTCCCGCCGCACGGCTTGTATTATGGCCGAAGGACGAGGGCTATTATGTGCCTAACATCACGCCCGCCGAGATCGGCCAATTGACTATCGCGCAGTATAATGCGCTGCTGACGAACTTCGCCGACACGATTGCCAAGCCGGTCGCTCGCCGGTTCGGCTATCTCGTTAACATAACGTCGGCGCTACAGAATCTCGAAGACTGGATGTCCGAGGAAGCTGCTACTGCCCTCCGACGCTTCTCGGCCGCAGCGAACAAATCGACTGGAGCGAGTCATCCGATGGATGAACGTCGCTGGTTTGATTTCATCATCGCCATCCAACGCGGCAATGATGAAGTTGGAACCGATAGGTTGGCTCGTTGGCTCTACGAAGTGGAAGGCTGGTCGGAGGAAACCGCTCACGACTTGGCGGGCGAATTTGAACGCGGGCTCTCGCTCCTCATGCGAGAAGCCGAGACTCGATAAGGTGCAGCCGTTCGATCCTACCGCGATCGCCGCACTGAATGTGCCGGTGTTATGCATCGACACGTGCTCGCTGCTCGACATCATGCGCGATCCAACTCGCGACGGCGCGCGGGCAGGTGATCGAGTGGCGGCGATCAATCTTCTCCAACGCTTGGAACATCTGGACCTAGTTTGCCTAGTCGCCGAACAGGTGGACATTGAATTTGCTGGCCATGACGTTGACGTTGAACTTGAGGCGACCAATGCGATCCGCAAGCTCAGAGAGCGAGTTGATCAGGCAAACCGGATTCATGCCGCCTTTTTGAGCGCAGTGACTGTGAATTTAGCGCATCTCGACGGCATGGTGCCCATGGCGCGTCAAACCATAACACGCTGGACCAAAGCTGCTCATCGCATACCGAGCTCTACAACTATCTTCACTAATGCAATGGATCGTGTGAACCGAAACATCGCACCAGCACGCAGGGGAAAGGATTCGATCAAAGATTGCGTCGTAGTCGAGTCATATCTGACTGCCATAGATGCGCTTCGTGCCGCTGGCATGCCGTCGAAAGTTGTCTTTCTTTCGTCCAATACCAAAGAATATTTGACTGACGGCAGGGTCCTGAAGCCCGACCTTGTCCGCGATTTCGGACGTATGAATATGGAATATGTGCCCAATATGTCGGCTGCTAAATCGTTGCTCGGCTTTTGATTGCTCGGGAGCAACTGATCTCGACGGCGCAACATCCATCACGGAATGGCACATAATGTCCCGCCTTATCTATCTGGACCAAAACGCTTGGGTGAAGCTGGCCAAAGGTGCATGGGACAAAAAGCGCTATCAGCGCGAGCACGCAGAACTGACCAAAGTTGTTGATTTGGTCCAGTCTGGCTCGATTAGAATTCCGTTGACCTTCACGAATATCTACGAGACTTCAGAGGTGAATGTCATGCGGCGGCGGGCAAACCTTGCCCGAACGCAGGCGATACTCAGCGGCGGCGTTGTTTTCCGTGGTCGGCGTCGCATCTTTGCCGAAACACTGGCCTCTTACCTAGCGGACAGATGTGGAATCAACCGCCCTGCCCCTCCAGAGAATTGGTTCCTATCCGAATTGTGGTTTGAGGCGGCGGGAGATTATTCGCCCAATGTCTTTGATTTTTCGCTGTCGGAGCAGATGCAAGCATTGATCCGCCAGGACCCAAGCCAAGCGCTTTTCGACTTCTTGGCGTTCGATGACGAGGAGGCGAGGCTCGCGGCCGTCAGCCGATACAGTGCGAGTTCTGCAGTTCTTATCTCACATATAGAGTCACGACGCGCGCTTATTGCCGGTGAGGCTTTCGCACTGAGGAAGCGAGCGTACGGCGCCAGACTTGTGATCGATGAACTCGATTTCATCTTCGACACCGCGAACGACCTCGGTCTCGAATGGACAACGGTAGCCGACATAGGATCATCGCTGGTTCGCAGCATCGTGGTAGATCTACCGGTCCTAAACGCGGAGTGCGAGTTAGCAGTTCGTCTCGAAGATCAGCGACGTGCCGTATCGGAAAACGATTTGCGCGATATGGCCGCCTTTATCACGGCCATGCCGCTAGCTGACGTGGTCGTCGCCGAGAAGCAGTTCATTAACCTAGCGCGCCAGGCTCGCCTCGATGAGCGCTACCAGACACGGCTGCTCACCTCCATAGAGGAAATCTGAGTTCGATCCGCGCCGACTGCTCAGTTTCGTCGGCAACTTTGAAGACCGGGTAAGGGTGTTTGCCTGATGCTCAGCCCTTACTTTGAAGCCACCATTCCATCGCGACATTCAGCACTGCATGCGCTTCTGCTATCAGCGTGTAATCGCGTGCCCATTGGCCTTCAGGCCCTCCCCTGAATTTCTCGCCATGGAGATAGCTATTTCTGACCCGACAAACTCCTTGCACGATCAATTCATTCACGTTCGTCAGGGAAGTTGGGGTTTCCGGCATCCACTCGAGGTCGCTCGTTAGCCTACGGGGATTAGTACTGATCAGCGTCTTTGCAATGCCCTGATTAACGACCGCCTGAAAGAAATCTTGTCCGAGTTCACTAGCAAGCGCGTTCCAACCCGCTTGCGCAGGCCCTTTCTTCAATCGAAGAAGGCCAGAGCGCTTCATTGCATACTCCGCATCGCGGAAAGCGCGAGCGAATTCAGCAGCGACCAATTGCGGATCATTCATCAGAAACACCAATATTTTTGCACATTTGACGGTACTTTATTTCACCGCCAATCGGACAGGGTAATCCTCCGCCCAAATTGAAAAATTTCGCATAAAACACATATGGTGTCGCTGATACAATGCTACAAAATCCGGCGACGATGAGTGTAGCAACTAGCTTGGATTTACGATCGGGAACATGGGGCGAAAAACATCAGGATCCGGGGAGCGGACTGCGCGGCAGGGACTGAGGTATCAAGACCGAGCATCGGCAGCCTTATGCTACCGAGCTATTCTCGATAACTCACTCTCGTTCGTTGCGCTCGCTGACGATCGAGCTGGCATGTTCGACGACCTGGTTTTGGGGATCGCTGGACAGGTTATTGGACATCAGTACAAGTCGTCTACCAAGCCCAAGGCGATAGGAGTCCGCCGCCTACTTCTGGGCGCAGACAAAGCGATCTCTGACTGCGCGAAGTCTTTCAAATCTTTGGTGGATGCCTATCCTGGAAAGCACGTTACCGTGCGGTATGTCACATCGCATTTCGCATCGGTCGGCGACAAAGGTCAGTTTGGTGTAAAAGACCGAGATTCCAAAGATTTTTTTCGGACAAAGGATCAGCATCCGGATTGGTCTCTGGCAGATTGGCGAGCCTCTATCTGGCAGCCGATCATAGATGAGTTGGTCGACGCATCTGGCATATGTGAAGATGATTTCGAGCGTTTGTTTCACCGGTTCACAATCGAGTTTGGCGCTCCACCAACCATTGACCTAAATTTCAATCTCGATCTTGCGGCTCGCGATCAAGTGGTTGAGCTTGCTCGGGCAATCGGGGATTTAGTCGGTCGTGACGACGGGAAAACCAGTTGGACTCGTCGGGAGTTGCTGGACGAGCTGGGCTGGCGAGATCGATTTCAGCTGTTTAACGAGCATCGTTTCCCGCTCGGTGCACATGTCCAAAGCAATGAGAGAAGCGAAGCTGATCTTGAGGCTGCACTAAATAGTACCTCCTCAGGTTACATTTGTCTCTTGGGTTCCCCGGGAGCCGGAAAATCAACTCTGCTTGAGCGCTTCGTACAACCCGGCCCAAACCGAAGGGTCGTTCGTTATCTGGCTTATGTTCCAGGGGCGGCGCAAGGTCAGGGGCGAGGCATTGATGCAAATTTCTTGGCGGACCTTAACAGCCAGCTGATCAGCTCAGGGCTTCAGGCTAGCCGTGTAAAGGACGACACTCTCGAGCAACGACGCGAGACCTTTCGGAGACTGCTCGAGCTCGCTGGCAAAGAATTTGAGGCAACCGGTCGATTGACCGTACTCGTGATTGATGGTCTCGATCATGTGCCACGCGAAGAGCGACCGGATGCGAGCTTTTTGCGTGCATTTCCCCTACCAGAGAGCATCCCGGAGGGCGTGGTATTTGTCCTCGGAAGTCAGAAGATTGATCTACATGACATCCCACGTAGTGTGAGAGACCAAGCGTCACTTCCCGGCCGGAAGATTGAAATTGCTCCCCTCAACGAGACTGCGGTCAGCGAGATGGTTTCTTCAGTTGGCCTCGCTCATGAGATCGATTCTGCAGAGGTTTTTTCGGTCAGTTTGGGGCACCCGCTAGTCACTCAATACTTACTTCGAAAATTGCTCGTTGCGGACGCGCCAGGGCGCAAAGCCCTCCTCGGTGGTCGCTTCGAGTTCGATGGGGACTTGGAAAAGGTATATAATTCGGCTTGGCGCGAGGCAGAAGAAGCGAGCTCCGACGCGGCGAAGGTACTCGTTACGCTCAGCTTTGTCGAAGGACACATAGAACCCCAATTGTTGGCGACCTGCCTTTCCAGTTTGTCCGTCGACCAAGCCTTCAAAATTGCCCACCACCTAATCGATCACTCGGGCTCCGGTTGGCTAATCTTCCACAACAGTTTTCGTCTGTTCCTCCGTCGGCAGAAGATTGCACTTTATGGTGTTCCGGACCCTGATTTTACCGGAGCTGCAATATATCGGCGTCTTGCAAATGTTGCTAAATCCGCCCCTGC
Source organism: Pontixanthobacter sp. (assembly GCA_049650705.1). Lineage (GTDB taxonomy): Bacteria > Pseudomonadota > Alphaproteobacteria > Sphingomonadales > Sphingomonadaceae > Pontixanthobacter. The sequence continues at coordinate 7,107 of JBASAR010000018.1, read as the reverse complement.
AACCAGCCCTCAAAGATGGCTTGAGTTTCGGTACAAATATTTGGCCGGTGATCATGACGAAGCCGCAGCGATCGCATGTCGCCAGTATTTTGTCGGCCAGTTCATCGACGGTCGGCGCAGCTTTGAAACTAATAACGACATTCAAGACGCATTTTCATGTATCAATGCCGACCGACAGCCTGATCAACTATTCGATCTGATGCTGGCGAAGGACGAGGTCTGGAGGCGCCAACAAGCCCTTGAAATGGCGGATCGGCTTGTCGCAGCTCAAATCGCGGCCGGCGACCTTTCCGCTGCTGAGGCGCAGCTTGACCAAAACCATTTTGCTGGCGACGTATGGCTGATCATCGAGGCTCTGCTCAAAGAGGGGCACACTGAACGTGCAAGGAGGCTTTTCGACAGGCAGAATCCTTGGGATTGGTACGATGACCTTCAATCGGGTGGCGAAGGCGCAGTCAGGAATTGGGCCGACTTTGCGGTGGTGCTGCTTGATGATGAGCAGATCGAACGCCGGGCACGCATGCCCGCGACCAAACGTGAGGAGCAGAGCCGATCATTCCACGGCCAGACAAGACAGGAATATAGTGACGAACTTCGCTTCGAGCTGGCCAGATCGACGCTTAGTTCCGATCCGTATAGCACGGTCGATGATGTGGTTGCGCAGCTAAAAGTCGCGGCTGGTGCTCATCCAATTTTCTACGTCGAAAGCGCTGAGGCAAATGTCCGGTCTTCGCGCATAGACGAAGCACTCGATCGCCTCCACCAGTACTATGCTAGCGGTAGCTTGGACGCGCTACATATTTCCTGGCATCTTCACGCTGCCAGCCTAGCCATTTTCTGCGGAGAGGAGGAGTTGACCAAGAAGTTCTTTGCGACGGCGAAGGTTCCTGACCTCTGCAATCTCGAGCATCGCTCAGAGGAAGTTGCGGTCGCAGTCAAATTGTTGATTCGTTTTAGCATTATCGCAGCCCAACTTGGCGAACCTCTCCCTCTACTCAATCTCCCAAAAGAGCATCTCTTCAGGGCTATTCAAAACCACGCAGTTCGTTTGGGAACTTATATCGGAAAGCTTAAGCGTGGAGTCTCTGACGCGAATGCCGGTCTCTCGGCGCAGATAAAGTCGTCATTGGAATTCATAGCTGGATCTGTTGCCGATCGGCGCGATGACCCTCTCTTGAGCTATCGAGCTCGTAAGGCTGACGAACCAATCTTTGATGCAATCTGCGAAATCGTAAGACTTGAATCGGACGTTACGCCCGAATTCGCTGAAGCCTTCGAGGGTTGTATCAATTCGACAGTCTGTACCTTTCGCGGGTCACTGCCGATTATCCGCAAGTTCAACGAAACGATATTCAACTTCGATGGTGATGCGGCAACAGCAGCCGAGCGCCTAGAAGCTTCGCGTAAGCAAATCGACGATGCGCGGTCCCCACAGGAAGCAATAGATAGCTTAAGTGAACTTGCCATCGCTTTCGGAAGAATTGGAATGCGAGAAAGAGCGCGCGAGTTGGTTCACGAGATGCGCGAGATGTCCCTAGGTAGCTATTTGGCAGCCAAGAAGGATGGTCAATACCATCTCTGGGCAGACCTGCTTGAGTTGGCGAACCAGGCGGATTCCACACGAGCGGCGGACCGTTCATTCATGATGCTGCGTTTGGTGGCTGGCGTCGACGACAGCGACGCGCATGATCAGGCTTGGCGCATTTCCAAAACTGTGTTGGTCGAAGCGATAGCCAGTGGGGCGCAAGAGGCATGGGATGCTTTTGATTGGGCCATTGCGTCGGGTGTTTGGCACTGGGAAGCACTCGTAGACGCAGTGGCACGTGGTCTGCTGCGAAGACGACCAGATTTGGCGGTCCCCATTGCGATTACCTGGAGCAGCCTTTGCCTTCCCTACTATGACGAAGTGTACAATAGCGTTTCGCGCTTTGGAGGCTTCCTCGGAGAATTGGCTGCTCGGGTGCCTGATCTGGACTTTGCCGAGGTAGAGCGTGTCATCGTTACTGCGATCGAACGCGACGCAAAATCCGAACTGCGGCCAAGACTCCTCCGCGTCTTTCGTGATGCCTTGGCTGACCGTCGAAACCTTTCTTCAATGGTACTTGCAGCTGTCGATCGGTGGAATGCCGAGCCCGCTTTTGACGTTGGGTATTCATCTGATGAAAAGGCTTTGCCGGACTATTTCGAGCTCCAAACATTAGAGGATATCGAACAGGCTGTAGCGTGTGACCGAGAGCGTCGAGAAGCGCAAACGAGCACCCATTATGGGAACTTCGTGGACCATACGCTGGCGAAGCGCATCAGTCGCATTATCCTCGATTTGCCTTGGCCTGATGTTCGTTCATTTGCGGAGCGGAATCGGAAATTGGTGAACGACCCACCTGTCAAGGATGCAGTCGTGAAGGCAGCTATCGCGGTAGGCGAGATCGAGTACGCTAAATCGTTGTTGCCGCTTGATGTGCCGGAGAGAGACGGCTGGGGTGGTTGGGCCAGCCGCAACACACTCGAATTTCACAGAGCTCGCCACCTCGTGGGGCTTCCGGACGCTCACAAAAATGCTCGGGACGATTTTGTGCGCGATCTCTCCGAGGGCGGCTACGGCACAGCTTCAGCGTTATACAGCATCGACGAAATTTTTCCGATGTTGTTTGAAGAGATCAATTGGCCTGACCTTTGGGATCGGCTCGCAGATCAGATCGAAGGGTATCGCGACTATCAAAAGATTAAACCCATACCGAGAAGTCACGGAGCAGCGAATGACGATATCGACCTTCTAGCTCGCCTCTATCTCGAGGCGGTTTCCTTTGGGGTTTCCGATCCCCGCGAGCAAGCGACCAACGGATTGCTCGAGTTGATCAGATCGGGCGCCCCCGACCTATTTTGCAGGCTTTGTAGACGCCTAATTGCGAGTCAGGGGCCTCACGCGCAACTCGGCGCCCGTCTTTTGCTCGATGCTCATAAAGATCCTGAAGTCGAAAAAAGGCTTCGCGATGTTGTGTGTGGGTTGACCGCGCATGAAGATGTCTGCGTGGCAGCCATCGGTGAGCTTCTGGGAGGCGCGTGGGGCGTGGATGCGCAAGTGGCATCGGCCGAGTTGCCTGCCTTGTACTCTCTCGAATTGCCTCCTCTTGATGAAGCTTCCGGTCGATCACTACGCGACAACGAATCCTTGGGCCCGGTAATTGATGATCCTGCCGCCTGGACGGAAGGTTTTGATCAATGGTTAGCGACGCTGTCCCGTTACTCGGGAGTCCCGATCAGCACGCTACGGCGAAGGACCGCACAGCTGATCAATCAATGGGGAGGTGTCGAAGAGTATGGAGCGAGAGCCACTAAGCAACTTCAGGACACTCTCTCGCCCCTTGGTCTTCTACTTCCGTTCGTGCGCCCTCACATTGGCGTCTGCCTAAGAGCTATGCATGTCGTTGTAGGTGAATTGTGGAGGGCATCGCGCATATCGGACGCGCAATTGGATATTCTTTTGCATAAGCTGGCCGGTGCTCCAGTATTGCCGCCCAGCCTCCCCCAGTCTACTCGCCCAATTGACTTGAATTGGCCAATCTATCCTAAAGATACGTGGACCGCAGATGGTGAAGTTTGGATTCAAGCCGAAGACATGAGGCGATCTTCCATTCCGCGCGCCGTGCTGGGCGAGTGGGCACGGATGGCAATGTACAAATCAAATTCGCTCTACACCGAAGAGCTATTTGTTACTCGTGATGTATATGACGGTGTCACACCAGATTTGGACGAGGCAATCAGTAGGTTGCCGGTCGCCTATTGGGCAGCGGGTGGAATCATGGCAGATTCCGAGCCAGCCACCATGATGAACATGCGGATATCTCTTGTCGGGAGCCGCTCTGAGGTTCTTATCTTCAACCCCTTGCTGGCCCACGAATTGGGGTGGCATCCATCGAACGAAAATCCATTCACTTTTGTTGATTCTGAAGGGACGCCGATGGTCCGAACTCGGCTTTGGCGCGATGGCTGGCAACAAGAGATGAAGCACGCGCGTGTCTTTCGTTGGTCAGAGGGTCAACGAGTCGAGCTTACCGAAAAGGGGCAATCAGTAATCGAACGTGACGTGGACCTTCCAAGGACGGTGATAGAGAGGTGGCGGCGGTACAAGCCAGAGTCATCGAAACCTGAGCTGAACTCCTATTGGAAGAGCGAAATGGACAAGGCAAAGATTCTGCCGAGCTAATCGAAAAGAAGGTCGGCATTTGAGCGAATTCGATACGAAAGCGAATGACCGAGATGAGGGCGCAAAGCTGCCATCGGTATTCGCACCTTCAGCGAGCTACGAACTTAGCCCAGTCAGTCATCAGCGGTTTGCGTTTGTCGAGGTAGTCGGTGCGCCGATAGGCTGCTTCGACCTTGTTCGCGATCGTATGAGCCAACGCGGCTTCTGCGACCTCGCCGGGATAGCTCGTCTTTTCGGCTACCCAGTCCCGAAACGACGAGCGGAAGCCGTGAACGGTGTAATCGTCTCCCTTGTCGCGCAGGACCTTGCGCAGGGTCATATCTGACAATTGGCGACGCGGGTTCTGTCCTGGGAAAACAAGATCGCTGACGGGCGAACGGAACGCTTTCGCTCGCTTGAGAACATCCAACGCCGCTTCCGACAGCGGGACAACATGGGCAGTCCCTGCCATCATACGTTCGGCCGGGATCGTCCAAAGCTTCTTCTTGACGTCTATCTCGCCCCAGCGCGCGCCGCGAACTTCGCCGGAGCGAGACGCATTCAAGATCAGGAATTCTAGGGCAAGACGGCCGACCGAGGAGCGCCCACGCAACCATGTCACGAATGCGGGGAGGTCAGGGTAGGGCATCGCCGCGAAATGGCCTTGCTTCTTGGGCTGGCGCGGAAGACCACGAATAACAGAGCGCATCGGGGCTTCAGTCTCACGAAAACCCTTCGCACAGGCCCAATCCAATACAGAACCGATTCGTTGCCGTACCCGCCGCGCGGTTTCTGGCTTTGTCAGCCAGATCGGAGAAACAGCATCGCGGATTGCAGGCCCCTCTATCTCCGAAACGAGTTTGTTGCCCAAAGTCGGAAAAGCGTAGGTTTCGAGCGTGTTGATCCACTGCGCTTGATGCTTTCCGTTCTTCCAGGCTGCCTTGTGCTCTTCATGGACAAGCTTGGCGGCTTCGCGAAAAGAAGGGATGATCAACGCTTCTTTTTCACGCTCTGCCAGAACGTCGATGCCCGCCTTCATTTCCTTGCGAAGCGCCCTCGCGGCCTCTCGAGCTTCTCCTAGTGGCAAGTCAGCGAGGGTGCCCAAACCGATGTCTCGGCGCTTTCCATTGGCCTGAATCCGGACAATCCAACTGCCTTTGCCTTTTGCAGCAAGTTTGAGGATCAGACCTTCTCCGTCAGAATAGCGGCCTGGTTCAGTCAGGTTCTTGAGCCCCATCGCGGTTAATTTTCCCATCGCTCGCTCCTTCCAGACCCACACTCAGACCCACAGTCGAAGCTGGATGCATAGGAACATATAGAGAACTATGCGGACGGCGAAAAGCGAAAAAACGTAGTATTTCTGCGGGTTTGAGGACTATAAGGGATTGTCTGGGAAAAGCAAGGTGGCGGAGACGGAGGGATTCGAACCCTCGATAGGATTACTCCTATGGTTCCTTAGCAGGGAACTGGTTTCAGCCACTCACCCACGTCTCCGGATCGCGTCGGCGGACTGCCTTTTTGTAAAAGGGCCGCACAGCGGTGGGGCGCTATAACCGGCGGGGCGGGGCGCGGCAAGCGAGACGCGATAATTTGTACGCGCACCCTTGTCAGGGTTCGTTTCGACGTAAAGCGGACTCGGTTCGTCGCCGGTTCATTGCCGCTTAAGCCCAACACGACTCTCATCGCGTCCGGGTTGGTTTTCCGCGGCATGGGTAGAGGGATCATGGCTATCACAGCAAAGATGACACCGAATTTGGGAGGCTTCGCGAAGGCGGCGATGGGCGCTTTGGCGCTGATCGCGACGCCCGCTTTGGCGCAGATCGAACAGGTCGATCCCAATAGCGCGATCGACGGCGATCTGGATCGCTCCGACCGGGCGCAGATGGAAGAGCGCCCCGGGGACCAATCGGATTACGACGGCCCCGCCTATGTCGAAGAACGCCCGTATGGCAACGGCGTGGCCGACCCCCGCCCAACCGAACCCGCCGCCGAACGCGCTGCCGCACCCGCCGCCGAACCCGGTTTCGCCCGGCAGATGGACGATCCCGCCCCCGGCACCCAAGCCGCACCGAGCTGGTCCGATCCGGCGGTTGCCGCCGTCGATCCCACGCGCCCGACCAGCGATGTGCCTCCTGCCGACACTTATCAGGAAGACGATCTGATCGGCGCGGCGCAGGGTCTGTTCGGCGACGGTGCGAAGGAAGTCGCTGGCTTCATCCAGCGCCTGCTTGCCGATCAGGGCGAACCCAATGGCTACATCGTCGGGCGCGAGGCGGGGGGCGCGTTCATCCTGGGCGCGCGTTACGGTTCGGGCACCTTGTATCACAAGGTAGAAGGGAAGCGGGACGTGTACTGGACCGGCCCCTCCATCGGGTTCGATGCGGGTGCGAATGCGGGGAATACGTTCGTTCTGGTCTACAATCTCTACGATACCGAAGAACTGTTCCGGCGTTTCCCGGCGGGGGAGGGGCAGGCCTATGCCATCGGCGGCATGACCGCGAGTTACCTGCGATGGGGCGATACCGTGCTGATCCCGATCCGCGTCGGGGCAGGTTTGCGGCTGGGTATCAACGCCGGCTATATGCGCTTTTCCAAAAAGCAGCGCTGGCTGCCATTCTAGCGACCGGTTGCCGCGTATTGTAGCGTGCCCGCCATATAGAGGTTGCGGGGGGCAGGTGGGCTGGGCATGGGGGCACCATGCTCGATAAACTTCAGCCCCAATCGCCCGACGCGCTTCTCGCCCTGATCAAGGCCCATGCCGACGATCCGCGTGCCGACAAGATCGATCTGGGCGTAGGCGTCTATCGCACCCATGACGGGGCGACCCCGGTGTTCGGCGCGATCAAGGCGGCGGAACGCAAGTTGATCGAACAGCAGGACAGCAAAAGCTACCTCGGCCCGGAAGGCGATCTGGGTTTTGTTCA
>JBASAR010000017.1:0-20068 GCA_049650705.1 Pontixanthobacter sp. | reverse complement strand
CGCACGCCAATATTCTTCTTCCTGCCCGTAGAGCGGCCCGAGCGCGGCGGCGAAACGCGCGGCGGTAATCGCCGCCGCCTCAAGCGCCACGGTTACTTTCGCACGCGCCCGATCGTCCTGCTGCCAGACGAGAGCGGAAGGTTGGACGAACCGCGTCCAGATCGTGGAGTCGCGACTGCGTCCCCCCGCCGCCTGTCGGAATTTCGCCATCGATACAGTCGCCACCTTGGCGCGCAGATCGTGTCCTGCGATCCGCGTTTCGTGATAGCTGACGCGCGGCCAGATGCGTTCGGGCTGGATACCGGGCATCAGCAGATAGAAGTCGAGCACCCCGTCCAGCGCGCCGGTGCGCAGGTTCGACCCATAGAACAGCGCCGCCATCGCACCCGCATCCTGCGCCAGCCGGGCGGCGAAGGCCGTGACATGCGCGTGCACATCGCGGTCCAGCCGCGCCTTGATCATCGGGCGAAGATCGCTGTTCATGGCACCAGAAATACCAGCCGCGGCCCCTGCGATACGCGGTAGGTGCCGGCCGGATAGGCTTCCCCGTCGAGGATATATTCATCACCGATCTGCAGGGTGAATTCCTCCGCCGCGAGTTGCCGGAACCCACCGCGCTTCGCCCATGCCGGGACGAAGCCCGCCAACAAAGCCGGGACCATTGCGAAGATGCGCCGTTTCGGGCGATCGAGCACCAACAGCTTCAGTCCACGGTTCCGAACGGTTCCGCCCGGCCCGAACAGTTTCATATCCGCCGGGAAGCGCTCCAGCGTGGATGCCAGAAAAAGGCACCGGCGCTGTGCTTGGGGTCCGTCGCAATGCGGCAATTCCCGCTTCTTAGGTCCGATGGTGAACCGCATCGGCGTGCCGCGACGCCATTTGTTGCGCGCGCGCCCCATCAGGATGCTGGTGACGCCCCAGGCCGTCGTCACCCCCACGGCAAGCGAATTGAACGCGCCCATTCGATGCGCATCCTGACCTGCCCGCACACCCAGGGTAAAAGCGCCACCACCCATGATGAATCCCAGTCGCCGGCCGGGATCGTCGCCCGACATATCCTCCACCGCAATCGGTCGGCGCGGCAGGCGGCGCGCATGGGGCCAGGCATCGACCGCCTGCGTCAGCGTCCAGTCCGCCGGCGCACCCAGATCGACGTTGAGCGCGTTGGTTTTCCCCTTGGGCAGGACCGCCAGTTCGGGCCATGCATCGCGGAAAACATGCTGCCCCTGCGTCAGCACGTCGCGCACCGTCCCGTCGCCGCCATTGACGATGAGATAGTCGATATTCCGCGCGTGCAACCGTTCGAGGGCGGCGGCAATATCCTCTTTGCCATCGGGCTGTTCGACGAAGACGTTGGCGCGGTTGGCAACATCCAGATCCTGCCCCCGGTTGCGATGGCTGCGCGGGTTGTAGATGACCCCGATTACCGGAGCCTTTGCGCGGGCGTTCGAGGGGGTTGGGGCAGGTTCGGGGGCGGTGTTGGGGGCGGGGTTGGGGGCGGACATGGCGGAAGGGTCATAAACGCCGCAGCGCAATAATTCACCATCCTAATCCGAAAGCGCGCTAGGCTGCATCGCCATGACGAACGCCATCTTTGCCGCCGCCCGCGCATTGTCGCCCGACATCACCGCCTTGCGGCGCGCAATCCACGCCGAACCCGAACTGGGGCTGCAGACCCCGATGACCAGCGCCAAGGTGCGTGCGGCGCTTGCCGGGTTGCCGCTGATCTGGCGCGAAGGGGGTTCGACGACCGGCATGGTCGCGACGCTGAAGGGTGCAACCCAAGGTCGCCGCGTATTGCTGCGCGGGGATATGGACGCCCTGCCGATGGCGGAGGAAACGGGACTCGATTTTGCGTCCACCATTCCGGGGCGGATGCATGCCTGCGGTCACGATACGCATACCGCAATGCTGGTGGGTGCGGCCAAGCTGCTCAGTGCGCGGCAGGCGGATGTGGCGGGCGAGGTGCAGTTCATGTTCCAGCCGGGGGAAGAAGGGCACCACGGGGCACGCTTCATGCTCGACGATGGGCTGATCGATCCGCTGCCCGATGCCGCCTTCGCATTGCACATCATGCCCAACGCGCCGTTCGGCATCGTCGCAGGCAAGCCCGGCCCGCTGATGGCGGCGGCGGACCAGTTCGAAATCACCGTAACGGGCGCGGGCGGCCATGCTTCGATGCCGCATGACACGCGCGACCCGATCCCCGCCGCAGGGGCCATCGTCGCGGCGATCCAGACCATGGTCACGCGCCGTTTCGATGCCGCCGACGCGGTGGTGGTTACGGTAACGCAGATGCATGCGGGCACGACGCACAATGTCATTCCCGACACCGCGATGCTGGCCGGCACCATGCGCAGCCTGTCGCCCGATCATCGCGCGAAACTGCACGAGGCATTGACACATCTGGCACGCTCTACCGCCGCTGCGCATGGGGTCGAGGCGGAGGTCGCGATCACGCCTGGCTTCCCGGTGACCATCAATGATACACGCGCCGTCGATCTGGGTCGAACGGTGGCGAGAGATATGCTCGGTCGGCAAGGCTGGCGCGAGTTGGACGCGCCGATCATGGGGGCGGAGGATTTCGCCTATGTGCTGGAAAAAGTGCCGGGCGCGATGTTCTTCCTCGGCGTCGCGCCGCAGGGGGAGGATTGGGATTCATGCTGCGGCATCCACTCCGCCCGGATGCATGTGGACGAGGATGCGATGCCGATCGGCACCGCCATGCTGGCCGGCTGCGCCATGCAGTTTCTCGAAAGCGGCTTTGCGTGACGCCCATTTGAAAGAACGACGCGAACCGCGCATGGTGCCCGCCATAAGAGCCGAATGATTCGGCCGCGACGATTGGGGAGAGAACAGCCATGGCGGTCAAGGAACCGTATTACCCGACATATCCGCAAGCGCTCGGTGCGCATGCCCGTGACCGGGGCGACCAGGTAGCCCTGCGCTATCAGGGACGAGAAACGGATTATCGCACCTATGATATCCATGTTACTCAGATCGCCAATGGCCTTGCCGCAATGGGCGTCCAAAAGGGCGACCGGGTCGCGTATCTTGGCAAGAACAGCGATCGCGCGGTCGAATTATGCCTGGGCGCGGCGCGTGCCGGGGCGGTGTTCGTGCCGATCATCTGGCGGCTCGCTCCGCCGGAGGTCGAATTCATTCTCAAGGACGCGGGCGCCAGGCTGTTGTTCGTCGAACCGGAATTCGCGGGCGATCTGCCGTTCGACGGCGAGACGATCACAATCGATGACGGGTTCGACGCTTGGCGTGATTCGCAGTCGAGTTCGCCGGTCGAAACGCAGGTTGGGCCGCATGACGGCGTGCTGCAGCTCTATACATCCGGTACCACCGGCCTGCCCAAGGGCGTGGTCCTGTCGCATCACAACGGAACGCATTTGCGCCCCCTGATGCGCGAGCACGGTATCTACTGGTATTGCGCGGAACCGGGCGACTCGGTGATTTTCGCCATGCCCTATGGCCATATCGCCGGGGTCGGCACGGCGTTGGGCGCGGTGCTGGGCGGGCAAGAGCTGATCATCCACCGCGAATTCGATCCCGCACTGACCATCGCGGATGTCGAGAAATATCGCGTCAAATGGCTGTTCCTGGTCCCCGCCGCCATCGGTCTGATGCTGGCCCATCCCGATGCGGCGAAGGCGGACTTTTCCTCCGTCAAGGGGCTGACCTACGGGGCCAGTCCGATCACGCTCGACCTGCTGAAGGAAGGTGTCGACCGCCTGAAATGCGATTTCGCGCAGCTTTACGGCCTGACCGAGACGTTCGGCACTGTCATCAGCCTGTCGCCCGACGATCACAAACCGGACAGGATCGTGGGCCGCGAACAGGTCATGAAATCGGCCGGCCAGCCTTTGCCGGGCGTCGAGGTCCGTATTCTCGACGAGAACCACGCCGACCTGCCGACCGGGCAGACGGGCGAGGTCGCCATTCGCAGCGAATGTGTGATGCTGGAATACTGGAACCGGCCGGAAGAAAATGCGAAGGCCATGCTGGTTGGTGGCTGGTTCCTGACCGGCGATGCCGGCATGATGGACGATGACGGCTATCTTTTCATCCAGGACCGGATCAAGGATATGATCATCTCTGGCGGAGAGAACGTCTATCCCGCACAGGTCGAAAGCGCGATCTACGGCCATCCCGATATCGCCGACATCGCCGTCATCGGCATTCCCGACGACATGTGGGGCGAAGCGGTGAAAGCGGTGGTCGTGCGCAAACCCGGCAGCGACCTGACCGAAGACGGCGTGATTACCTATGCCAAGGGGCAGATTGCAGGTTTCAAATGCCCCAAATCGGTGGACTTCGTCGATATTCTGCCGCGCAACCCGTCGGGAAAGATCCTGCGGCGCGAATTGCGTGCGCCCTATTGGGAAGGGAAGGAACGTGCGGTCAACTAGACCGCCGGAGGGCGGCGGTTATGCTTCGTCCGGCGTCGCATGGTTGGCTTGGCGTTCCGCTTGGCGTTTGCGCTTCTTTTCCAGCAGGTCCGCATCTACCGGCTTTTGCACCAGCGTGTCCGCCATCACCGCACCACGTTCACCCATCGGGCGGTCTTCGCCCACGGTCGTGTCGACCAGCGTCTGCCGCTCGATCTCCGCGTTCAGCAGCGCGCCGATCAAAATGGCGTAGCTGGTCAGAAACAGCCACATCAAAAACACCACGATCGCCGATAGCGAACCGTAGGTCGCATTGTAATCGGACACATACCGCACATAGAGCGAGAAGCTGAACGACACCGCCACCCAGGCGAAGGTCGACAATAGCGATCCCGGCGACAGCCAGCGCCATTTCGCCGCGCGCCGGTCCGGCCCGTATTTCATGATCATCGCGAAACCGGTCGTGCCCAACAGCATGGCGACGCCCCAGGTCAGCAGCTTGTAGAACCCTTCCGCCAGCGGCCCCATCAGATCGCCCGTCTGCGATTGAAGCCAGGCCACCATGCCCCCGCTGACCAGGCCGGTCAGCGCGATCAGGATCGCGGCCCCGGTCAACACGGCGGCGCGCAGGCTCTTGGTGAAGATATTGCGTGTTTCATGTTCGGAATTGATGATGTTCAGCGCGCCGATCAATCCGTTCGCCGCCCGCATCCCGCCGAAAATCGCCAGCGCGATCGAAATGATCAGAGTAAGCCCGGTTACGCCCGAACTGGTCGTTACCACCGCCAGCAATTGTTCTTCGATCATGTCGGCCGCCTGCGCCGGAACCATCTCGATGATGGTGCCCATCTGGCGCTGCACCGTCTCCACATCGCCCAACAGGCCGTATGTCATGACCGTCGCCGCCAGCAGCGGCGTGATCGCCAGAAATACGAAGAACGCCATGCCAGCCGCCAACAGCGATAGGTTGTGAAACCCCAGCATCACCCACATCCGTTTCAGGATCTGCTTCCAGGCGGACCATGGCAGCTTCAGGGGCGATACGGCATTTGCACCGGGCTGATTTTTGTTTATGGGACGACTCCTTCAAGGCATTGCGCCTAGTCGGGGGGCCATAAACACGCAACACGCCGCGGTGCAAGGGATCGGATGGTAAATTCGCCCCGACATCCGCTGCGTCATTCGCCACGTATGGCGGAACATGATGTCGGGGTCGGAAATACTGTAATGCGATTTGCTTCGCCGAACTGCCTGAAACGCGAACTGACCGGAGCGCGGCTGCGATGCGGCCTCTCGGTCGTCGCGATTGCCGTGGCGAACCTGTCTGCGCAGACGGTGTATGCGCAGGATACGGGTGCCGGTGTGGCGAATGCAAACGATCCCGAAACGGTCATCGCAGATGTCGACCCGCTGACGACCCGAACCATTTCCGTTCCCCCGCCTCCACCCGGCGCCGATTTGCCGCTGGTCGAACCGATCATCACCGATAGCGAATTCGACGAAGCGATCCCCGATCTGGGCGAAGACGACCCCGAATTGATGCGCGATATCGAAAGCATCGCCGAATTCGAACGGCGTTTCGCCGAAGCGGAGGCGGAGGCTGCTGCCGAGGCGCTGGCGGAGGCACGGCGGGAGACAGGCGAAGATGGCGACACCGCCGTCGCCCAGGCGGACGGGACCGTCGTTGCCCCCGACCCCGACGCGCCGTTGGGTCTGCCCGAACTGGCCGATGGCGACATCAGCGAAGAAATCGGCGACGCGCCCATTCGCGATGCGGAATTGCTGGCACCGCTGTCGCCGATCGAGGAATTCGAGGTCAATGAAGCGGAATTCGCCGCCAACGACGTGCCCGACGATGACGCAGTGACGGTCGAATACGATGTCGTGGTCAACGGCCTCGATACGATCGAAGGACAGACCGAATTCGATCTTGCCGCAACGTTCAACGATCTGTCCGCGCTCGAAAATTCTGGCGACGATGTGGCCAATGTGGCGATGCTGTCCGCACGGGTGGAGGAAGACAGCGCGCTTCTGAAACGCCTGCTCGAATCCGAAGGGTGGTATGGCGCCGCGGTCACCAGCCGTATCGAACGCACCGATGGGGTGGATAACGGCCAGCCCTTGACCGCGATCATCGATGCCGCACCGGGCGAACGTTACACCTTTGCCGATATCAACATCGAAGCCGGGCCGACCACTCCTCCCGATCTGATCGCCGATAACTTCGCGATCGAAGTCGGCGAACCGATCGTCGCCGCGCGGGTGCAGGGGGCCGAAGCGCAGGTCGCCATCGCGCTGCCGCGGCAGGGATATCCTTTCGTCGAAGTCGGTCAACGCGACATATTGCTCGATGCGGCGACCGCGGACGGCGTTTATACATTGCCGATCGCCACTGGGCCGCTGTCGCGCTTCGGCGGGTTCACCACCACCGGCGATCTCGCCTTCGATGCGGAACATGTCGGCGTGCTCGCCCGCTTCGAACGCGGCGAACTGTACGACAGCCGCAAGGTCGACGATCTGCGCGACGCCCTGATCGCCACGGGCCTGTTCAACACCGTCACCGTTCAACCCGAACAGACGGGCGAGCCGGCGGATGGTATTGCTGCTGATGGAAGCGAATTCGTCAATATCGCGGTGACCCAGAATGCCGGTCCTGCGCGCACGCTGGCGGGCAGTGCGGGTTTCGGTACGGGCCAGGGCTTCCGCCTCGAAGGCAGCTGGTCGCATCGCAACCTGTTCCCGCCCGAAGGTGCGCTCATCGGCAATATCGTGCTGGGCACGCAGGAACAGGGCGCAGGCGTCACCTTCCGCCGGTCCAATGCCGGTCGGCGCGATCGGACGTTCGAAGTCGGCCTCAACGCCCTACGCGCCGATTACGATGCGTTCGAGGCGCTGACGGGGCGGCTTTATACCGTTCTGAGCTATTCTTCGACGCCGATCTGGCAGAAACGCTTCACCTATGCGGTGGGCGCGGAAATCCTTGGCTCGATCGAGGAGGATTTCGATTTCGCGATTGGCGAGAATGTCGATCGCACCTATTTCATCGGCGCGCTCACGGGGCAGGTCGGCTTCGATACGACCGACAGCCTGCTGAACCCGACCGAAGGGTTCCGCCTGACCGCGCGGGTCCAGCCCGAAGGATCGCTGCAGGACGGGTTCACCCCATACGTTCGCGGCGTAGTGGAAGGATCGACCTATCTCCCGTTCGGCGACAGCTTCGTGCTGGCGGGTCGCGCGAAAGTCGGCACCATTCAGGGCGTCGACCGGGTCGACATCGCGCCATCGCGCCGTTTCTATGCCGGCGGCGGGGGTTCGGTGCGCGGCTTCGGCTTCCAGCAATTGGGACCGCAGGTTCTGGAACCCAACCCCAATTTCAATCCCGACGATCCGGAAGAACAAGCCGATCCGTTCCGCCTGCGCCCCATCGGCGGGCTAAGCCTCAACGAGGCGGCGGTCGAATTGCGCTATCGCTTCGGTAATTTCGGCGTGGTCGGTTTCGTCGATGCGGGGCAGGTCTATGAAGGGTCGAACCCGGAATTCAACGATATCCGCTTCGGCGCGGGTATCGGCGGGCGTTATTACACCAATTTCGGCCCCCTGCGCGTGGACATCGCGACCCCCATCGGCCGACGAGAGAATGAAAGCCTGATCAACCTGTATATCTCCATCGGCCAAGCGTTCTGATGGTGGACACCGTCGAGCAGAACGAGGCCGATGTGGCCTACGCATCGGAAGATCCGGCGGTGGAAACGCGTGCCGGTCGGACGACGGCGCAAAAATGGATGCTGGCCGGCAAGATCCTGCTCGGCATCGTCGCCGGCCTGATCGCGCTGGTCGCCTTGGCGCTATTTGCGATCAACACCGATCCGGGCCGGAAATTCGTGGTCGATCAGATCGAGGGGCTGGAATTCGAAACCGGCATGGAAATCGGGATCGATGAAATCGACGGGTCGCTTTACAGCGAAATGACCATTCGCGGCTTGACCGTGGCCGATCCCAAGGGTGTGTTTTTCCGCTCGCCCGCGATCGTGGTCGATTGGCACCCCTTCGCCTTCATCAACGGGCATATCGACGTCGATGCTCTGATGGCTGAAACCATGGTGCTGCAACGGCTGCCCGAATTCAATGAGGTGCCCGAAACCGACGATCCGTTGCTGCCCGATTACGATATCGATATCGACCGGCTGCAGATCGGCGAATTCATCGCCGAAGCGCCGGTGTCGGGCGAACGCCGGGTCGTCGGCCTCAACGGCGAAGTGCATATCGCCGATGCCCGCGCGAAGGTAAAACTGGACGCGCGCACCATTGCCGGGCCGGACCGTGCGGGCGGGGATCGCATTGCCCTGCTGCTGGATGCGGTGCCGGAGAAGAACAAGCTCGACATCGATCTCGAACTCCAGGCGCCCGGCGATGGCGTGATCGCGGCATTGGCCGGACTGACCGAACCGCTGAACGTCGAATTGAAGGGCAAAGGCGACTGGGCAAGCTGGGCCGGTACGCTCGATGCGAGATTGGCGGGCGAACCGCTGGCCGATCTGGCGCTGACTGCGCGCGACGGCACCTTCGGATTGACGGGCGATGCGCGTCTTGCACGCTTCGCCCCGCCCTCCACCGCCGCCCTGCTCGGTGAAACGACCAGTATCGATCTGACCACCGCACTCGATGAACGTCGCGCGCAAGTGGATGCGCGCCTGTCGAGCGATGCGTTCAATCTCAGTGCGAATGGCGGCGTGGACCTTAGCGATAACAGCTTCGACGACATGAAGGCGGCCTTTGTCCTGCTGAAACCCAGCACCTTGGCACCCAATTTGCGCGGGCGGGGCCTGCGCGCCTTGCTGACACTGAACGGCGCTTTTGCCACGCCGGAGGTCGGCTACGCCATTCGTGCCGAGCAGGTGGTAATGAACGACATCGGCGTGCAGAACCTGCGTGCGCAGGGGCAGACCACGGTCGATACCAGCAGCATGATCGTGCCCGTATCGCTGACTGCATCGCGCATCACCGGGCTGGACACGGTCGCGGGCGGCACGCTGACCGATATCCGGTTGAACGGAGACATCGCGATCGATGGTCCGCGAATTCTGTCGGACAATATGCGCCTGCAATCGGACCGGATCGACGCCAATCTCATTCTGGTCGCGGACACCTCTACCGGGCTCTATACTGGCGCGGTCGACGGACGGATCGACAATTATCGCCTCGAAAGCGTCGGTATCTTCAATTTCGAAACCGACATCGACCTGAAGACGCAAGCCGATGGCGGCTTCGCGTTGCAGGGCAATGTCCGCGCGCGATCGACGCGCCTGCTCAACGATTCCATGCGCGAGTATCTCGGCGGCAACCTGACCGCGTCGAGTAATATTTTTTATGGCAGCGACGGGTTGGCGCGGTTCGACAATGTCCGCCTGACCTCCCCCCTGCTGCGAATTACCGATGGGCGCGGCAGTTACGATACCTCGAACGGCCAGATCGCCCTGACCGCTGCCGCCGTGTCGCAGCAATATGGCCCGGTGGGCGTGCAGCTCAACGGCACCGTCACCAATCCGCGCGCGACCATCCGCGCGGCCCGGCCTGGCCTGGGCATCGGGCTGGCCGATCTCACCGCGACCATCCGCGGCGACAATGGCAATTTCCGTATCGATGCCGATGGGCAAACGGATTACGGCGCGTTCACCGCCGACGTGACCGTCGCCACCGCCAGCGGTCCACTCGCGCTGACGATCAATCAGGCGAATTTCGCCGGAATCGATCTGTCGGGACAAGTCCGCCAAAGCCCCGCGGGGCCGTTCGTCGGCCGGCTCGAAGCGAATGGACGCGGGCTGGGCGGTGTGGTGCGTCTTGGCGCGCAGGGGCAGTACCAATCGGCAATCGTCAATCTGCGCGCGCGGAACACTACCTTGCCCGGACCGGCCAATCTGCGCGTTGGTTCCGCCATCATCGATGCCGAAGCGGTGCTGTACGATACGCCGCAAGTGGTCGCGGACATCCAGCTTTCCGATACCGCCTATGGCGGCGTGAACATCAACGTCATGCGCGCGCTCGTCGACTATCGCGGCGGACGCGGCAGTGCGAAAGTACTGGCGGAAGGGACCAGCGGCGTACCGTTCCGCATCGCCGCCAATGCCGACCTCACCCCCGATCTGTGGCGCGCATCGCTTCGGGGCAAGGCGCGGGGGGTCGATTTTAGAACCACCAGTCCGGCCCGGATCATTCCCGGCGCGAACGATTACCGCCTGCTGCCGACGCGGATCGATTTCGGGCAGGGCAATCTGCGCGTGGCCGGGCGGTTCGGCGACGGTCTGAAATTGCAAAGCCGGCTCGATTCCATCGATCTCGCCATTATCAACGCCTTTTCCCCCGGCCTCGGCATTGGCGGCAACGCCACCGGCAGCGTCGATTTCGTGCAGGCCAATCCCAACAGCTTCCCCTCCGCCGATGCGCGGTTGAGGATCCGCGGGTTCACCCGCACCACCGCGGCAACGATCAGCCAGCCGGTCGATGTGAATTTCATCGGCCAACTTCAATCGAACGGCGGCGCGGCCCGTGCGGTCATTCGCCGACGCGGCAATGTCATCGGGCGAATGAATGCCTCGCTTACGCCGCTGCCCCCCGGCGCGGGTCCATGGACGGAACGGCTGATGCAGGCGCGATTGGGCGGCGGTATCCGCTATAACGGTCCGGCAACCACGTTGTTCTCGCTTGCCGGGCAACAGGACCAGACGTTGAACGGTGCGCTGGGCGTGGCCGCCAATTTCAGCGGGCGTCTGTCCGATCCGGAATTGAGCGGAATTATCCGTGCCAATCGCCTGACCTACGAAAACGAAACATACGGAACGCGCCTTACCAATATTGCCCTTCGCGGGCAATTTACCGGCGACCGGTTCGAACTGGAACGGATGACCGCCAATGCAGGCGACGGTACGGTATCCGCCAGTGGCTTCGTCAGCCTGGCGGCGGATCGCGGTTATCCGATGGATATCGATGTACGGATGCAGGATGCGCGCCTCGCCCGGAGCGACGCCATCGCCGCCACCGCGACCGGCAATCTTTCTCTGACCAAACAGGCCGGGCAGGCCGCATTGCTGGCGGGGAGCATCCGCCTGCCTGAAACCCGGTATAAAATCATCCGTTCGGGCGCGGCGGAAGTGCCCGCCCTGACCGGAGTACGGTTCAAACCACCGGCACCCAAAGGCAACCGGATCACGGGCGACGAGATGCCAACGCCATCCCCCGGCATATTCGAGCAATTGCGCCTCGATATCGCATTGGTCGCGCCGGAACGGCTGTATGTCTCCGGCATGGGTCTGGAAAGCGAATGGAGCGCGGATATGCAAATCTCCGGCACCAGCGCGGCCCCGCGCATATCGGGCGGTGTCGATCTGGTGCGCGGTACTTTGGGCTTTGCCGGGCGGTCGTTCGAACTGACCGAAGGCCAAGTGCAGTTCACCGGCGGGCGCACTCTCGACCCGCTGATTACTTTGGTGGCGAGCGAGGATATCGAAGGCGTTACTGTCAATGTGAACGTCACCGGAAAGGCGTTCGATCCGCAGATCGCGTTCTCCAGCACGCCCGGCCTGCCGCAGGACGAAATCGTATCGCGCATCCTGTTCGGCAGTTCCGTCGCGAACCTGTCCGCGATCCAGGCGGTGCAACTGGCGGCGTCGCTCAATTCTCTGCGTGGTTCGGGGGGCGGCGGGCTCGACCCGCTGGGCACGCTGCGTTCCGCGACCGGTATCGATCGCCTGCGCATACTGGGTGGCGACGAGGCCAGTGGCCGTGGCACGGCATTGGCCGCCGGACAATATCTGACGGACGACATTTATATCGAGATCATCACCGACGGCCGGGGCTTTACCGCCACCCAGCTGGAAGTGGCGCTGACCCCTGCCTTGTCGATCCTCAGCCAGGCGGGCGGCACGGGCGGCACCAATGTGAACGTGCGTTACAAGATCGATTACTGATGCGGCCGATCATCGTGCTGTGTATTTGTGCCGCGGGGTTGCTGGCGACCTTCCTTTTACACGAGGAAGAAACCCGCAGTTTCGAAGGGCGTTACGAGCAGGCGCAGGATCGTATTCGCGATCTGGCGGCGGAAATCGATGCCGAAATCGCGCGCGACGAAGACGCGGCCCGCACGCAATGAAGTTCATGCGTACGGCCATAGCAAATGGGCGCGGGCACACCGGGGCCAACCCCCCAAACGATAATGTTGTTGCAGAACCCTTTCCCAAGGCAGTACATTCGCCGACGACTGACGGGGAGGTCGCGCGCACGCCGTAATGCCAGAAGGCCCAGTTGATACTGATTTGATTGCCGATCTCGGCAAAATCGCGGCCGGCGATCGCGCCGCCATGCGCCGGCTATATACCGCGACGGTTCCCCTCCTCTATGCCATCTGTCTGAAGGTCGTGCGAAACCGCGAAGGCGCGGAAGACGTATTGCAAGAAGTGTATATCAAGGTCTGGAACCGCGCCGCCGGCTTCGATCCCGACAGGGGATCGCCAAAGGCATGGCTGAGCCTGATCGCGCGCAATGCCGCGATCGATCGGGTCCGTGCGCGTGCCCGGCGCCGATCCGCCGGCGATGGCGCGTTGGCGACGATGGAAGACGGCAGCGAACTCACCGAGACGCGGCTGGTCCGCGAGAGCGAAGCCGAAATGCTGTCGGGCCATCTGACCAACCTGGAAGAACCGGAACGTAGTTATATCTACGACGCCTATATGGGCGGATTGAGCTATTCGCAGGTCGCCGAGAAAACCGGTGTGCCCTTGGGTACGGTAAAGACGCGCATCCGCCGGGGGCTTGCCAAGTTGCGCATGAACGTGCCCCGTGACTGATACCACCGCTCCCCTCCCCCCCGAAGCCGATTTGCGCGCGGCGGAGCTGGCGCTTGGCCTGCTCGATGGCGAAGACCGGCGCGATGCGCAGGCCGAACGCCGGTCCGATCCGGTATTCGATCGCGCGGTAGGCGAATGGGAACGGTTCGCAGATGGTTTTATCGGCGATGGCGAAGAGCGACAGGACTCGGTCGATGTCCCCGCATCTCTGTGGGATCGTATCGCCGCATCGATCGGCATGCCGGTTGCGGCGAACGACGATGCAGGCGCGGCGATGGTTGTCCGCACTCTGGATGGCGGACGGCCGTCGCGCAGCATCGCCTGGCCGTTGGCCGCCATGGCGGCCTCGGTCGTCGCTTTGGTGTTTGCGGGATTGTGGGTCGCGCGCGATAGCGACCTGGCCGACAAGGACGCGCGAATCGCCGCCTTGTCGGACGAGGTCGCCGATGCAGACGGCGATTACCGCGTGGCGCAGGTCAACGCCGCCGATACGCCGGCGTTGCTGACGGCGCTGTACGATGGCGCTTCGGGCGAGATGACCGTGCGCGTGCAGACCGACAATAATGAAGGGCTGGTCCCCGAACTGTGGGTCATCGGCCCCGACGGTGCGCCGCGTTCGCTGGGGCAGAGCGCGGACAAAGCCACGATCGTCATTCCGCTTACCGAAGCGATGCAGGCCGATATCGCCGCAGGCAGTGCGATCGCGATCTCGCTGGAGCCGAAGGCCGATCGGCCGAGCGACGCGCCGACCGCCGAGAACATACTGGGTGCGGCGCAGTTGGTCCCGCTTACCTGACCATGCGCTTTCGCACCTAGAACGTCAGCGGTATCCGCAGCGACGATCGTACATCGGCCGCATCGTCCGTCGCGCCCACTTCGACCGACCAGTTTATGCTGGTCGACGGGTTCACACGGTGCGTCACCCCGAACAGGAACCGTCCGATCTGTAAATCGCGGGAGGTCGATATGGTGAACGGATCGTCCCCCGGTCCGGGATCGAGCAGCGATGTGCGCGTGGTCGTGCCGAACGCCCAGGCATGGGCGTATCCCAGATTGAGCGTCGTACGATCGTTGAACGATATGCCGATACCGCCCGATGCGCTGATCGCATCGCCGGGATCGACGTGTTCGATACGCACCGGCGGGATCGCGGTATCGACATCCTCCCCCAGGTTGAAGGTGTAGCCCAGCGTGCCGAACAGGACCACGGGATCGCTCGGCAAAATGGCCGTCAGGCTGGGCGTGATGCCGAAAAAGCCCGCACCCGTCGCCGCCTGCGTTGCGCGGCCCAGTTCGTCGCGCGGCACGGCGAAGGGGTCGGAGCCGGTCGGGATGACCCCCTGCAGATTGGCGATGACGAAAGGCGATCCATTGCCGCCATCGATCAACTGATAGCGCGCGCTTAATTCCACATCGCCGATGCCGGTGCCATCCACCGAATTGTCGATCGTGGCGGCGGGGTCGTTATTGGTGCTGCCCGCGATCGGGGCGACGATAGAGGTATCCGCGCGGTGCACGAAAGGCAGCTTCACCCCGACCTCCAGCCGATCGGTCAACCCGTAGCGCAATGCGGCGGAGGCGGTCAGCACATCCTGCCGGCTTTCGTTGATGTCGAACACGCCGACGAGTACCGCATCGACCAGTTCGATCCCCCGGAATACCGCCCGGTTGCGATCGGACCGGGTATAATCGAATTGCAGATCGGCGCTGATCTGGCCCTTGCGGGTTACCACACTGCCCTGATTGTCCAGCACCGCCAGCTCTATCGGACGGTCTGCCTCCGCAGGAGCCTCCCCAACGCGTTCCAGTTCGTGGCCGGCGCGCGGCAGGCCAACCGGCGCACCCCCCGTTCGGGGGTCGCCATTCGGGGGGTTGGCGGTCGCTACAGTCGCATGCGACTGATCCTCCAGCAGTTTTTCGATCTGCGCGGCCTGGCGATCAAGCTGCTCCTGTTGCGCGGCAATCATGGTCATGGCCCGGTCGAGCTGTTGCTGCATCGTTTGCGAAGGCGCATCCTGCGCCGCCGCCACATCCGCCTGTCCCCATGCCAGCAGCGCGGCGCATATCCATGTCAGTCGGCGCATCCTGTCCGCCCCCCTTCGTTAATACCGCGATTGCAGGGCGGCGATGCCCAGCCCCTCTACCCGCAGCATCGTCGATCCGATGAGCTGCGGGTTCACATTGTCGAGCCCGATCGAAATGACCGTATGCGTGTCGATCGTCCGGTCGTTGCCCATATTGGCGATTGCGGAACCGAAAGCATGACCCGCGAAATGCGCGATTGTGAGATCGTCGGCGGTCAGATCGGCGATGCGGTTGCCGGCGACATGGCGGTGGCGAACAAGCCCGTTATCGGTCTGAACCGCGGTTCGGCCGGTCACGTCTTGCAAACCGGCCTGTACGTCATTCCCATTGTCGACAATGCCGGTCGTCGCCACCACCGGCCCCTGCATCATGCGGCTGATTTGAATGCCGTTCTGCGCATCGTAGGTCACGCTGGTCACAGTGCCTGTTCCGGGGCCGGTTCCGGGGCCACCGCCTTGCGAACGATCGATATCCAGCTTGACGATTTCGCCCGGGCGGGGGGTGAAAACGCTGAATTGCGCCGGCCCGTCATCCAGGGTGAAGACGGTGCGCAGCACGATATGGCCATCGACCGCCGTCTGCGTCTGCACGCTCAAGGCGACGTCGATGCCATTGGGCAGGCGAATACCGCCGCGCTGTGATTTGAGATCGGTATCCGAAACCGGTGCCACGCCAAAGGGGGGCGCGGTTTGCGCGGCAACCGGTTCCGGAACGGGTTCGATGGTCGCAGGGGACCCTGCAACCGGCGCGAATGCTGCCGCCGCGTTCAGCGTGATGGCCGCCATCAAGCTCATGCCAACCACCTCACGACGCCCGGCTCATGATATGTCGCCATAGAACGGCGCGGTCAGGGATAAAGCCTGCTGGCTGACGGGGTCGGAGAAATTGCCCCCCACCGGGGCACGGGCGAAGGCACCCCATTGGCCGACGCGATTGAAATGCCGTTTCGCCAGCGGTTGATCGTCCGCCAATACGAAATACACGCCGTTCCAGGCGGCTTCGAAATCGGCGCGCGGCATGACAGCGAGGCCAATGGAGGGATCGCCAAGCAGAACCTCGGTCGCGGACACGCCTTTCACCACCACGAAATGGCGGTAATCCTTCACCGCGATCAGCGCTATGCCGGGAATGCCGGTCGTCGCGATCGTGTCGAGCGGCACTTCATACCCGTCGGCCGCGATGCCATGGCTGGCGAGCCAGCGTTTCATGTCGAACAGCGAAAAGCCCACCCGGCGGATCTGCGCCCGGTCGCCTTCGGCCCACATGCCGCGAAAGGCGCGTTCTTCGCTGACCTTGTAGTCGTAATGGTAACGCAGCAGCGTGGCGAGCGCGGCCGAACCGCAACTGAAATCATATTGCTGCCGGATAATCCCGGCGAAACGTTTCTCCGCCATCGGCGTGACCGGTACACGGAACATGCCGACCGGCCCCAAAGGCGCAACGAACGCCGGCGCGCCGGTCACCGCATGGCCGCAGCCCGTCAGTGCCGCTGTGCCAATCATCGCGATCGCGGGCAAAAGGGCGCGCGCACGGATCATGTGCCGGGATTGATCGCGATATTCACGTTCATCGCGGCGTTGATCGCGACGTTGTTGCCAGTGTTGACGTTCAGGATCGACAGACCGGACATGTTCTGAAACGCGTTGTCGGCAATCATCGCATCGCCGGTCACGGCATTGTCGCCGACGCTGTTGCGCGATACGTTCGCCGTCAGATCGGCCTGACTATGCTGCGCGATATTCTCGCGTCCGGTGGCTTTGCGCAGACCTGCATCGTCGATCGGGGGCGCATCGAAGGGGGACGCGCCATCGACGGCAACATTCGGCCGAGGTTGCGCCGTGGTTTCGGGCGAGGCGGCGGCGGGCGCGGACAGCGCTGCGCATGCGGCGAGCGCCGCGTACGGGGCGGCCTTTAACAATCTGGAATATGGAAAGCGGATCATCGGATCGTTCCTTGGCGGGGAGATAGGGAAAAAGCGCCGGTGCCCCCGAATGAACGGAGGCACCGGCACCCTTCATGCGTTAGAAGCTCACATCGCCTGTCGATGCCGCCACGCTCACGCTGGCGTTCTGCGATGCGCCGACGCCCGTATTCTGGTTCAGCGCCTGCATTCCGGCGAAGTTCTGGAAAGCCGCTCCGCCATTGTTGATCGTATTGTCGATCGAGCGGCCGCCATCGTCGTCGGACCCTTCATAGGTGACCGTGATGCCGGTGACGTAACTGGCGAGCGTCGAACTGGCGACGACCGCACCATTGCCGAACACGCCGCTGTTGGACGCGGAGCCGGTGGATTCGGTGTTGTAGCTGCCATTTACCGAATTGTCGTTGCCGCTATCCGCGATCCGAACCGAGTTGTCGGAACTGTCCGAATTATCGGAATTGTCGTTTCCGGAATCGGCGATTTGTATCGAATTATCGGAATTGTCCGAGTTGTCCGAATTGTCGTTCCCGCTGTCGGCGATACGGACGGAATTGTCCGAATTGTCGCTGTCGTCGTTGGTCGAGAAATCGTTACCGCTATCCGCAACCGCGATTTCGATTGAATTATCCGAATTATCCGAATTGTCCGAATTGTCCGAATTGTCGGTCACGTTGCTGCCATTATTGGCCGCGAACCTTCCGCCCGACGTCGAATTGTCGGTCGAGTTGTCGGAACTGTCGTTCCCGCTGTCGGCAATATCGACATTCGTCGAACTGTCCGAATTGTCGTTGCCGCTGTCGGACACGGCCAGGTTCGTCGAGTTGTTCGAACTGTCGTTGCCGCTGTCGGCGATATTGGTCGAGTTGTTCGAATTGTCGGCGGTGCTGGAATTGTCGTTGCCACTGTCGGCTACGGCCAGATCCGTCGAATTGTCCGAATTGTCGTTCCCGCTATCGGATACCGCGACATTGGTCGAATTGTTCGAATTGTCGGTATTGGCAGAGTTTTCCAGATTGTCGGAGCGATCCGAATTGTCGGAATTGTCGGTGTCGATCGAATTGTCGTTGCCGCTGTCGCTCACATCGATGTCGGTGGACGCATCGGAATTGTCGTTTCCGCTATCGGCGACATTTGTGGAATTGTTCGAACTGTCGTTGGCGCTATCGGCGAGGTTCGTCGAATTGTCGGAACTGTCATTACCGCTGTCCGCGATATCGATATCGGTCGAATTATCGGAATTGTCGTTCCCGCTATCGGTCGCGGTCAGAACGGAATTGTCGCTTTCGGCGTTGGAACCGTTATTCGCGGCATTTTCGCCGGCGCCGGCCCCGGAATTGTCATCGTCCGCATGGACGGCAACCGGCATGGCGATCAGCATCGCTGCCAGCGAACAGGATTTCAGAAATTGCGTTTTCATGGTTTGAGCCCTCTTTGACTTCGGGTTTCACATCGCCGCACGGTACGCGGAAGATCGATGTTGCAACGGAGATCCGATGCAGCTCTGATCATCCTCCTCGTCGCCAGGCTTATCGACCCCGGTTTGGGGGAAAACTGCACCCCCCAAAGGGGGGTTTTCAACACGGTGCGGCCCCTAATCGCGTCGTTTCTGTCCTATTGCCGATTTCAGCCGGTGGCAGGATGCGGCGCATGCTGGACAATAGCAGCCAGACCAGCTCGCCCTGGCGATGCGTGCCGGTCTTGAAAAAGATCTGCTTGAGATAGGACCGCGCCGTCTGTTCACGCAGTTTGAGCGATTTGGCCGCATCGCAAAGGCTGGCCCCATGCGCCAGCAGGCAGGCGAGCCGCGCCTCGCTCCCCGACAGGCTGTAATGCCGGAACACCGGTTCCAATGCGGGTGTCCAATCGCGTTCCGGATCGCAGATCGTCACCAGCGCCACGCAAATGTCCCCGCGCCCGGCGTTGCCGACATCGGCATGCGACGGATCGCCGGAGGAAAGCCGCGCACCGGGTGCGATCGTCACGATGGCCGGACGCCGTCCGTCGCGTTCCACCGAGAGGTTGATATCCTGCGCGCCGGACATATCCCCGCACTCGCGACAGAAATGTTCGACCGCGCCCTTCACGCGGAAGCCATCGCCCGGGTTCTGGGTACGAAGTGTGCCACCAACGCCGAGGCCCGAATTCGCTCCGTCGATCGCGCCCATCACCGCAATGCCATCGCGTTCGAACGAAAGCGCCCGCGCCTCCCGGTTGGCGAATTGAACACTGCCCTCCCGGTCGAGCAGCAACATCGGCAGATCGCTTCGCCGCACCATCGTTTCAAGCGCCACCATACGCGAGGCGAAATGGCGCCGTTCCTGCCATAATTCGAAAAACGAACACGCGGCAGGGATGGCGGCGCGAAGACGGTCGGCACGGTGACAGATGTCGCGCGGTGACAGGCCCGTCTCATACAGGCCGAGAGTCAGGGTCCCATGCGCAAGCGGCAGAACCAGGGTCAGCACGCCGCAATCCTGCGTATTGCTGGGCCGCCATACGATGTCGGGCATTGCCGCCCCACCTGTCGGCACCGCCACGCCGGCCAATGCCGCGGCCGCGGCTTCGCTCATCATCGGTTCGATATCGTCGATCGCCGGGTCGGTTTGAAAATCGAGCAGGCGGGTGCCGTCCGTTCCGGTGCCATGCCACACGGCGAGATGGGGCTTGCCCTCCCATTCCACTTGTCCGACGATTTGGCGCAGGACCTCGCCCGCGGTCGCACAATCGTCCCGGTTATCGGAGATATCTGTCGTACGGCCGGGCGGGATCGGACTGTCCGCATCGCCGCCACTGTCGTGATCGGGGGAGCGGTTGCGTTCGTCCCGGAC
>JBASAR010000016.1:0-3889 GCA_049650705.1 Pontixanthobacter sp. | reverse complement strand
CGGTGGCCGCCCCCACATCGGGGGACACGATACGCTTCACCACCAATCCCTGGACCATACACCCGGCTGAAGTGAACCGTCGATGCGGGCTTCACGATCATGTCGTCGTCAACGATCTGGAAGCGATCGCCCACGGCGTGGCGTATCTCGCCACGGATCCCGACACCGCGCCTTTCGATCGATTGGCAGGACCCCCGTGGCAGCCGGTCGCCGGCGGCCGCATCGGGGTGATCGGCGTCGGCACCGGCTTGGGCGCGGCGACGATCGATCGGCCGGGCCCTGGAACCCCGGGTGGCTCGCCTCGCATATCCGCGACCGAAGCCGGACATATCGGTTTCGCCCCCGTGGACGCCGTGGACGATGCGATCCTTCGAAAACTGCGCGAACGCCATGGGCGGGTATCGGTGGAACGGGTGGTCGCAGGCCCGGCGATCACGGATATCTACCACACCCTCGCCGCGAAGGAGGGCGATACGGATGTCGAGGCCCAACAGAGCGTTACCGATGTCGCACTATGGGCGCGCGGACTGGACCCGGCGGGGGAAGACCGGCGCGCCAGGGCGGCAGTGGAACGGTTTTGCCTCACCCTCGGCAGCGTGGCCGGGGATATCGCCCTGGCGCAGGGCGCGTTTGCGGGGATCGTGATCGCGGGCGGATTGGGCCGACGGTTGGGCGAAGTTCTGCCCACATCGGGGTTCGCCGAACGATTCACGGCCAAGGGGCGGTTTCGCGGCGTGATGGAGACGGTCCCGGTGGTGCTGCTCGTCCATGCGGAACCCGGCCTGCTTGGCGCGGCCGCGGCGTATCGCGAACATTCGGCGGGCGGCGAACGCAGCGACCGGTAACCGTCTCCCAGCTCCGCGATGCGTCGGATCGGTATGGCGGGCGAAGCCTTTGCCGAAACTGACGATGGGTCGCCAACCCCCACGATGAAGACGCCGACCATCGACACCGAACCGATGTGCCCCCCCCACCGACCTAAGCAAGCCGATCATCGCGGATACCCCCGCCGCGGCGAACAGCCCGTTCGTGATCGGACTTATTTAGCCGATCTAAGACCCCACCGAATATGGCGAATGGTTCTGGGACGATGCCGGCATGCCCGGCGGGCCATTGGCGATGACGGTCGATCCGGATGCGCGGGTCATCTCGGTATTTCGCGGCGCCTATTCAATCGGCGCGGCGGCGGTGTTGCCGGGGACGGACGGTCACCCGACCCCGCTCGGCACCTTTCCCATACGCTACAAGATGCGGCAAAACGTGTCGGAGAAATACAGTAACGCGCCTGCGCCCTATTCGATGTTCCTGACCACCGACGGGGTGGCGATCCACCGGGCGGACGTCGAAAACGGGCTCGCCCGCCATGGTTGCATCGGCACGCCGGAAGATTTCGTCGCGAAGATTTTCGCCATCGCGAAGAAGGGCGATCACGTCATTAGCACTCGCGGCAAGCGGATCGGGATGGGCGATCCCATGATCTGATCAGCCGGTGCGTTGTCGTGGCTACACCCCACGTCTCGGCGGTTCCGGCGCGAACGACCAGAGCGGTTCGCCATCGTTCATCGATTTCGCAAGAATGCCACCAAGCTGCGCGGAACGGCCACTTTCCAACCGATCGATCAGACGGTCGATGTCGGCGCGACCCGGCTCGCGGGCTCGTGCGGCGATGATCAGGCGCACGATCTCGATATTCTCGAACCGGGATGGGCCGGGGCGATACTGCACCTCGCCGTCCCGAACGCGAACGTGGTCGGCGTAGCGGCGCGCGATTTGCTGCCGGACATAATCCTCCGCCTCCCCCAACAATGCCGCGCTTTGCGCCAGCGCCGCCGGATCGATCCAATCCGCGCGCGACAATTGCTGGCGCATGGCGGCACGATCGTAAGCCATGTCGCGGTTGGTCGGATCATCCGCGATTGCGAACGGGCATGCTTGCGCGATCCGTTCCAGCTCCGCTTTGCGCCACTTAAGCAAAGGGCGCAGGATCGCGATATCCGTGCCCGATAGCGTGCTTTGCCGCCGTACCCCCGCCAGTCCGGACAGACCGCTGCTGCGGTTGAGCCGCATCATCAATGTTTCCGCCTGATCGTCCGCATGATGGGCGGTTGCAACGAAAGCGATCCGCCGGCCCTGCGCCCAATCGGCGATGGCGGCATATCGTGCATCGCGCGCGCGGGCCTGACGATTGCCCGGGGCAACTTCGACTTGCACGATAGCGTGTTCGACCCCGATCGCGGCGCAGATTTCGGCCACCTGCGCGGCCTCTCGGGCGCTTTCGGGTCTAAGGCGATGATCGACGGTGATGGCAGCGATATCGGCATCGAGGGCGTTCGCCAGCAGAAGCAGCGCGACGCTGTCCGGACCGCCCGATACCGCGATGCCCAGTCGCCCCGCGCGACCGCCGATCTCATCAAGATCGGCGGCGAACCGCGCGATCAGGTCCGGATAGAGCGTATCGTCAATTGCAGGTAACCCGCCCGACATTGCGCTGATACTGATCGGACAGGCGCCCCGATGCGAGCGCGGGGTAGCTTTCGCCGAATTCGGACAGCGCGATGCAGGCACGGTTCGTATCATCGAGCGCAATCATCGCTTCGGCCAGATACAGCAAGCTGTCGGGTGCGCGGGCATCCTGTTCGTCCGCCTGGTAATTCTTCAAGAACCACGGCGCCGCATCGGCGGGCTGGCCGTCATCCAGATAGGCACGGCCCAACAGGTTGCGGCCATAGGTCGCGCGTGGGTGGCTTGGGTATTTTTCCACGAACATGGTCAGCTGCTGCTGCGCTTCGGGGAAAAAACCGGCGTCCCACAGGCGGAAACCATAGGAATATTCATCGTCGCCCGCATCGTCCGTTTGCGGTTTGGCGATTTGACTGACCGCTGCCAGTCGCGCCGCACTCGGCCCGGTGGCGGGGGCGGTGACAGTGACGGCGGCTGGTGCGGCGGGGCGTGTCGTCGTGGTGGTGGTGGTCGTGGTCGATCGGACGACCGGCGCAGTGCCCGTCGCAGTGCCCGTCGCAGCACTATCGACGGGCGTACCCGGTACGAAGTTGCCCGATGCAGGCTGCGGCCCGGTTTCCAGAATGGCGACCCGGCTGGACAGTTGCGCCAGCGCATTGCCGTTTTCTTCCGTCTGCGCGGTCAGCGATGCAATCTGCGTTTCCAGTGCGTCCAGCCGTACCAGAATATCCGTCACCGCGGTGGTCGATGCGGGATCGGTATTGCCCGCGGTGACCGCCGGGCCGCTGATCTGCGGTTCGAAGAAACGGCCATCCGCGCCGGGAAAGACTTTGCGCTGCAAAGCGCGCACTTCCGCCTCCAGCTTGCGTATGCGAACTTCGTCGTCGTTCGATTGGGCCAGCGCAGGCAGCGGCGCGGCAATTGCGGCGAACAGCGCCAGACCGGACAGGATCGCGCGTGACGGACGACGCGCAGATGTAAGAGAATTCAAGGACACACTCCCGTGTTTCATGATGGGTCGGTTTTCAAACGAGGCCGGTCATGCGGATCGGAACCCCAATGCCGGCTGAACGCCTTTCGGGCGGTTTTCTGGCGGCTCGGCATGCGCCTGTCGAGGGGGCGGCGCGGCTATTGCGGGGACAAACGCCATGCGTTCCGCCCGTTATGTGGCCGCGGGCGGTTCGATGCCGCCCTGCGTTGCCGGTGCGCGAGCGGCCGGTGCCTGCGCCGCCTGCGCGTCCGCACCGTCGATCCGGTCGAACAGGGCGGTCGCGGTCGCGGGTATGTCGCGCAGGATCTCGCTCTCCTGCGACAGGGTGCCGATATCGTCGCCGCCGATGCTGACCATCAACGCTTCGGGTTGGCCGGTCCAGACCTGCGGTCCTTCGGCGTCGGCGGGCACCGAATAACGCTCCCCTTCCGCCATTTC
>JBASAR010000015.1:0-32089 GCA_049650705.1 Pontixanthobacter sp. | reverse complement strand
GCGCAATTGATGCGGTTCGACATGGTTGGCATCGCGGTCAGCCAGGGGTCGGCCTGTTCGTCCGGGACGTTGAAACAAAGCCACGTAATGGATGCGATCGGCATCGATCCGGACACCGCCGCGCGCATGATCCGCGTTAGCGTGGGTTGGACCACCACTCGCGCCGATGTGGAACGGTTTGCCGAGGCATGGATAGATATGGCCGAAGGACGGTAAGATAACGGTATGATCTATCTCGACTATCAGGCGACCACCCCGCTGGCACCCGAGGCGCGCGATGCGATGCTGCGTTGGCTCGATGGGCCGGAAGGCAGCGGTTTCGGTAACCCGCATTCACCCCATCGCATGGGCCGGCAGGCGGCGGCGGCGGTGGAACTGGCACGCGACCGAGTAGCTGCTTTGTTTCCGGCAGGGGGCCGGGTTATCTTCACCAGCGGCGCGACGGAGGCGTTGAACCTCGCCATGCGCGGCACGGTGACCGATGGCAGCATATCCTATTCCGCGATCGAACATTCCGCGGTGCGCGATACGGCGCTGAACCTTGGCAATGCGCATGAACTGAACGTCGCCAAGAATGGTCAGTGCAACGTCAAGCAAGATATGCCCGCCGATACGCAGTTGGTGGCGGTGATGCAGGTCAATAATGAAATCGGGGTAATACAGCCGACCATCGAATGGCATCGCCGCGCCAAGCAATCGAATGCGCTGTTCCTGTGCGATGCCGTTCAGGCTTACGGCAAGATCGAACTGACCGGCGCGGATATGATCGCGGTCAGTGCGCATAAGCTGCACGGGCCCAAGGGTATCGGCGCCTTATGGGTGCGCGACGGCGTTACGCTGAAGGAAGTGCAGACCGGTGGTGGACAGGAATTCGGTCTGCGATCCGGGACCCTGAGCCCGGCTTTATGCGCGGGCTTCGGTGCCGCGGCGGAAGTGGCGAAAGAACGCATGGCGCAGGACGCGGACCATATTGCGCAATTATGGGTCCGCGCGCGCGAAATGTTTGGAGAGTGGAAATTGAACGGCAGCGCGGAGGCGCGGTGGCAGGGCAATCTCAACATCCGGCACAAGGGGCTGGATGTCGCGCGGCTGATGTCCGATGCGCGCAACGTGTGTTTTTCCGCCGGTTCCGCCTGCGCCAGCAATACGGGGCGGCCCAGTCATGTGCTCAAGGCTATCGGGCTGAGCGACAAGAAGGCCAAACGATCCATCCGCATCGGGTTCGGCCGTTATACGACCATGACGATGTTGGAACAGGGGGTGGGCGAGATCCTGACCGCCGCACGAAAGCAGGGCTTTTGACAGTTCGCGTGTATTTCGACGATGCCGATGGGCAGCGGACCGGCTGCACGGCCGAGCCGGGTGATAATTTGCTAACCATCGGCCAGGTAGCGGGCCTGCCGCTGGAAGGCACGTGCGAAGGACAGATGGCCTGTTCGACGTGTCATGTAATTGTCGATCCGGCTTGGTTCGATCAACTCGATCCGGCGAGCGAGGATGAAGAAGACATGCTGGACCTTGCGTTCGGCGTCGCACCGACCAGCCGTTTGTCATGCCAGATCGTTATGTCCGCGACGTTGGACGGGCTTGTGGTCGCCGTACCATCGGGGAAATACGATCACAGTCGGTAATGCCGCGCCGAATCCAGCGATCGGCCTTACATGAAGACGCGCGCGCGGCTGGCGGCGGAAATCGGCGTCGCGGTCGCCATCGGCGTTGCGATCCTGTTCATCGTACGCGGCGCTAGCAGTATCGGACGCGATGTTTCGCAGAGCGATATTGCACAGCGGATCGTCGCCGATGTCATGCCTTCAGATGACGACGATACTGTGACGATCCTTATATTTGGCGACTATCGCTGTCCCGCCTGTCGACAGGCGAATGGCGCCTTGCAGACAGCGGCGCGCAAACATGGCAAGGTACGCTTTGTCGTTCGCGAATGGCCGGTTTTCGGTCCGCCGTCAGAGGAACTCGCGCGTATAGCGATCGCCAGCCGGTTTCAGAACCTTCATCCGCAATTTCACGATGCGCTGATGCGTGCACCCACATTCGACCCCGTTCAGATACGCGCCATCTTCGAAGAGCTGGGCGGGGATTGGGCTCGGTTGCAGAGCGATCTCGCCAACAGATCGACTGCGATTGATACGGAACTGGCAAAGGTCAGGCGCGAAGCATTCGCGTTGGGTTTGGTGGGAACGCCGGCGTTCCTAACCTCGACGACACTGGCCGAAGGCGCCATGACGCAAGCCGAGTTCGGCAGATTCATAGAACAGTCCAGCCAACCACCTCGATCCGGTCGACGGGTATGGTGACATGCAAAACCCCGCCGCATCGCTGCGACGGGGCTTTGTTGAATTGCCGTTGGAAGGTTAGGCGGCCGCAGCTTTGATCTGGCCAATCAGCGTCTTCGAAAAGGCGGGAAGATCGTCCGGATTGCGGCTGGTGATGAGATTGCCATCCTCGGCCACTTCCTGATCAACGACGTTTGCCCCGGCATTCTTCAAATCGGTCCGAATGGAGGTGTAGCAGGTCGCGGTCTTACCATTCACGATGCCCGCTTCGATCAGCAGCCACGGGGCATGACAGATTGCCGCGATCGGCTTGCCTGCGTCGTTGAATTTCTTGACGATGGCGATCGCATCCTTTTCGACGCGCAGAAGATCGGGATTGATCTGCCCACCGGGAAGCAGCAGCGCCGCGTAATCGTTCACATCGACATCACCCAAGGTCAGATCGACGGAAACGCTCTTACCCCAATCGTTCTCGTCCCAGCCTTTGATTTCGCCGCTTTCGATGCTCGCAACGACGGTCTCGTAACCGGCATCTTCCAGCGCGGCCTTGGGCTTCATAAGCTCCGACTGTTCGAACCCGTCGGCGGATAGAATGAGTACCTTCGTCATGCGTATTCTCCATATCGTGTTGTTGTCTATGCAACGGACGGGGACAGACCTTCGTTCCGCATTGTCTGGCGTTTCCCGGTGGGTATAAGGCCAAGCGATGGCGAAGGATGGCAGCGATACCGGTACGCCGGGCCGGAAGGGGGGCGGGGGCCCGAACGCGGGAAATGATTCCATCATCGATGCGCCCTTCGACAGTGCTCTGTCGGAACGCTATCTCGTCTATGCGCTATCCACCATCACCGCGCGTTCCCTGCCCGATTTGCGCGATGGGTTGAAACCGGTCCATCGCCGCCTGCTGTGGACCATGCGCCAGCTCAAACTCGACCCCGCCAATGGTTACAAGAAATCGGCGCGCGTGGTCGGCGAGGTGATCGGCAAATACCATCCCCATGGCGACACCGCCGCCTACGACGCGATGGTGCGTCTGGCGCAGGATTTCTCGCTCCGATACCCGTTGGTGCAGGGGCAGGGCAATTTCGGTAATATCGACGGGGATAATGCCGCCGCGTACCGGTATACCGAAGCACGCCTGACCCGCACAGCCATGCAGCTGATGGCGGGGCTCGACGAAGGCACGGTCGATTTCATTCCGACCTATAATGGGGAGGAGCGGGAGCCGGAACTGATGCCGGGCCTGTTCCCCAATCTCCTGGCCAACGGGGCAAGTGGCATCGCGGTCGGCATGGCGACCAACATACCCAGCCACAATGTCGCGGAGATCGTCGATGCGACGCTGGAACTGATCGACGAACCGGCCACCGATCATGCGCGGCTGATGGAACTGTTCCACGGACCCGACCTGCCGACCGGCGGTCTAATCGTAGACAATGCGCAGACGATCGCGACGGCGTATGAAACCGGGCGCGGATCGTTCAGGATGCGCGGTCGCTTCCATGCCGGCGAGGCGGGAAGGCAGGCCGATCGCGAGGCGGGGATCGAGCGGCTGGGCGGCGGGCAATATCAGCTGATTATCAGCGAAATTCCCTATCAGGTGCAAAAGGGCAAGCTGATCGAACAGATCGCCCAGCTGATCGCCGACAAGAAGCTGCCGATCCTGGAAGATGTGCGCGACGAAAGCGACGAAAACATCCGTCTGGTTCTGGTGCCGAAGAATCGCAATGTCGATCCGGAACTGCTGAAGGAATCGCTCTATCGTCTAACCGATCTCGAAACGCGGTTCGGCTTGAACCTCAACGTGTTGGATGCCACCCGCACACCGCTGGTGATGGGCCTGAAGGAGCTGCTGACCAACTGGATCGCGGCGCAGATCGACATCCTTCAGCGGCGTACGCAGCACCGGCTGGACAAGATCGCGTCCCGGCTGGAATTGGTCGAAGGCTACATCATCGCCTTCCTCAATCTCGACCGGGTAATCGAAATCATCCGCACGCAGGACGAACCCAAACCGATGATGATAGCCGAATTCGGCCTCACCGATCGGCAGGCCGAAGCGATCCTGAACATGCGTCTTCGTTCGCTGCGGAAACTGGAAGAGATGCAGCTACGCGGCGAGAAGGACGACCTGTTGAAGGAGCAGGGCGATCTGGAACAACTGCTCGGCTCGCCTGCCCGTCAGCGCACCCGGCTGAAACGCGATCTGAAGTCCCTGCGCAAGGATTACGCCGAAGACACAGCGGTTGGCCGTCGGCGCACGACCATCGCGGAAGCCACGCCGACGGTCGAGTTTTCCATGGATGCGATGATCGAGAAGGAACCGATCACTGTGGTCCTGTCGCAGAAAGGGTGGATCCGCGCGGCGAAAGGTCATGTCGAACTTGCCACAGCGGACGGGCTTGGCGATTTCAAATATAAGGAAGGCGACGGGCCGGCTTTCGCATTCCATGCGCAGACGACGGACAAGATCCTGATCGCGGCGGATAATGGCCGTTTCTTCACCCTGGGGGGCGACAAACTGCCGGGCGCGCGCGGTTTCGGCGAACCGGTGCGCAATACGCTGGACATCGACGCGGCGGCACAGATCGTAGGCGCGCTCGTGCATCGGCCCAAGGGGCAGTTGTTGCTCGCATCGTCCAATGGGAAGGGTTTCGCCGCCGAAATGGATGAACTGCTCGCCGAAACCAAGAAAGGGCGGCAGGTCGTCAATCTGAAAGGCGATACCCGTTTCGTGGTTATCCGCGAAATCGCGACCGAGCACGATCATGTGGCGGTCGTGGGCGAAAACCGGAAACTGGTGGTCTTTAATCTGGAAGAACTGCCGGTGCTCGCACGCGGCCAGGGTGTCATGCTCCAGCGCTACCGCCCGGGGCCGGAAGGCGGCGGATTGTCGGATGCGACCACCTTCACCCTTGCCGACGGATTGAGCTGGCAGATGGGCGGCAAGGGCGATCGGACGCGGACGGAGAACGACATCTGGGAATGGAAAGTCGCACGGGGTGCAGCAGGCCGAATGCCCCCGCAAGGCTTCCCGCGCGACAATCGTTTCTAACCGGTCAGGCGGGTTTGCAGACCCGGATCGGCGAATCCTTCGTTTCGTTCATGCCGACTTCCAGAAACAGCGCGAAGACATTGTTGAAATTTTGCGGGGGCAGCGGCGCGAGCTGTTCGATCAGCGTGCTCACGGTGTTGCATTCGTCGGCTTTCAAACGGCCGGTAATCCCCTCGGCGATAGCCATCCGCCCGAATTCCAGTAGAGTTTCGTTGTCCGGCAGCTTGTCGCCGCCCTGACGTTCGAACACGGCGCGGGTCATGGGCCATGCGCGCTGCGACGCCGGTTTGGCATTCGCGGCCAGTTTCGTCACATTACGCGAAAGATAGGTGTCCTTGCCGATCTTTCGCGCGCAATTCTTCTCCAGCGTGGTCAGCAATGTCGGCATAAGGTGCGCGACGACGGCCTGACTTTCGGCACGCGAGACGCATTGTCGATCCTGCGCGATGGCACTGGCGGGCAGGGCAGCGGCGCTGATTCCGGCAAGAAAGATAGCAAAACGTTTCATCGTGTTAATCCTTAAATGCATGTCATGCTCGGCCTCATTGTTCATATGCGATGACAATTCGATGAACACATAAGAAAGGGCCGCCAGCGCTTCACGCCAACGACCCTTTCCCTGCGACCCGAAGAGCCTGGCCCTAGCGCCGAAACGCATGAACCCGCCGCTTCGAGCATGAGGGGGCCAATCCGCTTCGCCCGTGGAGGGAAAGGACGAGGCGGCGACCCCACACCGATGTCTGAAAGAACACCGCTCTAATGCCGCAGGCAAAATGAATTACGGTTGAACTGACCGTTCGTGCCTGTGACGCAGTCTAGGACTGCTTGCGCTGTTGGGGGCGACCGCCGCCGCGTGCATTGCGCCGCTGACCGCCATTGTCGCTACCGGCATTCCCGCCGGAGGCGGAGCGGTTGCTGCGCTCGTCGCGCCGCTTGGGCTGAACCAGCGGTTTCGTGACCGGGCCGCGTTTGTGGCTAACCTTGCCGGGACGCGCCTGATCGTTTGCGTTATCGCCACTGCCATCGCCGCGATTGCGGTTGTCGCGATCGTCGCGGCTGCGATAGCTGCCCTGATCGGGCGCGCGCCCTTCCGCATCGCGCCATTTCCGGTCGCGTCCGCTCGTCTGTTTGCGGTTCTGCCCCCCTTGGCCGCCGCCCTTGCCCTTGCGAAAACGGGCGTTGCGATCTTCATCTGAGCGTTCGGCGCCTGTGCCCTTCTTGGCGGGCGCGGGAAGCCCCCTGGCCTGCGCGAGGAAATCGTCCGGCAGGGGGGCGGCGGTCAGTCGTTGGCCGGTCAGTTTCTCGATATCGCGGATGTATGGTTTTTCGTCCGGCGCGACATAGGCGATGGCGATGCCGCTGCGCCCGGCGCGTGCGGTACGGCCAATACGGTGGACATATTGTTCTGCCACATTGGGGATCTCGAAATTGAACACGGCACTGACGCCGGGCACGTCGATCCCGCGTGCGGCAATATCGGTCGCGACCAGCACCGGCACGCTGCCGCGCCGGAAACCGTCCAGCGCGCGGGTACGCTGCGCCTGGCTTTTGTTGCCGTGGATGGCGGCGGCGTTGATACCTGCTGATACGAGGTGGCGTACGACGCGATCCGCACCGTGTTTGGTCCGGGTGAAAACCAGCGCGCTTTCGATATCGCCATTGGCCAGCCCCTTGCGCAGGCTGATCGACAGCAGCGCCTGCTTTTCCTTCTGATCGATGAACGTCACGAATTGATCGACCCGTTCCGCCGTGGTCGACTGCGGCGCAACTTCGACGCGGACGGGATTGGTAATGAACCGTTTGCCCAGTTTGGCGATCGCATCGGGCATGGTAGCGGAAAAGAACAGGCTCTGGCGTTCGCTCGGCAGCATGTTGGCGATGCGGGTCAGTGGCTTGATGAAGCCCAGATCCATCATCTGGTCCGCCTCGTCGAGAACGAAAATCTCGACATGTTGCAGGGTGAGCGCGCGCTGTTCGATCAGATCGAGCAGGCGGCCGGGGGTCGCCACCAGCACGTCGCAACCGGGAACGAGTTTACGCGCTTGCTGTCGTGCGGGAAGCCCGCCGAAGATACACTGGACCGACAGATCGAGGAAGCGGGCATAATCGCGCATATTGTCCGCGATCTGCGCCGCTAGTTCGCGGGTCGGCGACAGCACCAACATGCGGCAGCCTGCGGGATACCGCCCGATGGGATTGGCGGCGAGCCGATGCAGCGATGGCAGCGCGAATGCCGCCGTCTTGCCGGTGCCGGTTTGGGCCACACCCAACAGGTCGCGGCCATCGAGCAGTGCCGGGATGGATTCGCGCTGGATCGGGGTAGGATCGGTATAGCCCTTGGTATCGAGGGCACGAAGGATAGGTTCGGCCAGGCCGAGATCTTTGAAATAGGACATAGATGACTTTCAATGGGCACGAACCGGCGAAAGGCCGGGTGCCGAAGGGTGCTTTACGGCGACCCACGCGTGAAACGGGAAGCTGGTGCGATGTTCGCAAATGTCCGGGTGCCGGATGCGGGACTTGCCCCTAATTAAAAGAGAAGTTCACGCTCGCATTCGATGTCGCGGGATTATTCCCCCGCCGGACATGGAGGGGCACATAGACGCAGTTGCTGAAATGCGCAATGACATTATGTGTTCAGCCGATCCCGTTCTGCCAGAATGTCGTTCAGAATGGTTTCTACCCGCGCACGATCGGGGAAACCCTCGTTCACCCACCGGGTTTCGACCGTTCGCAAGATTATGGCGATCTGCGGCCCTGCCGTCACACCGCGCTTCACGATCTCGCCGCCTTTCAGGGGGAGGGTGGGCACGGTCCAATTGGCAAGAGCATTCGTCGGTTCGCCCAACAGCAACAGGCGATCGATCGCGCCGTCGCGTCCGATGGCATAAGCCAGCGCTCGGGGGTCCGCACCCTTTGTTCGCCCGGCGGCGTTCGCCATGCGGCTTCGCTGGGCACGTGACAGGCGCAGACGGGTGCCGACTTTCGTGGCAATGTCCGCGTTGGGTGGCAGCATCGCGACGAGCCGGCGGATCGGGTCGGGGGGCACCGCATCACGGGCTTCCGCGGCGATCAAACGCACGAGTTGTTCGTGATGATGCAAGGCCGTTTCGGGCAGTACGACGCTCCACACGCCCGATTGCAGCATCAATTCCACGGTCGGCGCGGGGTCGGGTAGGGCTAGCAGTCCGAGCAGTTCCCTCGCCACGCGTTCGCGGCTCAAACCCTTGAGCGTGGCCGACATGCTCTCGCATGCAGTGCGTGCATCGTTGTCCAGCGCGCCGCCGAACCGCGCATGGAACCGAAAATAGCGTAAGATACGTAGGTGGTCCTCCGCAATTCTTTCACGCGCATCGCCGATGAAGCGGATGCGGCGGTTGGAAAGGTCCTCCAGCCCGCCGAAATAGTCCGAGATCTCCCTGGTTTCGGGGTGCGCATAAAGCGCGTTCATGGTGAAGTCGCGGCGGGCCGCGTCGTCGCGCCAATCGTCTGCAAAGGCGATCGTCGCATGGCGTCCGTCCGTCGCGACATCGCGCCTCAAAGTGGTGATTTCCACATTCCCGCCATCGCGCACGGCAGTGACCGTTCCATGATCGATCCCGGTGGGAATTGCACGGATGCCAGCCTGTTCGAGCCGGCGCATGACGTCTTCAGGCAAGAGTGTGGTCGCAACATCCACGTCGGCGACCGGCAATCCCAACACGGTATCGCGCACCGCCCCGCCGACCCAGCGCATGTTTTCGGGCCCGAGCGCGGCGACCAGGGGAACGAGATCGGCGCGTCTCGTCCAACCATCTGGCGGTAGATATCTAGCCATCGAGCAATTCCACAATCGCGATCCTGCGCGATAGGTTGGCGATAATCGCGGCGGTCACCCCCCAGATACGGAAACCCTGCCAGTCCATTTCCAGATATTGCCGCATATCGCCGCGCCAGAACACCTCGTTCTGCGTCCACCGATCCATATCGAATACGATTTCCAACGGCACCTCGAACCACGCCTCCACTTCGCGTGGATGGGCGATCAGGGGAAGGTCTGGCGGGACCACGCCCAGCACCGGGGTGATGTCGAACCCGGTGCCGGTTTGATAGCGGTCGGTCGTTCCGATCAGTCGGACGTTCCCCGGGGAAAGCGCAAGCTCCTCCTCCGCCTCCCGCAAAGCTGCTTCGACCGGGGTTTCACCAGCATCGATCTTGCCGCCCGGAAATGCCACCTGACCGGGATGGTCGCGCATGGTCGTGGGGCGCTGCGTTAGGATGATGCCCGGTTCGGGCCGGTCCGTTACCGCGATCAATACCGCCGCATCCGCCGTGCGATCCGCATCGGCGAACCGCGCATCGGTCATCAGATCGGGAATATCGGCGCGATGGCCGCGTTCGAACAGTGCCGACAGCCGGTCGAACAGATCGTTCATTCAGGTATGAGGGAAAACTGCGTGCCTTGGCTCGCGACGGTCCAATCGTCGCCTTTCGCCAGGGCGATATCGGCCAGCTGTTGATAGGTGCTGCGATTGAGCCGCGCCTCCAGCCCCCGTCGCACTTCGAGATAGAGCGCTGGCGTATCGATATCTCCGCGTGCGATCAGGCGGTTGTCCGGCCCGGCCATTACGAGTTCATCGGTATTGAGGCGGAAGCCGATCCCGTCGTCGAGCTGCATCGCGTCCACCGTGATCAGCGCCGCGTCTTCCACGTCGATCGACAGTCTCTGGAACGGCATGACCAGCCAGTGCTGCCCGTCATCGTCGCGCATCAGCAGGCTGGCGAACGCACGGACCATGGCGGGGCGTTTGATCTTCCCGCCATCGTGATACCAGGTGCCGTCCGCTGAAATACGCATTTGGCTGTCACCGGTTTGCTCCGGGTCCCAGTTTTCGATCGGCGGCAGTTTGCGCGCGGCGACTTGCTCCGCAATCTGGGCAAGCGACAATTCGGCGAGTTCGGGGGGTGGGGTATAGACCATGTGGGATCGAATGGCAGAACGCGCGGCATAGGCCAAGCGGCCTATCGCGACCCCGCCATCGCTTTGCCGTTCACATCGTCCGGCCACGCTCCCAACACGCCCTCTCGTGGCAGAATGGCGGGATTGTCGCACCGCACCAGCAAACGCACGGGATCTACCGGGCCGGGGCAACGCCATCTGGCGGTGGGTGCGGCGGTAAACCCGAAGAAACGCCCGTAATAATCCGGGTCGCCGATCATGACCTGCGGCAATATCGCCGTGTTCCGGTCCGCCCCGTCCAGCGCGCCCAATGCCGCCGCCATCAGCGCCTTGCCGAAACCCTGCCCCTGATAGGCCGGCAGCACCGCCACCGGACCGATCATGATGAGGGGGTGGCTTCGGCCTGCTGGTGTGGTCAGTGCGACCGGCCATAGCTGGATAGTCCCGGCGAGATATTCTTCATCGTCCAGCACCGCGAAACTCAACGCATCGAGCCATTCGGCACCTTCCCGCAGGCGATAGGCCGTGCGCGCATGGCGGTCTTCGCCAAACGCGGCGTCGAGCACCTGTTCGATCATTGTGCCGGGCACATTGGCAAGCGGGGTCAGAACAGCCATTTCCATCGACACGTATCAGCGGTCTGCAGGCAGATTCAACGCCCCGGCGTCAATCGCAGCAGGCGGGCGTTCTTTCCATCTTCCAGAACCCATATCGCGCCATCGGGCCCTTCGACCACTTCGCGCAAACGTTCGCCGAAATCATAACGGGCCACTTCGCGCGCGCTGTCGCCGTCGGTCTTCACATGGATCAACGCTTTGGTCTTCAAACCGGCCAGCAGCAGATCGCCGTCCCAATCGCGGAACATCTTGCCGCCGATGAATGTCATGTCGCCTGGCGCGATCACCGGCGTCCAGGTCAGCGCGGAACCGGCCAGTTCGGGGCGGGTGGAATTGTCGGGAATGGGGTCGCCATCGTAATGCACGCCGTCCGACACCACCGGCCATCCGTAATTGGCGCTGGCTTTGACGACGTTGAGTTCGTCGCCGCCCTTGGGCCCATGTTCGGTTTCCCAGAACCGGCCGGACGCATCGAAATCGACGCCCAATATGTTGCGGTGGCCGTAGGACCAGATTTCGTTCGTGGGGGAGGGTTCGTCCGCGAAGGGATTGCCCGCCGCCGGTGTTCCGTCGAGATTGAGGCGCACGATGCTGCCCAAATTATTTGTGCGGTCCTGCGCCGGTTCCATCTTCTGCCTGTCGCCCGAGGCGATGAACAGATGCTGCCCATCGGGCGAAAAGGCGATACGGTGGGAATAATGACCACGCCCCGAAACCTTTGGCGTTTGCCGCCAGATGACGTTCATATCGGTCAATGCGCAGCTGTTGTCGCTGGAACAGGTCAGCTTGCCGCGACCAACGACCGCGCCGCGCGTATCGCCAGTCCCGGCTTCCGCCCAGCTGAGATAAAGCATCTTGCTGCGCGCGTAATCGGGGGCGAACGCAATATCGCCGAGCCCGCCCTGGCCGCCATAATCGACGCGCGGCACGCCGCTGACCGTCCCGGTCGCCCCGGTTTCGGGGTTCATGATCTTCAGCGTTCCGACCTTTTCGGTAATGAAGAGGCGGCCCGTGCCCGGTTCAAACGCCGCAGCCCATGGTTCGTTGTAAGTGCCATGTTCCGTGACGGAAAAAGGCCCCATCTGCATCGCGTCGGCACCAGTATTCGAAGCCGCGACCATCGGAATGGCGCTGTCACCGCTTTCCACCGGACCGGCGGTGCCGCAACTTGCGAGCGCGATCAGAGCGGGCGATAGGGCGGCGGTCAGAATGGCGGAACGGGACAGGGTCATGATGGGGCGGGCTCCAGAAGAAAGCTTCGATAGTAAAAAAATTGTGATCGGCGTGGACGAGGCGGGGCGCGGACCCCTTGCCGGGCCGGTAGTGGCGGGTGCGGTG
This sequence comes from Pontixanthobacter sp., assembly GCA_049650705.1. Classification (GTDB taxonomy): domain Bacteria; phylum Pseudomonadota; class Alphaproteobacteria; order Sphingomonadales; family Sphingomonadaceae; genus Pontixanthobacter. Next base: position 19,849 of record JBASAR010000015.1, on the reverse strand, counting down.
GTGCTTTGCAAGCATCCTCCCGCAGGCCTGGCCGATTCCAAGGCACTGACCGCGAAACGGCGCGGCGCGCTGGATATCGCCATTCGCGAACGCTGCATATGGGCAGTCGGTTTGGCGGATGTCGATGCGATCGAAGCGCGCAACATTCTGGGTGCCACCATGTGGGCGATGACGCAGGCCGTGGCACGGATCGTTACCTTGCTGGACCGTATGCCCGACGACATCCGTATCGACGGCAATGTGTCGCCCCATTCCCGCTGCCCCGAATGGGAGGCGGAATGGGGCGGCGGCACACCGATCGTGGGCGGCGACGCCACCGATGCGTCGATCTCGGCGGCGTCGATCGTGGCCAAGGAATGGCGCGACCGGATCATGCGGCACGCCGCGATCGATCATCCGCAATATGGCTGGCATACGAACAAGGGTTACGGCACCAAAGCCCATCTGGAGGCGCTGCGCCGGTATGGAGCGACCCCGATGCACCGCCGCGGTTTCGCGCCCATCGCGCAGCTCGATCTGGTATGACTAAGCGAGGTCGGTGGATGCGGGGCCCAGAATATCAGCGGCTTCGCGCGTGATGATCTCTGCGATCTTTGCGTAATTTTCAGAAAACGCCGCCCCTTTGCGCCAGAGCGCCGCGATCGATCGGGTTTCGTCCCACCCCTCCACCTCGAAACGCCTGACCATCCCTTCGCCCCCGGTTTCGGACAGCAGATAAAGTTCGGGCAACACCGCCAGCCCGAGGCCGGAGCCGGCCATCTGCCGCAGGCTGTCGAGACTGGTTCCTTCGTAATCGCGTAAGATTTCCGCGCCCAACCGGTCGCATATATCGGCGGTGTGGCGATAGGATGGATGCCGGCGTTCCAGGCTGAGAACCGGCTCCCCATCGAAATCGTCATAGGCGAGTGCATTGCCATTATCGGCCCGCGCGAACAGGGGATGATCGGGTGCGCCAACGAGGTTGAGCTTTTCACGGAACAGCGGCACGCAGTGGAGTTCGCGTGCCACGGCCCCATCCGCCTCGATCGGAGTCAGCATCATGTCGAGCCGGCCGCTGCGCAGATCACCGAACTGATCGACCGGAATGCCTTCGCGGATATACAGGCGTAGATCGGGGTAGTCGCGATGCAGACGCACCACGGCATGGGGCATCAGATAGGGGCCGATGGTTGGCGAAACGCCTACCCGGATGGTGCCCGCCATACGGTCTCGTCCGCGCTGCGCGACCAGGCGAATCTCGGCCATGTCGCGTAACACCCTGCGCGCTCGCAATGCGACCTCGCGCCCGGTCGGGGTCAGGCGAACGGGACGTCCGCGTTCGACCAGCTTCGTGCCGAGCCGTAGTTCCATTTCCTTCATCTGCTGACTGAGGGTGGGCTGCGTGACATGCACGCTGTCCGCCGCGCGTCCGAAATGTTCGGCGTCTTCGATCGCGATCAGATATTGCAACTGGCGTAAGGTCGGCATGATAGATGTTATCTATCGAATTGCATCACAACATACAATTGGAATTATCGAATGTGATGCGTATGTCTATATGCACATTCAATAGGAGAGTATCGATGCAGAACTACCTTCAAAAACTGCGGCTTCGCCACCGCAATCTGGACCGTCTGATCGACACGAGCAAAGCGGCGGGCAAGCAGGATCGATTGGCGGCGTTGAAGCGGTTGCGCCTGCGGATGAAAGATACGATAGCCGAAACCGAAGCGCGCACGATCGCGGCTTCACGTTAGTTTCGGCTGAGCGGGCGCCGGGCCTTTCGACCCCCTTCCTCCAACGGAGGTCCGGCGCCGCTCACATCATATACAGGGTTACACGCCATGGTCGTCAGAAGCGCCGCATCCGCCACCGGCCAGTTCCTGCGGGACTTCTTGCAGAAAGAGAGCGCGGGCGGCATCGTATTGATGATCGCGGCGCTGGCGGCACTGATCGTCGCCAATAGCGGCCTGTCCGACTGGTACGTCGCGACTTTGGCTACCCCGGTAGTAGCGACCGTGGGCGGTACGGGGGTCCAGAAATCCGCGCTTTTATGGATCAATGACGGGCTGATGGCACTGTTCTTCCTGCTGGTCGGGCTGGAGGTCAAACGCGAAGTGCTGATGGGCCAGCTGTCGAGCTGGAAACAGAGTTCGCTGCCTATTTTCGCGGCGATCGGCGGCATGGTGCTGCCGGCACTCGTTTTCACCGGCATCAACTGGAACGCGCCGGAAAACCTTGCCGGTTGGGCTATTCCCGCCGCGACCGATATCGCCTTTGCCCTGGGCATTCTTGCACTCATGGGGGACCGTGTCCCGGTGGCGTTGAAGGCGTTGTTGCTGGCTGTGGCAGTGATCGACGATATCGGCGCCATCGCGATCATTGCCCTGTTCTACACACCCGGGGTTCAGGTCGACATGCTGATTGCGGCCGCCGTGGTTCTGGCGGCGCTGACGCTGATCGGGAAGGCGCGCATCGGTTCCAAATTGCCTTACGTCATTCTGGGCGTGGCGCTGTGGTATTTCGTGCTGAAATCGGGCGTTCATGCAACGCTGGCCGGGGTTGCGCTCGCGATGACCATTCCGGTCACGACGCGGAAAGGCGGCAAACTGCTTGAAGATATGGAGCATGAATTGCACCCGTGGGTGGCGTTTCTGGTGGTTCCGATTTTCGCCTTCGCCAATGCCGGCGTCGGCCTCACCGATATCGAACCTTCCGCCATATTCGCGCCCCTGCCTTTGGGCATTGCCTTGGGGCTGCTGCTTGGCAAACAGATCGGCATCGTCGGCTTCGCCTATGTCGCCACCAAGACAGGCATCGCCAGCTTGCCGCGCAGTATTGGCTGGATGCAGATGTGGGGACTGTCGCTGATCGCCGGGATCGGCTTCACGATGAGCCTGTTCATCGGCAATTTGGCATTTGCCGCCCCCGAACAGATCGCGGCGGTCAAGATTGGCGTGCTGTCCGGTTCGCTGATTGCCGCGCTGGCCGGGGTGATTATCCTGCGCAGTTCAAGGCGGCGGCAGTCGTGATTGCCGCGATCCTACTTATACTTGCCGGACTGGTCGGCCTGGCGATCGGTGGCGAATTGCTGGTGCGCGGGGCGGTCGGCATTGCGCAGCGAGCGGGCATCTCCAATCTGGTCACCGGCCTCGTCATCGTCGGCGCAGCGACCTCCATGCCGGAAATGGTGGCGAGCATTCAGGCCGCGCTGATCGGTTCGCCGGAAATCGCCTGGGGCAATATCGTGGGTTCGAACATCGCCAACTCGCTGATGATACTGGGCGGGGCGGCGATCATCGCGCCGATCGCGCTGAAAGGCAGTGGACGGCGCGATGCGGTGGTCGCGTTGGTCATGTCGGTGCTGATCTGGGTCATGGCCTGGCAGCAATTGGTGTCGGTCGCGTACGGGGCGGGGCTGCTTCTTCTGCTCGTCATCTATATAGTCTGGCGGTATCGCCATCCCCGTCCCGCGGACGAGGAGGATGACGGCGACGGCCCGCCCTTGCTTCTGTGGAAAGCGCTCGTCCTGTTCGCGATCGGGGTGGGGGCACTTGTGCTGGGTGGCAAGGTGCTGGTCGACGGGGCGGTCGACATCGCGCGCTATGCTGGCCTGAGCGAAACCGTCATCGGCATGACCATCGTTGCCGTGGGTACCTCGCTGCCCGAACTAGCCGCATCGATAGCGGCCGCCTTGCGTGGCAAATCTGGCCTGGCGCTGGGCAACGTCGTGGGATCGAATATCTTCAACCTTCTGCTGATCGGCGGCGTGACCATGGCCATCGCCCCGTTCCCGATACCGCGCGAACTGGTCGGTATCGAATTGCCAATTATGGGGGCGAGCGCGCTTGTGATCCTGCTGCTCTGCTGGTTCGCACCGCGCATCGGACGCGTAACCGGGGCGCTGCTGCTGATCGCCTTCGTCGCCAACATGGTCCGACTCCTTATGTAAGGCATATCGGTGTCAACTCGCGAAGGCGCGATTGTCGAGTCTTTCGCGCAACACCCCATCATGTCGGCCTGCGAAAACGCCATAGTCGCAACATTTTGTGGCGGACTCCTCATGTTCCTTATGCGTTAGGGCAATATTAACCATAATCCGCGACCCATGACGCCTTGACCTGAACGCCGCTTGGACTCACCCATGTGGATAAGTCACGAGAGGGGAAGGACGTTGGGGGTCATCGAAACGACGCGATTGCGCGCGCCGGTCAAATCGCGGGCGAATGCCGAAACGCCAAAGTCCGCCACCCTGCCCATCGGCCGGGTGCTGGGCGGCGACTGCATCGACGCGATGCGGGAAATCCCCGATGCCAGCGTCGATCTGGTGTTTGCCGATCCACCTTACAATCTGCAATTGGGCGGCGATCTGTCGCGGCCCGACGGTTCGCACGTCGACGCGGTGACCGACCATTGGGACCGGTTCGACAGTTTTCGGACTTACGACGATTTTACAAGGGCTTGGCTGACACAGGCGAAACGCGTTCTGAAGCCGGACGGCGCATTGTGGGTGATCGGCAGCTACCACAACATCTTCCGGGTCGGCGCGGCCTTGCAGGATTTGGGGTTCTGGATCCTGAACGATGTCGTCTGGCGCAAATCGAACCCGATGCCTAATTTTCGCGGCACGCGGTTTACCAATGCCCATGAAACGCTGATCTGGGCTTCGCAGGGGGAGAAGGCGAAATACCATTTCAACTACCGCGCGATGAAAACGCTGAACGACGAACTGCAGATGCGCAGCGACTGGACCCTGCCGATCTGTGGCGGGCCGGAACGGCTGAAGAAGGACGGCGCGAAAATTCATCCTACGCAAAAGCCTGAAGCTTTGTTGTACAGGCTACTTCTCGCAACGACCGAGAAGGGCGACGTGGTGCTCGATCCGTTCTTCGGCACGGGCACGACCGGGGCGGTGGCGAAACGGCTGGGCCGCCAGTGGATCGGTTGCGAACGCGAAGGCATCTATACCGACGCCGCGCTCAAACGCATCGCGAAGGAATTGCCTTTGGACGAAAGCGCGCTGACCACGATGCAGAGCAAGCGCGATGCACCCAAGGTCGCCTTCGGGACGCTGGTCGAAACGGGGTATATCAAACCCGGATCGCGGCTGTTCGATGCCAAACGCCGGTGGAGCGCGACGGTGCGCGCCGATGGATCGCTGGCCTGCGATACCCACACCGGATCAATCCACGGGGTGGGCAAGGCGCTGCAGAACGCCCCGAGCTGCAATGGGTGGACATTCTGGCATCTGGAACGCGGCGCGAAAATCGAACCGATCGATGCGGTCCGACAGACCTACCTCCTCGCGACGGAGGACTGAACGGCCTTGCGCGACACCGTCTATATTCGCCCGATCGGGTTCGCCGACAGTCCGCAATCGGAAAATGGCGACGCCATCAGGCTGGCGGGCGGCATGGTATATGCACACCGGTTTGCGGTAATCGTACGGCAGGTCGACCGAGTGACGGCGCGGCATCTCTGCACCCCGGCCGATATCGAAACGGTGTTCGACGGGCTGCCCGGTGGTCTCGCGAAAGAAGCGCGGACTCAGTGGATCAACCTGTCCGCCATGCATTCGCCGTTGATACTGGGCGAACGCACGATACCGACCGATCAGCCGCAGATCGTGGGCATATTGAACGTGACGCCCGACAGTTTTTCGGATGGCGGCGCTTTCTTGGACGATCCGGCGGCCGGGCGGGACCATGCGGCAGCCATGCTGGAAGCGGGGGCGGCAATCGTCGATATCGGCGGGGAGAGCACGCGACCCGGTGCCGCCGCGACGTGGGAGGGAGACGAACTCGCCCGCGTGATGCCCGCCGTCGAATATGCCGCCGCGATGGGAGCCGCGATCAGCGTGGATACGCGCCGACCCGCCGTGATGGAGGCGGCGCTGGAGGCCGGCGCGCATATGATCAACGATGTGTCCGCCCTGCGCCACGATCCGCGCAGCCTGGAACTGATGGCGACGCGGCATTGTCCGGTCGTGTTGATGCACGCGCCCGGAAGCGATGGCGATCTGCACGGGGGTAGCGATTATGCGGATGTGGTGTTCGACGTTTTCGACTGGCTGCGCGAACGCCGAGACGCGGCCATCGCGGCAGGCATCGATCGATCGTGCATCGTCATCGATCCCGGTATCGGTTTCGGCAAGACGTTGGGACAAAACCTCGCTCTGCTGAACGCGCTGCCGCTGTTCCATGCGTTGGGCCAGCCGATCATGCTGGGAGCCAGCCGCAAACGGATGATCGGCGCGCTGTCGAACGAGGCGGCGGCGCATGAACGGATGGGGGGCAGCCTGGCGCTTACGATCGCAGGCATGAACGCCGGCGTGCAATTGCACCGCGTTCACGATGTCGCGCCAATGGTTCAGGCGCGCAATGTCTGGCGTGGTCTGCGCGATGCGGCGCTTACGGATTTCAGTGCCGAGATCGGATCCTGATCCTATCCGTTCGGACGAATATCGCCGACGATTTGGCCCAGCGCCTGTTCGATCCAGTTCTCGTCCGCATCGTCATAGGCGCAGGCGATGGGTGCCGATTGCGATAGGGTGAAATTGCTGCGTTCGACCGGCTCTGCGCCCAGGATCGCCTGCCCGTCTTTCAGCATGACGGCCACCGCCACCGTACGCTTTCCATGGACCTTGATCAGGAACCGCTTGAACCCCGCCTGCCCGCCACTGCCGCCTTCCTCGGCCAGTTCGTAGTCTTCTCGCGAAGCAAAAGCCGCCTGGGTCATGTCGACCAACCGTGCGAGTTTGGGGGCCTCGTCGCGGGTCCAACGGAACCGTTCGAACTGAACATCATCGACTGTGTCGGAAAACCGATCGCATGCGGACTGAAAACTGGATTGAGCCATCGGCAGGGGATAGCTGCGATGCCTTAACATTTCACACAATCCCCCATGGGTATCGCGCAACAACCCCGAGAGTTCTTTTTGAGCGTGTTGCACAGGTCGACCGTGGCCCACCATTCGTCCGATCCGACCGTCAGCCGGGCGGTCGCTACGACGGCGTCGGCGATCTCGTTATGGTCGCTCACCGCATCTTCGAATGGTTCCTCCGCGCCTTGTAGATCGAGCGCCCCTTCGCCTTTCTGCAGCAGGTCAGAGTAGAAAAAATCTCTTCCGTGGCGGCATGGGCTTCCAATTGTTCCTTCCGCTACGTCCATATTTTCGCGAGTGATTTGTGATCGTCGCGCGCCTTAGGCGGCGTCTCCGATGCCCAGATCGCCCAATTTGCGATAGAGAGTGGAACGCCCGATACCCAGCCTGCGGGCAACCTCCGTCATACGGCCGCGATAATGCCCGATTGCAAGGCGGATGACGTCGGCTTCGATTTCATCCAGCGGGCGGAGATTCCCATCCGCAGTATACAGCATCACGCCCACACCATCCTGAAAGGCACTGTTGCCGATCGTATCCACTTCGCCCACCGCCTCCGACAATTGGGGAAAACTGTCGGCGGTCAGGGTTTCGCGATCGCAGAACACCGCCGCGCGAAACAGAACCGTCTGCAACTGGCGAACATTGCCGGGCCAGTCATAGGCGGAAAGGAGCGAAAGGGCAGCGTCGCTGACGGTCATCTGCCGCAATCCGGGTTGCTCCGCGATTCGGGCCAGGAAATGACGGGTCAGCGCGGTAACGTCGCTCTGCCGATCGCGCAAAGGCGGCAGTGTGATACGGGTCTGCGATATCGCCGCCAACAGGTCGGGATGAAAATGCCCGACATTGTTTTGCGTGTCGGTCATATCGGACAATGGCAGGTTGCTGGCGCACAGGACCCGCACATCGACGCGGAAGCCATGTTTGGCCCCTATCGGGCGCACGATCTGGCTCTCAAGCGTCTCGGCCAGTTTCGCTTGAACATCCAGATCCAGCCGGTCGATTTCATCCAGCACCAGCGTGCCACCGTCGCAATGCTGCAAGGCGCCGATCTGACGGTCGAACGCACCGGGAAACGCGTTCTGTTCATGCCCGAACAGGACGGATTCGATGGAATTGGCCGGAATGCTGCGCACATTGATCAGCCGCAACGCGTTTTTCACGCGCGGACTGGCCGAATGCATGCCGCGCAACAGCATTTCCTTGCCGGTGCCGCGTTCTCCTTCGATCAGGACGGGCCCGTGACCACGCGCGGCCTTTGCTGCCTTGGCCAGGGCAGCACGAAAGTTCGGTGCATTGCCGATCATCGCCTCGAAATCGAGCGACGCGCCCATTTTCTCGGACAGCGGTTGCAATTCGTCTTTCGGCGCTTCCTGTTTGGTCGCGCTGCGCAAGGCCTGCATCAGACGGTCGGGCGATACGGGTTTGATGAGGTAATCCGTGGCGCCGGCGCGCATGGCATCGACCGCCAGCAGAGGACTGGCGCTGGTCGTGAGCATCAGGATCGGCATAGTCGGGCGGCGGGTTTTCAATTCTTCGATCAATTCACAGGCATCGTCGCCCGGCACCCATTGGTCGAGGATGATCGCGCTGCACTGCATCCCTTCGCGCGTGCCCAGAGCGGCGATAGCCGCCTCGGAATCCTTAATGACCAGCGTGCGCCAGCCTTCGCGGGCGCCAAGCGCGGTGATGAGCCGGCTCTGCGCCGGTTCATCGTCGATCAACATCAAAAGGCGCGTGTCGCTATCTGCCATAATTCCTGTCATCGTGCCGTTGCGGTGCAGGCTCCTGCATGTACGTACGAAGGGTAAAGGTCGGATTAAGCCTTGTGCAGCGCCGGCAGGCTTCGCAGCCCGCGCCCCGGGGGTTGCCCACTTGATGAAGGGGAGCGGTCGCGATAAGTCCGTAATGACGTAGCCCGGGCCGCCGGGTGACAATGCGAAACCGCAAAAGGAAGATGACCGCCATGAAACCCGCCAACGACATGGACGCCGCGCGCAGCACCTACAGTTCGTTCATCGCCAATCTGAAATGGTCCGTGCCGGTCATTTGCGTGATTGCGGCGATCGTCGTCATTCTGATCTCCTGACCGGTCCGGCGTTTGCGCATCGCCGTTTTCAGGGAACGTGCCGAGGGGGAGCGGCGCGTTGCCGTGACGCCGGAAACGGTCGGTAAGTTCGCAGCGCTGAACGCCCATGTGACGGTCGAAAGCGGGGCCGGGGTCGCAGCATCGATCGGCGATGCGGCCTTTGCCGATGCCGGCGCAACGATCGCGCAGGCCGATGTCGTGGCAAGGGGTGCGGACATTGTATTGGGCGTTCAACCGCCCGACCTTATGTTCTTAAAGGACGTCGAACCCGGCGCCTGGGTCGCGGCGACCTTCGACCCGTCGGGTAACCGCGCCCGCGTCGACCGCTATGCCGAGGCCGGGCTGGAGGCGCTGGCGATGGAACTGATGCCGCGCATTACACGGGCACAAAGCATGGACGTGCTTTCCAGCCAGTCCAATTTGTCGGGTTACAAAGCGGTGTTGGCCGCCGCCGATACCTATGGCCGGGCCTTTCCCCTGATGATGACCGCTGCCGGTACGGTGCAGGCGGCGCGCTGTTTCGTGATGGGCGTAGGCGTCGCCGGATTGCAGGCGATTGCGACGGCGCGGCGGCTGGGTGCGCAGGTATCCGCCACCGACGTTCGGTCCGCTACGCGCGAACAGATCGAATCGCTCGGCGCGAAAGCCGTGTTCGTAAAGGACGTGGCCGGTATCGACGGGGAGGGCAGCGGCGGATACGCGACCGAAATGGGCAAGGAATATCGCGCAGCGCAGGCCAAGCTCGTCTCTGGCCATATTGCGAAGCAGGATATCGTCATCACCACCGCGCTGATCCCCGGCCGCACCGCGCCGCGCCTGATCACCGACTCGCAAATCGCCACCATGAAGCCGGGCAGCGTGATCTTCGACCTCGCCGTATCGCAGGGTGATGGAACGGGCGGCAATGTCGAAGGCAGCGTCGCAGACGCGCTGGTCGAACGCCACGGCGTAACGATCATGGGGTATTCGAACACACCCAGCCATCTGGCCGCCGACGCCTCCGCCCTGTTTGCGCGGAACATCTACAATTTCCTCGCCACATTCTGGGACGCCGAACAGGGCAAGCCGGTACTGGATGACGAGATCGGCGATGCCATAAGGCTGACGCGAGGTGGTAGCGTCGTGAATGAAAGATTGAACGTATGACGATCGGATCGATCAAGGTTTGGGCGCGCGACAACCGCTGGTTGCCGGTTGATGCTTTGGTATTCGCTGCCAAATATATGGTGGGCAAAGACCGCGCCTTGCGCGATAAATCCACAGATCGCACCGCCGTCGTCGCGAAAGCCAGCTGATGGGGTTCATCGCAATCCTGTCCATCTTCGTAATGGCGTGTTTCGTGGGCTATTACGTCGTCTGGTCCGTGACGCCCGCCTTGCATACGCCGCTGATGGCGGTGACGAATGCAATATCCAGCGTCATTATCGTCGGCGCATTGATAGCGGCGGCGGAGGCGGGGAGTCCGGCGGCGAAATGGCTGGGGCTGGCGGGCGTGGTGCTGGCCAGCGTCAACATCTTCGGCGGATTTGCCGTGACCGAGCGGATGCTGGCGATGTATCGCAAGAAGGACGGGAAGTGAGGGCGGCTTCTCCTACTTTGGTCATCCCCGCGAAGGCGGGACCCCGGAATGAAAAGCGTGGTCCGTGGTGGCTCTGGGTCCCCACTTTCGCGGCGATGACAGGCCTAATCGCGTCGCCCGCCCATGCTGCGACTGAGATCCCCACCAACCCGTTGGCCGCATTGGCTTACCTTGCAGCCGGCGTCCTGTTCATTCTCGCGCTTCGCGGACTGTCCTCGCCCTCGACCAGCCGCACCGGCAACCGGCTTGGCATGGCGGGGATGCTGATCGCCATCGTCACCACGCTGGTCACGCACGACCTTGCGAATATCGTTGAGATCGCCATTGCCATCGCGATCGGCGGGCTGATCGGTTTCACTATCGCGCGCCGCATCGCGATGACGGCCATGCCCGAATTGGTCGCCGCCTTCCACTCGCTTGTCGGTCTCGCCGCCGTATTGGTAGGTTGGGCGGCCTATCTCAATCCCGGTGCTTTCGGGTTACTGGCCGGGAATAGTATCGGCGCGGTCAGCAAGGTCGAGATGGGGCTCGGCATCGCTATCGGTGCGATTACGTTTTCAGGATCGATCATCGCGTTCCTGAAGCTGTCGGGGCGGATGAGCGGTTCGCCGATCCTGCTGCCGGCACGCCATCTCATCAACCTCGGTACGCTCGCTGCGATCATCGTGCTTACCGCGTTGTTCGCCATGGCCGTCGGGCCGGCGGAAACTTTGCCTTTCATCATCGGCCTGACTGGCCTCGCTTTCATCATCGGTTTGCTGCTCATCATCCCTATCGGCGGGGCGGACATGCCGGTCGTGGTGTCGATGCTGAACAGCTATTCCGGCTGGGCGGCGGCGGCGATGGGCTTCACGCTGGGCAACACCGCTATGATCATAACCGGCGCGCTGGTGGGGGCGTCCGGCGCTATTCTCAGCTACATCATGTGCCGGGCGATGAACCGCAGTTTCCTGTCGGTTATCGCGGGCGGTTTCGGCGCGGACAGTTCCGGGGGCGGAACCGGCGAGGCACGCGAACAGCGCCCTTACAGACAGGGCAGCGCCGCCGACGCCGCTTTCATGCTGGAACAGGCGGAGAAGGTGATCATCATCCCCGGTTACGGTATGGCGGTGGCGCAGGCGCAGCATGCCTTGCGCGAAATGACCGACGTGCTGGAGGAAAAGGGTGTCGACGTGAAATTTGCCATCCATCCTGTCGCCGGACGGATGCCGGGGCATATGAACGTGCTGCTGGCCGAAGCCAGTGTGGATTACGAAAAGGTGTTCGAACTCGAAGACATCAACAGCGAATTCGCATCGGCCGACGTGGCCTTCATCATCGGCGCCAACGACGTGGTCAACCCCGCCGCCAAGACCGACAAGACCAGCCCGATCTACGGAATGCCTGTGTTCGACGTGGATCGCGCGCGGCAGGTGTTCTTCATCAAACGCAGCATGGGCGGTGTGGGTTACGCGGGGGTCGATAACGACGTGTTCTATATGGATCAGACGATGATGCTGCTGTCGGATGCAAAGAAGATGGTCGAAGAAATCGTGAAGGCGATGGATTGATGCGCAATCGAATGGTCGCCACTCTGATAATGGGAACCGTCCTGCTGAGCGGATGCGTGCAGACGATCGCCGAAAGCCGCGTGCGTTCGGCATTGGTCGACGCCGGATTGAACGATTCCACCGCCGACTGTATGGCCGAACGCATGGTGGATCGGCTGAGCATCGGCCAACTGAAAAAACTGGAACGGGTGAAAGCCCGCCCCGGTGAAAAGGCGAAGGGTCTGTCGGTTAGCGACTATCTGGACCGCGTGCGCCGTGTCGGCGATGCCGAAGTCGTTACTGTCACAGCGAGCTCGGCTGGTTTATGCGCCATAGGGATCGGCTGATGGCGTACGCGATCGAACCGTGCCCTATCATGCCTTGGTAAAATTGACCGTCTTGCAGAACAGCAGGACGCAACCTTTGATCTTCAGCTGGTTGCCGGAACGACGCACATCGGCATTGAAATATTGTCCGTCCTCCGGGCTGTAGCCTTTGCCATCGAAGCTGTTGCGATCGGGTGTCAGGCCCCAGAATATACGCGTATTCATCAGCTTGCGCCCACGTAGATCTTTCTTGGGGTTCTCGGTATCGCGGGCGCCACCTGCCGGTTCGGGCACCAGAAAGCGCGTGATCCGTCCACACATCGCATTGCCGCATTTCGCAAACGTCACGATTGCGCGCCCGTCATTCGTTTTCCAATCTCCGGCGATCGAAGCGGGTGCCGCCTGTCCGGGGGTCGCGAAAGCAAGTGCGGCAAGGATCGATGCCGTGGCGGTGTGAATGAATTTCATGAATGACTTTCCTTGTAACGACGATCCGGCCCGAATTTCAGCAAACGCCAACACACGGTTCGCTGCTTGCGCGCGGTTTTTTCTCGATCGTGTTCAAACAGGTTGGCGCAACGAAGCTGAACATACAATGTCTTATCCATTGGCGGAACGGCCCGCGAAAGTTCACGCAACCTGTTCGCGATACCACTGCGGACAAGCGAACCGACCGGGTTTGCGGGCGGGGCCCGACCCGCTAGGAAAACCGAAGGCAGTCGATCCGGGTTCACCGGCCACAGGAGTTTTCTTTGCGCACATTGGGTATCATCGGCGGCATGAGCTGGGTCACTACGCAAAGTTATTACAAGCGTATCAATACTTTGGTTCAGAGGCGATCGGATCCCATGTCGAGCGCGCCACTGCTTATCGAAAGCCTGAACTTCGCACCGCTCCACGGCCTCGATTCTGCGCAGGATTGGGAACGCGCTGCCGATGTTCTGGCGCAATCGGCGCGGCGTCTGGAGCAGGCGGGGGCGGGGGCCCTGGTGATCGCCGCCAATTCGATGCACAAGGTCTATGACGAAATCGCGGCGGCGGTATCGATCCCGATCATCCATATCGCCGAATGCGTAGGCGTGCGGATGGCGCAAGAGCAGGCGACCAACGCCGTGCTGATCGGTACGCGCAATGTGATGACGGAAAACTTCTACCGTCGCCGGCTGGTCGCGCATGGGGTCGATCTGTTGCCGCCCGACATGGCGAATGTCGATGCGCTGCACACCATTATCTACGACCAACTGATGATCGGCAAGCGCACCCGCGACGCCGAACGCCAGATGAAGACGATCATCACCCGCCGGGCGCAGGATGGGGCGGAAGCCATCGTGCTCGCCTGTACCGAACTGGAACTGGTGGTCGATGTCAACGCGAATATCCTGCCTATCTTCGACAGTTCCCGCATACATTGCGAAGCGGCGGTCGACTGGATCCTGGGGAAGGACTGACCTTCATCGTCGCGGTATCGACCAGCGACGATGTTGCCCGATTGTTCCCGTTGTTCCCTGCCCTGCGCGCGCCTATTCCATACGGAATGCATCGCGCCCCATTCGCTGCCGACCCCGACCGCACGAAAGGCCGGGAATTCAACGTCGATGCCAGAACCAGCGACAGCCGCCCGCGCGGCCCCCGCAGCGAATTTCAGCGCGACCGCGACCGCATCATTCATTCCATCGCCTTTCGTCGGCTGCGCAGCAAGACGCAGGTCTTCATCGCTCCGGATGGCGATCATTACCGCACGCGTCTCACGCACAGCCTCGAAGTTGCGCAGATCGGCCGCGTGATCGCGCGCGCTCTCGGGCTGGACGAAGATTTGACAGAGGCCCTGTGTCTCGCCCACGATATCGGTCATCCGCCTTTCGGGCATGCCGGCGAACGCGCACTTAGCCATGCCATGGCGCGGCATGGCGGGTTCGATCACAACGCGCAGTCGCTACGCACGTTGATGCGGCTGGAAAGCCCCTATTGCGGCCATGTGGGGCTCAATCTCAGCTGGGAAGTGCTGGAGGGGCTGGCGAAACATAACGGTCCCATCGCCGAACCGGGGTGGGCATTGGCGCAGCTGAATGCCGATTACCCTCTGGCTCTCGATCGGCAGCCATCGTTGGAGGCGCAGATCGCGGCGGTGGCGGACGACATCGCTTACGACAATCACGATATCGACGATGGTTTGCGCGCCGGTTTTCTGCAGTTGGACGATCTGTTGGCAATGGATTTCGTCGCCGATCAATGGCGCGCGGTCGAACGGCGCCACCCCCATGCGCCGCGCGATAGGCAGTTGCGCGAACTGATCCGCGATCAGATCGGCCTGATGGTGAACGACGTCATTGAACGGACACGGACGGAAACGGTGGCCATCGCCACGATAGAAGAAGTACGCGGGGCGGACCGGGCGCTGGGTGGCTTCTCCCCCGGCATGGCGGCGCAGGAACGCAAACTCAAACGGTTCATGTACGACAATCTCTATCTTCACCCCGAACAGGTGCAAACGGCTGAAAAGGCGCGCGAAGTGGTCGCTAAACTCTACGCGGCTTATGACCAGGATACCGATTTGCTCGACCCGGCATGGAAAGCCGATCTGCCCGGCCACGAACCCGAACGCAGCCGGCATATCACCGATTACATCGCCGGCATGACCGACCGTTTCGCGATCGATCGCTGCGCCGCCATTTACGGTTTCGTGCCGGATGGTTTGCGCAATGTCTGAACCGATGCGGATCGCTCTGGTCGGGGCGACGGGGTTGGTCGGTCGCGCTGTTGTTGAAGCGGCAGTCGGGCGCCCCGATCTTCAGCTTGTCGCGATCGCGCGCCATGCGATGCCTCTGCCCCACGGCGCGCGGATGGAACTTCTCGTCGCCGATACCGATGGCTGGGCCGACGCGCTCGAACGATCGCGCGCCCGTGTCCTGATCAGCGCGCTTGGTACGACCTGGAAACAATCGGGCCGTAGCGAGGCGAACTTTCGCGCGGTCGATCGGGATCTCGTGCTGGACACCGCCCGCGCCGCACATAGCGGCGGCGTGAAGCGGATGGTTGCGATAAGTTCGATCGGGGCGGACGCAGAGGCGAAGGGATTCTATCTCAGGGTAAAAGGAGAAGTCGAACGCGACCTTCGAACCGTCGGTTTCGATCGGACGGACATTTTGCGGCCCGGTCTTCTGCGCGGACAAAGGAACGGTGATCGGCGTTGGATGGAGCGGTTGGGGATCGCAGTCAGCCCCGTGACCGATCTTATGCTACAGGGGCGGCTGCGCAAATATCGATCGATTCGCGACGCGCAGGTGGCGCAAGCGGCCCTGACGTTCGCCATGCGCAAGGCCGATGGAAATTTCGTTCACGAGCATGACGCGATCGCATCGGCGGCGAGGCAATTCGCGCCGCCAGAGTAATCGTGATGGCGGGAAGGGGACGATCGGCATGTGGCACACCATGTTCAATGCGGGCAATATCATCGCACTTATTGCGTGGGCGTTGCTCATCTTGGGACCGCGCAAGGCACTCGTCGCTGCCGTAATCCTTTATTGCGGGGTGGGATTGCTGTGCCTTGCCTATGCCATCGGGTTGCTCGGCCTGTTGACCGGCACAATCGATAGTGGCGGTTCTGCGGCGGAAGCAGGCTTCACGACGATCGAGGGGGTCCGCGCCATGTCGGCGAACGATGCGGGCGTGGCGATCGGCTGGCTCCATTACCTCGCTTTCGACCTGTTCGTCGGGCTGTGGATAGCGAAAGACGCGGACGCCAAGGATTTTACGCGCATCGTTCAGGCGCCTATTCTAATGGCCACCTTTATGGCGGGGCCATTGGGCCTGTTAATCTGGTTGGCCGTGCGCGAAAAACGTGCGCGTTCGCTCCACGGCCGGTCGAAATGAACCGTCATGCCCCCGCCACCGCGCGAAACAGCGCCGTTATCGCCAGGGTCCTGCACCGCGAATTGCCACCCGCCGGAACGATATTGGAAGTTGCAAGCGGAACCGGCGAACACGCCGTGTATATGGCGCGTGAATTTCCCCATTTGATCTGGCTACCCAGCGATTACGACGTGGCAGCCATCGAATCGATCGCGGCATGGCGTTCGACGGCCGATGTTTCCAACATTGCCGAACCTGTCCTGATCGATACGACCGATCGCCACTGGCCCGTGCAGCGGGCGGATGCGATCTTTTGCTGCAACATGGTCCATATCAGTCCGTGGGCGGCGACCATTGGTCTGTTCGTGGGTGCAAGCAAGTTACTGCAACCTCAGGCCCCGCTGATCGTGTATGGACCATTCATCGATCCCGATATTCCTACCGCGCCGTCCAACATGGCATTCGATGTCAGCCTCAAATCGCAAAACCCGGAATGGGGCTTGCGCCACATCCCGGGTCTGGATAGTCTAGCGACCGAATATGGGTTCGAGCGACATCGAAATTACACGATGCCGGCGAACAACAACATACTGGTCTATCGTAAGGCGGCTAAGCCCTAAATTTCGTCGCCCACCTCGTCGGCAACGGATTCGACATCGGCTTGGGCGCCATCAATCGTGTTGCAGGCGGACAGGCCCAGCGCGGCGATGGAGAAGGTCGTGGCGACGAATATCTTACGGATCATAATTGGTTCCTTCGTTTCGAATATAGTCAGAACACCGGGAAACTGCGTTGGGTTCCACGATCATTCGATGGCATGCGCCGCCGCCGCGATTTTGGCCGAGCGGTGTTCCCGCCATGCGATGAGCGAACCCGCCATGATAATCAACGGCGCACCGATCCACAACGCGGCGGTCGGTAAGCGGTCGAAAAACCAGAAACCGAACAGCGTCGCCCATAGAAGCGAACTGTAATCCATGACGATCACGCTCGCGACCGCACCGTATTTCAAAGCCGCCGTCAACAGGAACTGCCCAAGCAGTCCGACCGTCGCAAGCCCGCCCAGCAGGCCCCATTGATATGGGGTGTGTGGAACCATTACGAACGGCATCGCGATCGCCAATACGGGCACGCTGAAGGCAGCGAAATAGAATACGATGGTAAGCGGATGCTCCGTCCGCGTAAGGTCGCGTATCTGAATGGATATGAGTGCGATCATAAACGGCGCGGCGAGCGCAACGGCGGCGCCGAACCATGGGATTGCATTGCCGCCCGGCTGGGCGATGACCAGCACTCCGGTAAATCCCAGAATGACCGCGCCCCAGCGATAGGGGCCGATTTTTTCCTTCAACAGCAATGCGGACAGGATAACCGCCCATATCGCGGACGTGAAACCGAACGTCGTCGCCTCCGCCAACGGCAGCAGGGTTACCGCTCCGAAATTCAGGAACATGCCGGTCAATCCATAGGCCGCGCGCTGCGCATGTTTGCCGATGCGCCGTGTGCGCAATTTGTTCAGCCCGCCACACGCCATGAACCAGAGGAGAAGGATGGGAATGGTCGGCAATTGACGCCAGAACAAGATCTCCGCCAAATGCACCCCGCTTTCATTCGCCAGTTTTACCAGCACCAGCATGACCGAAAGGACGAATGCCGCACCCAGCCGGATGAGCAGCGCCATCAGCGGGCGTTGAGCGGGCGGTGTGGCCATGGTGCGGCCTTAGTCGCGACGTTCAGTCACGCAAGTTGCGACGGGCCATCGCACCGCCCATATGGCGCCGATGGACGATCTTCGCGCTTACTGGATCTTCGCGAGCGAGGCGGAACTGGTCGGTATTGCGGGCCTGGTGATGGTCGGCGTCGCGCTTTTCGCGCTATTTGCTGAAAAGCGCCGCAACCGCGTCGCGCGGATCGATCGGATGGGCTGGGTGCCATGGACCGGCGTGTTCATGGCCAGCGCGATGATCGCGGCGGCCCTATTTGCTCTGGCACTGAAAGGTATCGCGGCAGGCGAATAGGGCAATGCGCGCCAGGGAACCGGGTTACAGGCAGGCTTCCAGATAGGCTTGGTCGAACCCGAACTGGCGCGATTTTTCCAGCGTGTAGGGACGAAGGCCGGACGCGCGGAACTCGCCGATGATTTTGCCGTCCTCGTCTTCGTCCAGATATTCGAATTTGAACAGGTTCTGCGTGACGATCACGTCGCCTTCCATTCCGATCACCTCGGTAATGTCGGTGGTCCGGCGCGAACCGTCGCGCAGACGTTTCACCTGCACGATCAGATCGACCGATTCGGCGATCTGACGGCTGATGGCCTCCTTGGGTATCTTGATATCCCCCATCAAAATCATGTTCTCCATCCGGCCCAGGCATTCGCGCGGACTGTTGGCGTGAAGCGTACACATGGACCCGTCATGGCCGGTATTCATGGCCGCCAGCAGGTCGAAACATTCCGCGCCGCGAATCTCGCCCAAAATAATGCGGTCAGGCCGCATACGCAGGGCGTTCTTGACCAGGTCGCCGATGGTGATCGCGCCCTGTCCTTCGAGGTTCGGCGGGCGTGTTTCCAGCGGCAGCCAGTGCGGTTGCTGCAGGCGAAGTTCTGCCGCATCCTCGATCGTCAGAACGCGTTCGCCCGGATCGATCATTTTCGACAGGGCATTCAACATCGTCGTCTTACCCGAACCGGTACCGCCGGAAATCACGATATTCATGCGGCAGGCACCTGCGATCTTGAGCGCGGTCGCCATCTTGTCGTCCATCGAACCGAAGCCCTTGAGCATGTCGATGGTAATCGGTTTTTCGGAGAACTTACGAATGGAGATCGCGGTGCCTTTGAGCGACAAGGGCGGCACGATCACGTTGACACGGCTGCCGTCCTTCAGACGGGCATCGGCCAGCGGGGTCGTCTGGTCGACGCGGCGGCCGACCTGGTTGACGATACGTTGCGCGATCTGGAACAAATGCTGTTCGTCGCGAAACTGGATGGGCGCGATCACCAGCTTGCCCTTTTTCTCGATGTAGGTCTGCTGCGGGCCGTTGACCATGATGTCGGTGATATCGGGATCGCCTAGCAATTCCTCCAGCGGACCGAAGCCCAGCAATTCATCGATCAGCACCTTTTCGAGCGCGAATTGTTCGCGCCGGTTCAACGTAACCTTCAGTTCCGCCAACACTTCCATGATAATCGGGCGGAATTCTTCGGACAGTTCTTCTTTCGATAACGTCGCCGCGGCTTCGGGATCGACCCGTTCGAGCAGGCGGGGCAGCACCTGTTCCTTGATCTTGTGAACGCTCGCTTCGAACCCGCCGACTTCCTGCTGCCCTTCCATGACCGCATTGGCGCGATCCGTCAGGCGAGACATCGCATCGCCCTTGTTGGCGGGGGCGTTGGGCGCTGCAGAGCTGTGTTCGCCGGGCAATGGCGGGAACTGTTCGCCGCCCGGCAACGGGGCATCGTCCTTGATCGGCGCCTTTACGTCGCCGCCCTTCATCGGGCGGGCGACGCCGAAGGATGGACGGGCGCCGGACTTCATTCCACTGGGGCCGTTCTTTCGTCCAAATGCGCTCATCGGGCGTTCTCCAAATGCGGCGTACGACGCCGCGATCATGCAAT
>JBASAR010000014.1:0-43639 GCA_049650705.1 Pontixanthobacter sp. | reverse complement strand
CTGGCAGCAGGACGATCGGGCGCGTGCGAAAGTAACCGTGGCGCTTGAGGCGGCGGCGATTACCGCCGCGCGTTTCGCCGCCGCGCTCGGGCCGCTCTACGGGCAGGAAGAAGAATATTGGCGTGCGCTGTTTCGCGAAACCTATCGCGCCGAATTTCGGGTGGAGGCGGCGGGACGGGAACATTCAATCCTATCCCTAAATCACGGCCATTTCGACGGTTTGCTGGCCGCCGCCTGGAAGGCCGGCGGCATCTATTTCAAGGAGCATCGCGGCTTGCTGGAACCGACCTGGCCGCCGCGCGAGGTCAATGCAGCCCTGCATAGCTGGCGGCGTCAGCGACGATGGGGAAAATTGCTGAACATCGTGCGTCTTTTGAAAGCGAGCACGACGTTCGACGGTGCGGCCCGATACGGCGCTTGGAAGATTACCCGGCACACGGGCGTGCCCGTCGCGGTGACCCCATGGCGCGAAGCGCATCCCGTACTGGCCGCGCCCGGCGTATTGTTCGGCGTGTGGCGTGCGAAACGCGGCGGAATCAAACCGCCGCCGGAATGAAGGCAACCCGATCGGGACTGCCTAGGCGCCTTACATGTATTTCATGTCGATCGTAATCGCGGTCGGACCGTTGCCGACATCGAAGCGGGTTTTGGTGTAGCTCGGCTTGCCCAAATTGAAGATGCTGATGCTGGGATTGCCCGACATGCCCCCGCCATCGGAACGAAGGTCGGTTTTACCATTGCCGTTCTTGTCGTGCCTGATTGCGATCGCATAGGTGCCGGCCTGTGGTACAGGAACGCAGAAACGCATGGTTCCCGCCTGCGCGCGGCTTTCGATGCGGTTCAGCCACCGTCCCGAAGCGAGCCAGTCGCCCTTCGTGCCCTTGTAACTTTGCACCCGCATCGTGCCGCTGCCGCCTTCGATACCGCGCACGGTGACCATCACCGATGGTCCGGCATTCGCGCGGCATTTGGACAGATCGTTGCCGATCGTCTGGCGATATTGGGCCTGGGCGGGCGCCGTTATCAGCATGCTTCCCGCGACGCCGGCCGCGGCGATCGCCGCCATGCCGGTATTGAAACGCATAATCATCGTAAAACCCCGTCGATCCACCTGTGCCCCCGATCGTTGCCGGGCGCTTTCGTTGATTGCCGTAATACGGGAAGGGCGCTGAATTACGGCTGAACTCGCGACAGACCCCATTGGGCGCGCCCCTGTGGCGGTGATGTGGAAAAGCGGGCGGGCGGCGCTTGTGGCGATGAATCCCGCTCTGTAGGCGGTGGAGCGATCGTAACGAAGGCCCACCGCCATGGCCCAGCCGCCATTGATATCCCCGTCCATCCTGTCCGCCGATTTCGCGCGGCTGGGGGAGGAGGTTCGTGCCGTGGACGCCGCGGGGGCGGACTGGATCCATATCGACGTGATGGACGGGCATTATGTGCCCAACATCACCATCGGTCCCGCCGTGTTGAAAGCATTGCGCCCGCACACGGAAAAGCCGTTCGACGTGCATCTGATGATCAGCCCGGTGGACGCCTATCTGGAAAGCTTTGCCGACGCGGGTGCGGATATCATCACCGTCCATCCCGAAGCGGGTGCGCATACGCATCGCACCGTGCAGGCGATCCGGGCGCTGGGGAAGAAGGCGGGCATTTCCCTCAATCCCGGAACGCCGGAAACCGCGCTCCGATATCTTATCGACGACATCGATCTGATATTGGTGATGAGCGTCAATCCCGGTTTCGGCGGACAGAGTTTTATCGATAATCAACTGCGCAAAATCGAGGCGATCCGTGCGATGATCGACCGAAGCGGGCGCGATATCCATCTGGAGGTGGATGGCGGCGTCAATCCGCAAACCGCACGGCAATGCGTCGATGCGGGTGCCGATGTGCTGGTCGCGGGGTCGGCCACATTCGATGGCGGCGCGGATCGCTACGCCGCGAACATCGCAGCGCTGAAAGGTCTGTCGGCGAAGGGCGCGTCGTAATGGTCGATACGGCGCTTGCTTCCGAACGCCGGATGACCAGCGCCGACAGTGCCGATGGCTCGGATACCGACATGGCCATTCCCCTCGGCCGCCACATCGGCGGGGGCGCAGATAACGACTTGATTATCGGTGTCGCACCGAATTCGCAGCTTACCAAGCGCGAAGCGCTGGAACCGGGCCGCGCGCTGGCCCTGTCCGATTTCGCGCCGCCATCGACCAGCGCATCGGAGCGTCTGATCCGTCTGGCCTATCGCATGGGCGTGTCGGGATCGACCCTGTCGTCGCCTTTCGCCAAACCCGCGCGCCCGCGCCTTTTGGCCACCGTAACGTCCCCGCTGGAAGGGGAACGGGCCGCCGGCGTGGCGTTGCGCGCGGGGCATTTTTTGATCCATGGCGTGAAGGCCCCGATCGCGCAGGTCGATTTCAAGCCCGCTGCCCGCCTGACCGCGCCGTTCGACCGGGTGGTGCACGGTTTTGGTTGGATGCGCGATCTGGCATCCTCCGGCCCGCGCGAACAATGCGTTGGCACGGCGGAGCGGGTGATGGAGGCATGGCTCGCCGCCAATCCACGTCCGGCGAAGGGCACTCCGTGGATCGTGGAACATGTCGGGCACCGCCTGCTCAGCTGGCTCGTTTATGCGCCGTTGATCCTGTCGAGCAAGGATGGTGCGAAGCGGGGGCGGACGATGCGCGCGATCGCGGACACTGCCCGCTGGCTGGACCGAAATGTTACCAAACCGCAGGACCGGTTGGGCGAAGCGGCTGGTTGGTGCGGGCTGGTCGCCGCCGGTCTGCTGCTGCCCGACGGCCGCCCGCGCAGGCTCTTTGCCGAAGCCGGCTTGATCCGCGCGTTGGGTGAATTGGTGGCGGAGGATGGCGGCGTCCTGTCGCGCAGTCCGCTGGCGCAAATGGACGCGATCGCGCTGCTGGTCGACACAATGGCCTGTTACCGTGCGACCGACCGCGATCCGCCGCAGGCGTTGCAGACCATGCTCGATCTGCTGGTGCCGCCGCTGCTGACGCTGGTCCATGCCGACGGTGCGTTGGCCAGCTGGCAGGGTGCCGGTGCCGTGCGCGCGGATCGTATCGCGGCGCTGATCGATGCCAGCGCCGTACGCACCCGTCCGTTGAAGGATGTGCGACAATGGGGATACCAGCGGATCGCCGGACGCAAAACGACACTGCTGTTCGATTCCGCGCCGCCGCCGCTGGCCCGCAATGCGCGATTCGGCTGCGCTTCGACACTGGCATTCGAACTGTGCGCGCGTGATCAGCGGATCATCGTGAATTGCGGCGGCGCGGCCTTTGCCGGTGGGCAGGTGCCGGCGCATGTCGGGCAGGGCCTGCGCGCCACCGCCGCCCACTCCACCCTGACGCTGGAGGATGCCAATTCCACCGCCGTGCATATCAATGGCAAATTGGGTGCCGGCGTGAGCGAAGTCGAAGTCGACCGACGGACGCTCAACCTGGAACACGGCACGGCAACCCGGCTGGAGGCCGCGCATGACGGCTATGTCGCGCGCTTCGGCCTCTATCATCGCCGCGTGCTGATCATGCGTGACGACGGCAGCGAATTGCGCGGCGAGGATATGCTGGTGCCGGCCGGGAACAAGGGCAAACGCGGTAAAGTAGGCTTCGCAATCCGGTTCCATATCGGGCCGCGCATCGATCTGCGACTGTCGGACGATGGGAAGGGTGCCGGGCTGGCCCTCGCCGATGGCAGCCTGTGGCAGTTCCGGTTGGGCTCGGAAGCGCAGAATGCAGGCACTCTGGCAATCGAGGAAAGCCTGTGGGTCGATGGCAATGGCCGCCCGCAGCCCATCGAACAACTGGTCATTCAAGGCATCGTATCGCGCGGCGGGGGCAATTTCTCCTGGTTGCTGAAGAAAATGGGATAGCGCACCGCATATGACCGATATCATCATCAAACGGGCGCTGCTGTCGGTGTCCGACAAGACCGGGCTGGCCGAACTGGGGCGCGCTCTGGCAGCGCATGATGTGGAACTCGTATCCACCGGCGGCACGGCGAAGGCGCTGCGCGATGCAGGGCTGACCGTGAGGGATGTCGCCGATCTGACCGGCTTTCCCGAAATGATGGATGGCCGAGTCAAGACGCTGCATCCTACCGTGCATGGCGGGTTGCTGGCCGTGCGCGACAATGCCGATCATGTCGCGGCGATGGAGGCGCATGATATCGGCGCGATCGATCTGGTGGTGGTCAATCTCTATCCGTTCGAAGCGACCGTGGCACGCGGTGCGGATCGGGCGGAGATCATCGAAAATATCGATATCGGCGGCCCCAGCATGGTGCGATCTGCCGCGAAAAACCATGCCAGCGTCACCTGCGTGACTGATCCTGCGGATTACGGCGCACTCTCCGCCGAATTGGACACGCATGACGGGGCCACCACCTTGGCCTTGCGCACACGGATGGCGGCGAAGGCCTACGCAGCCACCGCCGCCTATGACGCCGGGATCGCCAACTGGTTCGCCTGGGGCGATGCGTTCACCAATCCGCTGGGGGCGGAGGCATTGGGTGCGACGGCATTTCCGGACACCATGCCGATCGCATTCAAACGCGCGGATACGCTGCGTTACGGGGAAAATCCGCATCAAGATGCGGCGTTGTATCTGGGCCAGGCGGCCGGGGCAGGCGGGATCGCGGCGGCGACCCAGGTTCAGGGCAAGGCGCTAAGTTATAACAATCTGAACGATGCGGACGCTGCGTTGGAACTGGTGGCAGAATTCGCCGATGGTCCGCCGACCGTGGTGATCGTCAAACATGCCAACCCCTGCGGCGTGGCTGGTGGCGAGACGTTGCTGGACGCCTATCGCGCGGCTTTCATGTGCGACAGCGTGTCGGCATTCGGCGGGATCGTCGCCTGCAACCGCCCGCTCGACGGGACGACGGCCGAAGCGATTACAGAAATTTTCACCGAAGTCGTCGTCGCGCCCGGAGCCGACGATGACGCGAAAGCCGTGTTCGCCAAAAAGAAGAACCTGCGTTTGCTGCTGGTCGGTGGGTTCGCCGATGCTACGCGCGCTGGCTTCACCATGAAAAGCATCGCGGGCGGCATGCTGCTGCAATCGCGCGACAATGGCCGCATCGCACGCAAAGACTTGAAAGTGGTCACCAAACGCGCACCCACACAACAGGAGCTCGACGACTGCCTGACAGCGTGGACGGTGGCGAAGTATGTAAAATCGAACGCCATCGTTTATGTGAAGGACGGCGTGACCGTCGGCATCGGTGCGGGCCAGATGAACCGCCGCGATTCGTCGCGCATCGCTGCGGCCAAGGCGGCGGAGGCAGCGGATACGCACGGGTGGGAGGTGCCGCGCACGAAAGGCAGCGCGGTTGCTTCCGATGCGTTCTTTCCCTTCGCCGATGGCTTGTTGGCGGCGGCGGAAGCGGGGGCGACTGCGGTCATTCAGCCCGGTGGATCGATTCGCGACGACGATGTGATCGCGGCGGCGGACGAGGCTGGCCTCGCCATGGTGTTCACCGGGATGCGACACTTCCGACACTGATTCATCATTCGATACCGGTTTCCGGGTCGATACGGGCCATTCAGCGACGCGACAGTCGGGTTGTTCTACCCAATCGTTCAATCTTGCCCGTTCGATGAAGAAATTCGATGAAATTATTGAAATCCGATCTGTCCCGCAATTTCGCCATCGGCTTCGTCGCCGGTGCGCTGATCGTACTGTTCCAATTCGATCCCGGCTTTGCGGATTCGATCATTCCACAGGCCATTGCAGGAACCATCCGATGAAACCTATCCACTGTATCCTTTTGCCGCTTGCTTCCGTCAGCCTTTCCATCGGGGGATGCGGGCAAGTCGCTTTCGCTGCCGATACGGTGCTGAAAGCGCCCGCGCCCAAGCAATTCGCCAATGAAGGTTCGGGTCTCAAGACCGCCGTGTTCGCCGGGGGTTGTTTTTGGGGTGTCGAGGCGGTTTTCAGCCATGTGAAAGGCGTACGCAGCGCCGTTGCCGGCTATCACGGTGGCAATGCGGCCACCGCAACCTACGATAAGACGAATACCGGCGTGACCGGCCATGCCGAGGCGGTACGGGTCACCTACGACCCGAAGGTCGTGCGTTACGATCAGTTGCTGCGCATTTTCTTTTCCGTCGTGGCCGACCCCACCCTGCACAACCGACAGGGACCCGATCGCGGCAGTCAATATCGGGCCGCACTGGTTCCGTTGAACGGGGAACAGCGCAAAGTCGCCGCCGCCTATCTCAAGCAGATGAAGGCGTCGGGCGCATGGCAACAGCCCATCGTGACCAAGATCGAAGGGTACAAGAAGTTCTACGTCGGCGAGGACTATCATCAGGATTTTGCGCTGAAGAACCCCGATCATGGCTATATCCGCCAATGGGACAAACCCAAGGTCGCGGCGCTCAAACGCCTGTATCCCGGACATTACCGCGCCAGTTTCGTGCGCAACTGAGGGTCGGTAGAAAAATTGACCGGCCGCGCTATATGATGGTGCATGGCGAACGATAATCACCCGCACCATATCGCACCGGGCAATACGCTGATCGACGCGGCTCGCGCTGCTCTGTTGGGTTCCGGCGAACAATGGACGTCGATGCGCGGCGATGTGTTCGGGGAACTTGCCCGCCACGAACGGCCGGCGTCCGCTTACGACATCGCCGACAATCTGTCCGCCGCGCGGGGAAAACGGGTGGCGCCCAACAGCGTCTATCGCATTCTCGACCTGTTCGTGGCCAACAATCTGGCGTTGCGCGTGGAAAGTGCCAATGCCTACCTCGCTAACAGCCATCCCGGCTGCACGCATGACTGCATCTTTCTGGTCTGCGACGAATGCGGGGATGCCATTCATGTCGACGACGACGCGGTCGGCACCACATTGCGCGGTATCGCGGCCGGACAGAATTTCGCGGCGCGCCGCCCGATCGTGGAGATTCGTGGGATCTGCGCCACCTGCCGTTGACGTTCGCCCATTTTAAAGGGTGAATCGACAAGGCGGCGGGGCATGGCTAAGCATGGAAACCATGTCTCATGCCCCCGATACCCCGCTGCTCGATACCGTAAGCTACCCCGCCGATCTGCGGCAGTTGAAGCCCGAACAATTGCGGCAATTGTCGGACGAACTGCGCACCGAAATGATCGACGCGGTCAGCCAGTCCGGCGGGCATCTGGGATCGGGGCTGGGTGTGGTCGAACTGACCGTGGCGATCCATTACGTGTTCAACACGCCGGACGACCGCCTGATCTGGGATGTCGGCCATCAATGCTACCCTCACAAGATCCTGACCGGACGCCGCGACCGTATCCGCACCTTGCGCCAGGGCGGGGGCCTCAGCGGCTTCACGAAACGGAGCGAGAGCGAATACGATCCGTTCGGCGCGGCGCATTCATCCACCTCCATTTCCGCCGCGCTGGGCTTCGCGATGGCGAACAAGATGCAGGATGCCGCCGGGCGCGGTATCGCGGTGATCGGCGACGGCGCGATGAGCGCGGGCATGGCGTACGAGGCGATGAACAATGCCGAACAGGCAGGCAACCGGCTCGTCGTGATCCTCAACGACAATGACATGTCGATCGCGCCGCCGGTGGGCGGTCTTTCCGCCTATCTCGCACGGACCGTATCCAGCAGCGAATATCTGGGCCTGCGCAGCCTCGCGTCCAAGACCTTTGCCAAATTGTCGCGCCGGATGCACAAGGCGGTCGGCAAGGCGGAGGAATATACCCGCGGTATGGTGACCGGGGGTACGCTGTTCGAGGAGCTGGGCTTTTACTATGTCGGTCCGATCGACGGGCACAATCTCGACCATCTGATTCCGGTGCTGGAAAACGTCCGCGATGCCGAAGAAGGCCCGGTGCTGATCCATGTCGTGACTAAGAAGGGCAAAGGATACGGCCCGGCGGAAGAAAGCGCCGATAAATATCACGGCGTACCGAAATTCGACGTCGTAACGGGCGAAAAGGCGAAATCCGCTAGCGGTCCGCCCGCCTATCAGAATGTGTTCGGCGAAACACTGGTCAAACTGGCCGATAAGGACCCCCGGATCTGCGCCATCACCGCCGCCATGCCGAGCGGCACCGGCGTCGACAAGTTCGCCGTCGCGCATCCTGATCGTAGCTTCGATGTCGGAATTGCGGAACAGCATGGCGTCACGTTTGCTGCCGGACTGGCTGCGCAGGGGATGCGGCCCTTCGCGGCGATATATTCGACCTTCCTCCAGCGCGCCTATGACCAGGTGGTGCACGATGTGGCGATCCAAAACCTTCCGGTACGTTTCGCGATCGACCGGGCGGGGCTGGTCGGTGCGGATGGATCGACCCATGCCGGATCGTTCGATGTGACGTATCTGTCCACCCTCCCGAATTTCACCGTGATGGCCGCTGCGGACGAGGCGGAACTGGCGCATATGACCTACACCGCCGCCGAGCACGATAGCGGCCCCATTGCCTTCCGCTATCCGCGCGGCAACGGCACCGGCGTGGCGATACCGGAGGTGCTGGAGAAGCTCCCGATCGGCAAAGGCCGCGTATTGCGCGAAGGCAGCAAGGTGGCGTTGCTTTCGCTCGGCACACGGCTTGCGGAGAGCCAGAAAGCGGCGGACGAGCTGGAAGCGAAAGGATTGTCGACCACCGTCGCCGACATGCGCTTTGCCAAACCGCTGGATACCGATCTGATTGAGCGACTGACGCGCAGCCATGACGTCGTCATCACGATCGAGGAAGCGGCCATCGGCGGGCTGGGCGCGCATGTCCTTACTTTCGCCAGCGACGCGGGGCTGCTGGATGCCGGCCTGAAAATACGCACCATGCGCCTGCCCGATACCTTTCAGGATCAGAACGATCCGATGAAGCAATATGACGAAGCCGGCCTGAACGCGCCGCAGATCGTCGATACGGTGTTGAAGGCGCTGCGACATAATTCGGCGGGCGTGGAAGAAGCGCGGGCGTAAACGTGCCTACGGCCGCCTTGAAGGGGCGGGGTGCCGCAATCGCCCTGACGGTCCTAACGATGTGTGGGTCGGCATCCGCCCAGGCGCCCGAACAATTAGAGCTGGAGGCGACGTTCGAGCGAGCGGCGAAATGCCGTGTTTACGCCGAACTCCTGTCGCAACTCGTGAATGACAGCCCGGAACGCGAAACATATGCGGAAACTGTGTATCGTTACCGGGTAGAACGATCGAACATTGCAGCGAAGCGGCTCCGATACACCCCGGAGACTATGGAAATCGAATTGCTGACGATCCCCGTCACCGCCGATCTCTCAATCTTGGACGGTTGCATCGAGGAATATCGCGCTTCCAGGGCCAAAGCCCGCAAACGATAGGCCATCCCACTGCCATGACACCCGATCGAAATTTGCTGCAACTGACCACCGCGAACACCGTCGCGACTCTAACCCTCGACCGCCCCGATGCGATGAATGCGTTGGGGCAAGCCGGTGATGGCGATGCCTTCGCATCCGCCTGCGACGCGATCAATGCCGATCCCGACATACGCTGCGTCGTTCTGACCGGCGCGGGCAAAGCATTCTCCGCCGGCGGGGATGTGAAGGCGATGCGGGACCGGACCGGCAATTTCGGCGGCAGCCCGATCGATATCGCCAATGGCTATCGCACGAACATTCACAGGGTTTTGCGCGCGCTGGACGGGTTGCAGATGCCCTTAATCGCGGCGGTTAATGGCGCGGCCATCGGGCTTGGATGCGATCTGGCATGTCTCGCGGATATTCGCATCGCTTCTACGCGCGCGAAGTTCGGTGTGACGTTCCTCAAACTCGGCATCATTCCGGGCGACGGCGGAACATGGATTCTGCCGCGCGTCATCGGCGAAGCGCGGGCGGCGGAACTGTTCTACACCGGCGATGTGATCGATGCCGAACGGGCGCTGCAATGGGGACTTGTCAGCCAGGTGGTCGATGGCGCCGATCTGATGGATGCGGCACGTACGATGGCGGAAAGGATCGCCGCCATGCCCCCGCATGCCCTGCGCCAGACCAAGATGTTGATCCGGCGAGGGCGGTCGATCGCCTATGATACCGCATTGGAGTTGGCGGCGAATACGCAGGCGCTGATGCACCATACGTCGGATCATGCGGAAGGGGTGGCCGCCTTGCTGGAGAAACGGACACCGACCTTTACCGGCGACTAGGCGTCGGTGATCGCCAATAATTCGATTTTGAACAGCAGGGTCGCACCGCCGGGTATCGGCCCCTTGCCCTGCGCGCCGTAACCCATCGATGCCGGTACGGCGATTTCGATCGTGTCGCCGACCGCCGCCTGCGGGATTGCCAGCTGCCAAGCCCTGATCAATCCGCCCAATGGAAATGTCGCAGGTTGGCCGCGTGTATAGGAGCTGTCGAAGGGCGTGCCATCGACGAACGTGCCTTCGTAATGAACGGTGACGGTATCGGCGACCGTCGGTCTTGCGCCGCTGCCATCGCCGGCGATCCTCCGCCAGAGGACGCCGCCGTCGAGATAGCTCCAGCCGTCGTCATAGCCTCGCGATGCAAGGGCAAGCTGCTGCTGGCTGTGCCAGGCCATGTCCTGCGACCGGTCGACCGGCATATCCTGCGCAAACGCTGCCGCGGCGAAGCCTGCGAGAATGAAAAAGGATATCGCGATTCTCATCATTCTACCAATCATACGCTTTGGGCAAGGCGCTCTCGTCGAGATCGCGATAGCGGTCGCGCAGGCGGGTCTGATGGTTGATCAGCGGCTGTTCCACCCCGTCGATGAAAATGCGGGTCGGGGCGCTGTCGAGTTCGAGCGGATCGCCGCTCCACAGGACCAGATCGCCCATTGCCCCCGGTGTGAGTACGCCTAGGCGCCCTTCATATCCGGCGATCGCGGCGGGCGTCGCGCTGATCGCGGCAAAGGCTTGCCCCCAGCTCAACCCAGCGGCGCCGGGCACTTTTCCCAGAGCGACGAGATTGCCTGCGAATTGCGTAATGCTGCGCGGTTGCCCGTCGGTGCCGCCGTCCAAACCTCCGATGGCGACTGTCACGCCGGCATCGATCATCCGTCCGACATTGGATTGGGTCGCCGCCAGCTGTTCGAAGCTCGAGGGCAAATCGTCCAGCGCGCGAGCGATAACCGGCACGCCCGCCGCGGCGATATCGCGCGCGACCAGCCAGCCTTCGCTCGCGCCGACAAGCACCAGGTCGAGCGATGCGAATTCGCGTTTCAACGCCAGTATCTCGCGTATATCGGCGGCGCGTTCGACCATGACGTAAAGCGGTTGCTGCCCACGCAGGGCGGGCACCAGGGCCGCCGCATCGAAACGCGTGAGCAATGTGTCGGATGCGCGTTCGGTACGATTGTCGATCAGGCGCGGATCGATCGGCAGATCGTCTCCGCTGACGTCGCGTTCCGGTGCGGCGGCGCGGCCGACCAGTTGCGAATCGTCGCCATATTGACCGGCCTCGCGCAGGGCATTGCGCAGCAGCGCATGGGCACCGGTGCGGCTGCCCCCGCCCAATCGCGCGCCGCCTTCACCCATGGCGATCATCTGGAACGCCCGTGGACGCATCAGCATGGTGGCATCGCTGCCCAGATCGACGATCGCGCCCTGACCGCCGAAGATCGAGCTGGAGGGGCGGGAATAGACGCTGGCGCGGGTGATGCCGCCTGCCCGGCTGACCGCGACATGCTGCGATGCGGGGTTCAATGCCGGGGCGACATCCAATGCCGCGCTGAAGGGCGATCCGCTGGCGGCCTGGTCGTTGCTTTCGCTGACCGCGCCCACATCCCACAATCCCAGCGTAGTGGCGGCGGCGAACAGGCCGGGGGTGACCCACTGACCGGTACCGTCGATGACGGTGGCACCGGCGGGCACGGGGCCTGCGGCGCCGGCGGAAACGACGCGGCCATTGCTGACCACTACGGTCGCATTGGGGATCGGATCGCTGCCATCGCCGGTCGCAACCATGGCGTTGGTAATCACGACATTTTGCGCCTGCGCTTCGTAGCCGGCGAATGCCCCGGCCAAACCGCAGGCAATTCCCAGCGCGCCCAGCGGCGACAGTATCTGGCGGGTTTTGTGGGTCTTGCCGGTTTTACGCGCGATCATTTCACGTCTCCTTCACCCGGCTGCCCCAGTTCGAAATCGCTGACCGGGCGGCGTTTGCGATCCAGCGCATCATACATCAGCGCGCCGTCGATCCAGACCTTTTCGGGTCGGGAGTACACGCTCAAAGGATCCCCGTTCCACAGCACCACATCGGCCATCTTTCCCGGTTCCAGACTGCCGGTCATGCCATCGATGCCCATCGCTTTGGCCGCATTGTGGGTGATCCATGAAATGACCTGCGCATCGGATATCTCGATGCCTACCCGCCTGCCGGCGGCTTGCGCCTTGGCCGCTTCCTGATTGAGGCGCTGGATGGCGTTCGCATCGTCGGAGTGAATGACCACGCAGGCCCCTTCGCGTTGCAGAAAGGCGGCGTTTTCGGGAATGCCGTCATAGCTTTCCATCTTGAAGCCATACCAGTCGGCCCAGATCGCGGAACAGACGTCGTTCTGACGGAGGAGATCGCCGATCTTGTACGCTTCGACCGCGTGATGGAAGGCCGTCACTTTGTAGCCCATTTCCTTGGCCATATCCATCACCAGCGCCATCTCGTCCGCACGGTAGCAATGGTTGTGGACCAAGATGTCGCCATCGAGCACGCCGGCCAGCGTTTCCTTGGCCAGATCGCGATCTTCGCGGTCGCCATCGGCATATTCCATGGCATCGTACCAGGTTTGGCGATTGACCGCGAAATTGCCCATCCGGGTGGAGGGCGCACGGCCCCGTCCGCCATAGACGCGTTTCGGGTTCTCTCCGCAGGCCATTTTGAAGCCATAGGGCGCACCGGGGAACTTCATGCCCTGCACCGTACGGCTCGGAACGTTTTTCAAGGTGGAGGAACGCCCCCCCATCAGGTTCGCGCTGCCCGGCAGCACCTGCAGACTGGTGATCCCGCCATTGGCCATCGCGCGGCTGAAACCGGGATCCTGCGGCCAGATGGAATGTTCGGCCCAAACTTCGGGCGTGGTCGGGCTGGTCGCTTCATTGCCGTCGGCATGGGCATCGACGGAGGGGGAGGGGTAGTCGCCGAGGTGCGAATGTATGTCGATGATGCCCGGCGTTACGAACTTACCCGCGCCGTCGATCACGGTGTAGCCGGCGGTGGAAAGCGACGCATCGCCGACCTGCGCCACTTTCCCGTCGCGAAACAGCACCGTGCCATTGTCGATCCGGCCGCCTTTGCCGTCATACACCGTCGCGCCGACCAGGGCGGTGGGCGCACCGGGATAGGGAACATAGGTCGATGCGAAGGGGGCCGAAGTATCGGCGGCCGAACTGGCGGAACGCGCATCCCCGCGATCTCCGGTCGTCGAACAGGCGCCCAGCGCGGCCGCGGCTCCCAATATTGCGAAGGCGCGAAGGCGCATGGCGGTTCCTGTCATGGGTACGTTCGAACTCCTGTGTCGATCAGCGCTTCATCGCGGGGCGAATGCCGGCTTCCTGCTGTTCCAGCCCGGCCTGCGCCTGACCTTCCAGATCGTCGCCGACATTGTCGTCGGCCAGCGTGTCGGTATGCATCAGCTTCTTTATCAGGGGGCTCACGACCATCACGACGACGCCGATGCCGACCGCGTACCAGCCCACCGTGCCGTAGACATCGAGCACCAGTTGCTTGCCCGCTTCTTCGCCTACACCTTCACCTCCGGTTGCCGATGCGATGAGGCCAGCTGCGAAATTGCCGAGCGCCGATGCGAAGAACCAGGTGCCCATGATGAGCGACGCCATATGCGCAGGCGCCAGACGGTTCATCGCGCTCAAGCCCACGGGGCTCAGACACAACTCGCCGGTGGTGTGCAGCAGATAGATGAGGAAGATATAGATTACCGGGGTCGGCACGCTGACACCGACCGACTGCGATCCCCATACGAGGACAAGAAAGCCCAGCCCAACCTGAATGATCGCCAGGCCGAACTTGAGCGGCGTCGACGGTTCACGCCCCTTGCGAGCCAGCCCCTGCCATACCATCGCGAATACCGGTGCCAGCAGGACGATGTAGATCGCATTGATGGACTGGAACATCGAAGCGTTCACGCCCTGCGTATCGACATGGCGATCGGTGAACAGGTTGAGCGACGAGCCCGCCTGTTCGAACAGAGCCCAGAACACGATCGACGTCAGAATGAGGAACATGGCCGCGAAGATGCGGTCGCGTTCTTCCGGCACCAGTTTGGTGACCGCCGTAAACAATACGTACAGCACCAAACCACCCCCGAATACGCCCAACACGAGCCCGACCAACTCCTGAAACTGGATCGCAGCCCAGCACAGTGCGACCATCGCCAGCCCGGCGCCGTAGATCAGCCATTCTTTACCGCCTTTAAGCGATGCGGGATTTTTTGGCTCGCCTTTGCCCATCAGGAGCGGCTTGCCGAGAACGAAGAAGATTAGGCCGATCAACATCCCGATGCCGGCAAGGCCGAAACCGTATTCCCAGCCATAGGTCTGGCCCAGATAGCCACATATGATGGACGCCGTCGCGGCGCCCACATTGATACCCATATAGAAGATCGTATAGGCAGGATCGCGGCGAATGTCGGTACGCGAATAGAGCTGTCCGACGATGACGGAAATATTCGCCTTGAGGAAGCCCGAACCCACGATAATGAGAGCGAGCGCAGCCCAGAAGACGTAAATCGTCGGATCGTCCTGCCCGCCGCTGCCTTCGAACGCCATGAAGAAATGGCCGAAGGTCAGGAGGACTGCGCCAAACAGCACCGCCTTGCGCTGTCCCAGATACCGATCGGCAAGATAGCCGCCGACGACCGGGGTGATGTAGACCAGGGCCGTATAAGCGCCGTAGATGATCGATGCTTCGCTATCGGTGAACAGCCAATGCTGCACCAGATAGAATATCAGCAGCGCGCGCATTCCGTAATAGGAAAACCGTTCCCACATTTCGGCGAGGAACAGCAGGAACAGACCCTTTGGATGGCCCGCGAATTCCGGCTGAGGCCGCGTGATGATGTAGGAACCGCCCAGCAGGAACGCCGCCAGAGCGACCACGGCGGTCCAGAACGCCCACATCTCGAATGCGGAATCGAAGGTGAAAATCAGTTCGGTCACGGGCGCGGCCCCCTCACATGCAAGTAAGTGCCTCCCCTCCCACCGGGAAAGCCGAAGGGCCGCACACTAACGTCTGTTTCGCGTCTGTGAAGCTTTTGTTTCCGATGAAACAACTATTGTTCCCACTGGCGCAGTTCGGACGAAGTCGGGGCACTTGACGTCATGCAGTGTATTATGGCACTGCAACACCCTTGCCGATGGACCGATCATGACTTCGCCCAAGCCCCCCGCGTCATTGCTGGCAGCGCATCCCACGCGGTCGTCCGCCGGGGCGCGCCCGGTATATTTGCGGCTGCGCGACATCATTGCCGCGGCGATCATCGATGGCGATTATGCCGAAGGCGCGATGCTTCCGTCGGTTCGCGTATTTGCGGCGCAGCAGGGTGCCAATCCGTTGACCGTGGCCAAGGCCTATCAGCAATTTCAAACCGATGGCCTGGTAGAGGTGCGGCGGGGGGTCGGCATGTTCGTGGTGGCGGGGGCGTCCACTGCGCTGCGTCAATCCGAACGCGCGCGGTTTCTGGAATACGAATGGCCCGAATTGCAGATGCGTATGGCCAGGCTCGGCATCGATCCGGAAACGCTGCCGAACGGGGACTGATCGCACGGTTACCAAATGCGTTTTAAAACCGAACGGAACATTTGCGCGTGAATTACAACTCTGGCATGAACCTGTCACGACGGGTGCGCAGACCTCAAGGTCGTCGGGCGGAGGGCCAATGGTCCGGCGATGCAATGGCCGAAACACTCTGGAGCTTATTTCATGATACGTTCGGAACTTGTGCAATCATTGACA
This sequence comes from Pontixanthobacter sp., assembly GCA_049650705.1. GTDB lineage: Bacteria > Pseudomonadota > Alphaproteobacteria > Sphingomonadales > Sphingomonadaceae > Pontixanthobacter. Next base: position 27,724 of record JBASAR010000014.1, on the reverse strand, counting down.
GACGACAATCCCGAATTACGCGCCGAAGAAATCGAACAGGTCGTCGACATTTTTTTCGAAGAGATGGCGAAGCGTTTGGCGGAAGGGGGCCGTGTCGAACTGCGCGGTTTCGGTGCCTTCAGCACCCGCAAGCGCGCCGCCCGGACCGGTCGCAATCCGCGCACCGGCGAAACGGTAGAGGTGCCTGAAAAACGCGTGCCCTATTTCAAACCCGGCAAGGATATGCGCGAAAGACTCAATTCCGCCTGATCGGACCGCGCGCGTGAACTTGGCAATGGTCTTTTGATGCGCATGCTTTTACACCGCACGCAACGTGCGGGTGTGGCGGAACGGTAGACGCCGGGGACTTAAAATCCCCTGAGCATTGCTCGTGCTGGTTCGAATCCAGTCACCCGTACCAGGCGTCTAGCCGACATCGACCCGATTTACCGGACCATCGATCGCCGCTATCGCCCGATGCGATGCAACGCCGGCGCGACCCGTCCTTCGATCCCACCGTGCCGCTCACGATGATGGGCGCAGCGATCCTGTTCGCCAGCTATTGGACGATATTCTACGTAACCACGGATGACGGTGCGTGGCGCGCGGCCATGGCATCGCTCTATAATACGCTACCGGCCATCGGCCTGGCCTGGATCGTGCATCTGCTGCTGGATCGATACGTGTGGCCGGCCGGTTTCGCTGTGCGTTTGATGGCGCAATTACCGCTATCGGTGCTGTTCGCCCTGGCGTGGTATCTCGCGATCCTCGTCATACGGGGATTGCGCGGCGACTGGCTGGCGGACGGGTTCGCGGCTCAACCCTTCGTACCGATCGCCTTCGCCTGGCAAATGTTCCAGGGCGTGACGTTCTATGCCCTGGCGGCGTTCGCCAGCCTGTCCATCGTGCTGACCCGGCGCCTGCGTGCGTTCGAGGGCAGCGAGGCGGGACCGGCACGGGAAGCTGCGTCAACTTTGCTGATCCGCACGGGGGAAGGCACCGAAACGGTGGCGATCGACACGATACGATCGATATCGGGGGCAGGCGATTATGCGGAGGTTTGCCTGCCGGGGCGCACCGTGTTCAGCACCACGAGCCTCGGCGAATTCGAAGCACGTCTGCCGCAGGACCGGTTCTTTCGCGCGCACCGATCGCATCTGGTCGCGATCAACGCCATCGCACGTAGCGAACCCGCCGGGAATGGTCGGACCGTACTGCATTTGACGGACAATCGATCGATCACGACGAGCCGAGCGGGAACCCGGCTTTTGCGTGAACTGGCGGCTTAAGTAATGTCCGTTGGCCGGATGCTTATGTTCATTCACCGATAAACGGCCGGATAACACGCGTTCGGTCGCAGACAAGGGCTTCGCAATCTGGAGTTCAAGAAAATGCGTCTGTCGTTCCTTTTTACCCTCACCGCCCTCGTGTTCGCCAACCCGGCATACGCACAGGACCGGCCCGACATCGCGTTCGAGAATGTCCGTATCCGCACGATGAATGCGCAGGACGTCGTTACCGATGGCTATCTGATCGTGGAGGGCGGGCGCATCGCGGATTGGGGCGAGGGCGATCTGCCGGATGACTTCGCGGGTGAGCGGATCGACGGGAACGGCAGCACTCTGATGCCGGGACTCGCCGATATGCATGTGCATTATTACGAAGACGACATCGGCGCGGCCTACCTCGCCAACGGCATTACGCTGGTGCGCAACCTTACCGGCAGCCTTGGGGCGGCACGCCGGGATCAGGCGGCAATCGACGGCACCGCGGTGGCCCCGCTGGTCGTCACGAGCGGTCCGATCATCGATGGCGGGGAAGGGTTTCGGGGCGATTTCTTCATCCGCGCACGCAATCCCGATCAAATCATCGGTGCCGTACGCAGCCAGAGGCGCAGCGGGTATCGCGCGGTCAAGCTGTACGAGCATCTGGACGCCGACACGTTCCGCGCCGGCGTGGCGGAAGCGCGCGCGAATGGCATGCGCGTCTATGCCCATGTGCCCGACAGCCTCGATATCTATGCCCTGCTCGATATGAAAATCGACAGTCTGGAACATCTGGACGGCTACGCTGAGGCGTTGGGGCGCGATGGTTTTTCGACAGACCGCGAATATGCCTGGGCCGAACGGTGGGCGAATGTGGACCGCACGAAATTCGACGGGTTGGCGGAGGCGACGGCGGCAGCGGGATCGTGGACCGTGCCGACATTCGCGATCACCTATGGCCGGATCGCATCGGCGGATCCCGATGCCTATTTCGCCCGACCGGAGGCGCGGCTGCTGCCCCTATGGGCGGATAGCTGGCGGCGAACGGCGGAGGGTTACGATGCGGACCGGCCGTTCTTCGCCCCGTCGCTGATCGAAAAGACGGCGTTCGTGGCGGCCCTGCGCGAAGCGGGCGCGAACATCCTGATCGGGACCGACGGGCCGAACCCTTTCGTGACGCCGGGCTACGCCATTCATGACGAACTGGCCGCGTTCAGGGACGCCGGTTACACCAATCTGGAAATATTGAACATCGCCACGGTCGAAGCCGCGCGGTTCATCGGCGAGCGGGGGCGGACGGGCACCGTCGCGGTCGGCGCGCCTGCCGATCTCATCCTGCTGGATGGCGATCCGGTGGACGATCTGGCCGTGCTTCGGGAACCGCTGGGCGCGATGGTGGCGGGCCATTGGCATTCCCGAGCCGAAATCGACGAAGCGCTGGACCGGCGGGCCGTCAGGATGGCCGCCGCGCGGCTGGCGGCGCAGGCGACGGACTGACCGAGGCTGCCAAATCGTTGCAGCACGCGCCGTTTTTCGGCCTTTGCATCGCGTAAAACTACGGGTTTTCGCATAGCATCGCGCGAAGGCGATGACAGGGTTTTTAGAGGAGACATCGGGCAGCACGGGTTTGCAGGGTTGGAGGTTCACATTTTGATGCAGCAGACGTCGCAACGAACGCGGACTGGCGATATGGGGACGCGTTCGCAAGGGCCGCAAACGACGATCGAGGATCGGGTCGCGCCGCGATTTACGCTATTGATCCGCGCCGCGAAACTGATCGTCGACGAAAGCGAATGCCTGTGTCTTCTTCGCGATATCTCGGCATCGGGCACGAAAATACGGTTCTTCCACGATGTTCCCTCTGACGCGCGTTTCACCCTCGAATTCGACAATGGCGACCGGGTCGGTGCCGATCTGATCTGGCGCGATGGGGCGGCGGGCGGTTTCCGGTTCCGGAATATGATCGACGTGACACATTGCCTCAGGCCCAATGCCCGGTTCGCCAAACGCGATTTGCGGTTCCGGATCGATCATCGGGTGACGTTGCATGCCGATGGCCAAGAACACGATGCCCGGATCGTCAATTTCTCGCGGCAGGGGGGCTGTCTGACCAGTGCGGTCCCGCTGGCGCTCGATCAATTGGTGATGCTGTCGGGCGCCGGACTGCCCGACATCGAGGCCCGCATCCGTTGGCGGGGCGACGGGCTGTACGGTATGGTCTTCGACACCGTATTCTCATTCGAGACGCTGGCGCTCACGCTATACGATCTGCCCATCGCAAACGATTCGACATCGCGTCCGGTCAGGACCGGCGATCAGGCGGCGACGAAGTCCATCGCCGCGCCGTTCATGCAATAGCGTTTCCCGGTCGGTTTGGGTCCATCGTCGAACACATGGCCTAGATGCCCGCCGCAATCCGCGCATAACACCTCGGTGCGGGGGTAGCCGACCTTGTAATCGGTAGTGGTGGCGATCCCGCCGGACAGGGGCTTCCAGAAACTGGGCCAACCGGTGCCGCTGTCGAATTTGGTTTTCGATGAATAGAGCCGGTTCTTGCAGCCTGCACATGTGAACGTGCCGGCACGGTTTTCCTTGTCCAACGGCGAACTGTGCGGGCGTTCCGTGCCCGCTTTGCGTAGGATACGGAATTCGGCGGCGGTCAGCTTCTTGCGCCATTGCGCTTCGGTCAGCTTGACGGGAAAATTACGCGCTTCGGCGGGGGCGGCGCCACATGCGGCCAGCACGGGCAGGGCGGCACCCGCAGCCAGCAAGCCGATGAAGCCACGTCGCGAAGAAACATCGATGTCGAACATACGCAAACCTTTCGTTCCCCGACGCCCATCCATACGCGTGGGGATTGCCGGAGGTCTGTCATATGGCGGCACAACGCAGGCTGAACGCCGGCATTACGCCGGTTCAAAACTGCGACACCTGCACTTCCAATTTGCGGAAACCATGCACGAAATTGGCCCGGACCCGCTCCACTTCGCCGACGACGTTCACCCGCATGCGACGTTTGTGCATCTCTTCCAGCAGGATGCGCAGCTGCAATTCGGCGAGCCGCGCCCCGACGCAGCGGTGGATACCGTAGCCGAAGGCAAGATGCCGCCGGGCATTTTCGCGCGACAGGTCGAGCGTCTCCGCATCGTCGAACACGGCCTCGTCGCGATTAGCGGACAGATACCACAGGACCAGCTTGTCCCCCTTGGCGATGTTCTGGCCGAACAATTCGGTGTCTTCGCTGGCGGTGCGGCGCATATGGGCCAGCGGCGTTTGATAACGGATGCATTCCTGCACCGCATTGGGGATAAGGTCCGGGTTCTCCTCGAACGCGGTGCGCTGATCGGGGAAGGCGTCCATCCCGTGAATGATGCCCGACATGGTGTTGCGCGTCGTGTCGTTGCCGCCGACGATCAACAGCACCAGATTTCCCATGAATTCACGCGGATCCATGGCACTCATCGCTTCGGAATGGATCATCATGGAGATGAGGTCGGAGCCGGGTTCCTCGCCCATGCGCTTGACCCACAGCTGCTGGAAATAGGCCGCCATTTCATGCAGCACGTTTTCGCGATCGTCGCTCAACTCGCGCACCGTGGCGATTTCGGTGTCCCCGGCCCAATCGGACCAATAGGTCAGCAACCGGCGATCTTCCCACGGGAAACCGAACAGGATGGCCAGCATCCCGGTGGTGAGTTCGATCGATACGCGGTCGACCCAATCGAAAGTTTCGCCATGCGGCAGGCTGTCCAGCAATTCGCCGGTACGGGCGCGTATATCATCGTCCATCCGCTTCATTTCGCGCGGCGTGAAGGCGGGCGCGACGGTGCGGCGCTGGCCGGTATGCTGCGGGCGGTCCATCGCGATGAACATGGGCAGGGCCAGTTCGGGGTTCTCGTCGCGTTCCAGAATGGTGATGCCGCCATGTTCCCAGCTCGATGAAAACAGCTCGGGCAGCGCCTCGATATGCTGGATCGCGGCATGGCTTACGACGTTCCAATGGGGGCCGTATGGGCTTTCCGGCACGTAATGCAGCGGACCCTTGGCGCGCATGTCGGCGAAGATCGGCTGCCAGCGGTTTTCGGCATAGATGTCGCTGCGGCTGACATCGTGGGGATGGCTATGGCGCGGGGTATCTTCGGGATGGAGTTCCAGATGCTTCAGCAGCGTTTCATAGGCGGTGGGCGAAGTACGGAAATCCACGCGGTCGGTGGGTGCGGCGTCGGGGGCGATGGTGGCCATGGCATGTCTCTCCTATCCGCCCCGTTTGCCGGAGTCGGTATAAGACCCTATCCTGAACCTGCGGACACTTATGTCAATATCAGGTTTCGATTTGCGACTGATTGCGTTGCCAGAACTTCTTATTCCGCGCCTTCTTGGCCGCGCCGCCGGCGCCCGATTTCATGACCTTCTTGCGGAACAGCGTCGCGCCCACTTTCACGAAGATGACGACCCATAATGCCTGCCATGCCAACGCCAGCAAATGCGGCCAGATCGCCGCATCCTGCGCCGCGCGGGCCAGCATCGCATAGGGGGATGACAACGGGAACAGCACCGCGAATATCTCCACAGGCGATCCCATATCGTTCATGGCATACGTCGCGAGGAAGAAGACCCCGAGCTGCAGCATGGTTGCGGGCATGGAGATCGTCTGCACGTCGCGCACGGTCGGTGCCATCGATCCCACAGCGAGAAATACCGACCCGATCAGCAGATAGGCCATGGCGAAATAAACGAGGAACAGCGCGACCATCATCGGCCACCCGATCGCGGGGGGCGCTATCGCGGGGATCGCATCGGCACCCAGATACAGGATCGCGCCCGCCACGCTGCCCCACACCGCGATGCCGACGAAACTGATGCCCAGCATGGCGAACAGCTTGCCCAGGAACACCGCATCCATGGGAATGGCGGCGGCGAGGATTTCGATGATCTTGTTGCCTTTTTCCTCGACCAGGTTGGACAGGACCATGCCCGCAAGCAGCATGGTGAGCAGGAACATCAGAGTCAGCGCACCGGTAGCGGTGGCGGCGTTGGTGTTGCGCGTGTCGGCCATGCTCGTGCCGGTGGGTTTCAGGGCGATGGCAGGATAGGGCGCGTTGCCGCCTGCCGTGGGGCCCGACGCTTTCGATGCGAGCAGCGCGACTTCGCCTTCCCAATTGTCGATCCTATCCTGCGTCCCGCTCAATTCCGGGCGGGCCAGCGTGCCGCCCAGAACTGCCGCGAAATTGTCGCTGTCGTCGGCCAGAAGGTCGGCTGCGTCGCGTGCCGCCGGATCGGCGACGATTTCTATATCCGGCAGATAGATGAGGTCGATCAGCTGCGCATGCGCAGCTTCGAACGCGGCGCTTTCCGCCGCCGGAAGGACCACGGCCAATTTCGGATCGTCCTGCCCTTCCGCCGTGGCGGCGCCGATGAAGCCGGCACCCACGCTGATGGCGACGAAGAATAGCGGCCCGATCAGGAAGAACAGGAACGCCTTTGAAAACAGGATGGCGTTGAAATCGCGCCGTGCGATGACGAAGGCAGCCTGCCAGATCGACAGACGCGACTGTTCGATGGACGCAGTCATTATGCGGCCCCCGCTGCATCGTCGGTATGATTGTTCGCTTCGAGGGCTTTGGCCGCAGCGGCACCGGCGATTTCGACGAAAGCGTCGTGCAGGCCGGCACGCTCGATCGACAGCGACTGGATGCCCGCCTCCCCTTCGATCAGCGCCCGCAGCAAAGGCTCGATCCCGGTGTCGGGCAGCCCGAAATACAGGAAATCCCCCTCGCGCCGCGTATCGGCGGGCAGCGCATCGCGCCAGCGCCCGTCGGCCGCCCGCGTCTCGAGCCGGACCTGCGCTGCAATACGGTCGCGCGCCGCCGCCACCGATCCGGCATAAGGTACCTTGCCGCCCGCGATGATCGCAACGTGTTCGCATAACCGTTCGGCGTGATGAATGACGTGGGTGGAGAAGATCACCGTGGTTCCCTCCGCCGCCAGATTTCGGATCAGCCCTTCCAGCTTGCCCTGGTTGATCGCGTCGAGGCCGGAGAACGGTTCGTCCAGAATGACCAGCCGCGGGCGATGCACCAGCGTGCCCAGCAACTGGACCGTCTGCGCCATGCCTTTCGACAATTGCCGGATCGACCGGTCGATCGCGTGCCCCAGCCCGTGTTCTTCCATCAAGGCGCGTCCACGCTTGCGCCCTTCCGACACAGGCAGGCCGCGCAATGCGCCCATGAAACCGATCGCCTCGTCGCATTTCATCGATGGATACAAGCCGCGTTCTTCGGGCAGGTAGCCGATAAGCCGGGCAATATCATGTGGGCGGCGATGGCCGAAAATCCGGCGCACGCCTTCGTCGGGATCAATGATGCCCAGAAGCATCCGCAGCGTGGTGGTCTTCCCCGCGCCGTTGGGGCCGAGAATGCCGTAGATCGCACCTTCCGGCACGGCCAGATCGACGCCGTCCACCGCCAGCGTGCCGTCGAACCGCTTGACCAGGCCGACCGCTTCGATCGCCAAGCTGTTGTCTGTCGTCATCCGATGATCTAGCGCCATATCCATGTCCCTGCCGCTAGACCGGCGATATGAATGGGAGCAACCCAAATCATGGTTAACGCCGCAGCGATCGCCGATCTGCAGGCGGAATTGCGTGCAGAGGCGGCCCGGCTCGGTTTCGTCAGCGTCGGCTTCACGCACGCCGAAGACGATCCGGAACGCGCCGCACGCCTGCATGAATGGGTTGCTGCGGGCTATCACGGCACGATGGGATGGATGGAAGACCGCGCCGATGTACGGCAGGGGCCGCGTTCCATGTGGCCGGCGGCGAACAGCGTGATCGCGCTGGGCATGAGCTACGCGCCCGATGGCGATCCGTTGGCGCTGGAGGGCGACGGAGGGCATGCGCGCATTTCCGTCTATGCGCAGGGACGCGATTATCACGATGTGGTCAAAAAGGCACTGAAGGCGCTGGCCCGCTGGCTGGTCGCGGCGGCCCGAGATGCCGGATTGGATGCACCGGAATTGAAAGTGTTCGTCGACACCGCGCCGGTCATGGAAAAACCGCTGGGGGAGGCGGCGGGCATCGGTTGGCAGGGCAAGCACAGCAATCTGGTCAGCCGGACGCATGGCAGCTGGCTGTTCCTGGGCGCGATCTACACCACGCTGCCCTTCGTGCCCGACCGGCCGCAGGGCGATCTTTGCGGATCGTGCAATGCGTGCCAGACCGCCTGCCCGACCGATGCCTTTCCGCAACCCTATGTCGTGGATGCGCGCCGCTGCATCTCCTATCTGACGATCGAACATGCGGGGCCGATCCCGGAAGAGTTTCGCGCGGCCATCGGCAACCGCATCTATGGTTGCGACGATTGTCTGGCGGTGTGTCCGTGGAACAAATTCGCGGAGACCGCCGCCCGGCACAAGGCGTTCGCACCCCGTGCCGAGCTGGACGGACCGCGATTGTCCGAATTGCTGGCGCTGGACGATGCGGCATTCCGGCGGTTTTTCTCGGGCTCCCCGATCAAGCGGGTGGGGCGGAACCGGTTCGTGCGAAACTGCCTGATCGCTGCGGGCAATAGCGGGAATGGCGCGCTGGTCGAACCTGTTCGCGGCCTGACAGATGATACGGACGCCGTCGTCGCAGAGGCAGCGCTTTGGGCATTGGGGCGGCTTACAGCAACGCCTTGAGCGGCGTGTCGCCATCCGCCAGCACATCCGGATCGGGCGTCAGCCGCGCGTCCACCAGCTTGCGGCCCTGCACGTAATCCTTCGTATTGTTGACGCAGTCCAGCGCGATCACGCGGCCTTCCTTCAAATAGATGACCGAGAATTTCCGCGCAGCCGGGTCGCCGCGCAATATCGTTTCATCGTAACCGACCGACAAACCTGCCGTTTGCAGGCGCAAATCATACTGGTTGGACCAGAACCACGGGAATGCATTGTAAGGCTGTTTGTCGCCCATGATCGCACGCGCCGCGGTATTGGCCATGTCGTTGGCGTTCTGCACCGATTCCACCCGGATGACGGCCCCGTCGGCATAGGGGTTGGCGTAGGCGGCGCAGTCCCCGATCGCATAGATATCGTCCAGCGTGGTGCGACAATATTCGTCCACATCCACACCGTTCGCGCCCGCTGCGCCTGCCGCGATCACCGGGCCGACGGCGGGGATGATACCGATGCCGATGACCACGATGTCGGCGGGTATTACGCTGCCATTGTCCAGCCTAACGCCGGTGACGTGCGTGCCATCGCCCTCGATCGCCTCGACGGTACGTTCCAGGCGAATGTCCACACCATGGCGCGCATGTTCGTCCTGATAGAAGTGCGAAAGGTCCGGTCCCGCCACGCGGGCAAGCACACGCGGCAGCGTTTCGATAATCGTGACCGCGCACCCGGCCATGCGCAGGATCGCCGCCGCCTCCAGCCCGATATAGCCGCCGCCCACGATCACCGCGCGCCGGGCACCCCGATCCAGTTCGGCGCGTAGCCGGTCCGTATCGGTGCGCCCGCGTATCGTGTGGATGCCGGCAAGATCGGCGCCGCTGCAGGACAATCGCCGTGCATCGCCGCCGGTCGCCCAGATCAGCTTGCGATAGGACATCATGCCGCCGTCGCCCAATTCGACGCTGCGCCGCATCGGATCGATCGCGACCACCGCCTGCCCGGTCATCAGCGTGATATTCCGGTCGCCCCAGAATTGCACGGGGCGGATCAGCAGGCGCTCGAACAGTCGGTCGCCCGCAAGATAATCCTTGGACAGTGGCGGCCGTTCATAGGGCGGATCGCGTTCCCGCCCGATCATCGTGATCGTATCGTCATGCCCGTTCTGCCGCAGCGCCATGGCCGCCTGCGCGCCCGCGTGACCGCTGCCGACTATGATCACATCGCTATGGGTCATCAACCGGTCCTACCGCGCCAACAGATTGCGCGCCTGGCTGGCGATCTGGGCGAGCATGGCGGGGGCAATTTCGGTATGCGTCTGTGCGCGGGCGACCGTCGACCGGAATTGCCGCACTGCCCCGTCATGCTGCGCGATCCATTCATCGACCACGGCGGACGGTGCTTCCTTCGCGCCCTTTCGCGGGGCGAGACGGCGGAGGAAATCGAGCCGCATTTGCTGAAAATCGCGCGCGAGCCCCGCGACCAGCAGCCGCTCCCAAATGTCGGACGGGTTCATCATCGCCGCCGTGCTTTGCGCCCAGTCGAGGCCCAGCTTCTCGCCGAAACCGGTAAAGGCTTTCGTCAGGGCGGAGGTTTCGATGCCCGTTTCGCGCGCCGTGCGCGCCAGCCCCGCCGCCCCGTCCAGCTCGAACAGATGCGCGACCTGCGCCGCCAGTTTTTCGGGCGCGCCCGCATCGGTGAAAATACGGCGCAGTTCCGCCGATTGCTGGCGCGATGCCTTGGCCAGAAGATGCTGCGTCGATTGCGACAGTTGCGCGATATTATCGCCCAGTTCGTCGATCAGCGCGCTTGGAACGACAGTACCCTGCGCGGTCCGCAGCACGTCCGACATCAGATTGCCGACCGCGGCCGCCAATCGGTCGAACAACAGCAGCCGGGCGGTTTCGTCCATATCCGAACGGTCCAACGCATCCCACAACGCCTCCAGATCGAACAACCGGTCGACGGTGACGAACGCCGCCGCGATCTGCGCCAGGTCGCAGCCTTCCTCCTCCGCCAGTTCGAAGGGGTGGACGATGCCCAGCCGGTTGACGATGCGGTTGGCCAGTTTCGTCGCGATGATTTCGCGTCGCAGCCGGTGCTCCAAAATCTCGGTGCGGTATGTCTTGTGCATCGGCCCGGGGAAGGCGTCGATCAGCGTGTCTTCCAACACGGAATCGTCCGGCAGGGTCGCATCTTCGATCGCATCCTGCAGTACCAGCTTGGCGGATGACAGCAATATGGCGAGTTCGGGCCGGGTCAGCCCGCCGCCATCGGCGGACCGCCGCAACAGGGTCTGATCGTCGGCCAGCCCCTCGGTCTGGCGATCCAGGCTGAGGCCGTCTTCCAGCGTCTGCATCAAATGCAGCTGCGACGCCATGGCCCGGGCGCCGCCGGTTTCCGCGATCGACAGCGCCAGCGCCTGCAACCGGTTGTCGGTCAGCACGATGTCAGCGACTTCATCGGTCATTTTTACGAGCAGCGCGTTGCGTTTTTTCTCGGTCAGATCGCCTTTACGCTGTGCGGCGGCAAGGGCGATCTTGATGTTAACCTCGTTATCGGAACAATCGACGCCGGCGGAATTGTCGATGAAATCGGTGTTGATGCGCCCGCCCTGCAACGCGAATTCGATGCGCCCCGCCTGGGTCACGCCCAGATTGGCGCCTTCGCCGATGACCTTGGCCCGCACATCGCGGCCATCGATCCTCAGCGCGTCGTTCGCGGGATCGCCGACCGCCACGTTGTTCTCGTGTCCGCCCTTGATGTAGGTGCCGATCCCACCGAACCACAGCAGATCGACCGGGGCAGCCAGAATGGCCGCGATCAGCGTTTCGGGATCCAAATCCCGCTCGTCGAGATCGAGCGCCTTGGCGGCTTTGGCGGAAATCTTGATGGTCTTGGACGCGCGCGGATAGACACCGCCGCCGCGTGAAATCGTGGATTTGTCGTAATCCGCCCAGCTCGATCGGGGCAGGTCGAACAGGCGCTTGCGTTCCGCCCAGCTCGCCGCCGGATCGGGGTCCGGATCGATGAAAATATGGCGATGGTCGAACGCGGCGATGATGCGGATCGATTTGGACAGCAGCATGCCGTTGCCGAACACGTCGCCCGACATATCGCCGCAGCCCGCGACGCTGACCGGGTCGGTCTGCACGTCCACACCCATTTCACGAAAGTGGCGTTGGACCGATACCCATGCGCCCTTGGCCGTAATGCCCATCGCCTTGTGATCGTAGCCGTTGGAACCGCCGCTGGCGAAGGCATCGTCGAGCCAGAAATCACGGGATTGCGCGATGCCGTTGGCCACGTCGGAAAAACGCGCCGTCCCCTTATCCGCCGCGACGACGAAATAGGGGTCCTTGCCATCGAGCGGGCGCACGTGTGCGGGATGTACGACTTCGTCATCCACGATGTTGTCGGTGATCGACAGAAGAGTGCGGATGAAGACCTCGTAACTCGCCTGCCCTTCGGCAGCCCAGCCGTCGCGGTCGCGATCGGGGGAGGGGAGCTGTTTGGGAAAGAAGCCGCCTTTCGCGCCGGTCGGCACGATGACCGCGTTCTTCACCCGCTGCGCCTTCATCAGGCCGAGCACTTCGGTACGGAAATCGTCGCGCCGGTCGGACCAGCGCAGCCCGCCGCGTGCGACCGGGCCGGCACGCAGATGAATGCCCTCCACCCGGCGCGAATAGACGAAGATTTCGCGCCATGGCAGCGGCTTGGGCAGATTGGGGATCATGTCCGACTGGATCTTGAACGCCAGAGCCTCCTGCCCGGCGGGGGCGAACACATTGGTGCGCAGAATCGCCTGGATCAGGGCATGATAGAGACGCAGCAACCGGTCGTTGTTGATCGCCGCGACTTTGGACAGACCCTGTTTGATGGCGTCTTCCGCATGTCCGATGGCTTCGTCGCGATCCCCGGCGAACTCCGGGTCGTGGGCGGCGGTGAAACGGGCGATCAGGGCGCGGGTCACCTCGGGGGCGGCCTGCAACGCATCGACCACGGTATAGATGGTGAAACCCATCCCCGCCTGCCGTAAATAGCGATAGAAGGCGCGTAGCCAGTCGGCCTCGCCCGCACTCAACCCCGTCGCGATGACCAGCCGGTTGAACGGATCGTCTTCCGCCGCATCGTTGAGAACAGCGACGATCGCTTCTTCGATCGTGTCGGCACGTTCCATTACGGGATCGATCGCCAAGCCGTGCGGCACGGTCAGCACGAAATCGTGGAGGGTCCCGAATTTGCCCCCCGCCAACCGCGTCGGGACTTCGGACAACACGTCGAACCCGAAATTTTCCAGTTCCGGCACCGCGTCCGACAAAGGCAGCACGCCTTCATGTTCGTATATCTTCAGACGCATGCAATCGTCGGCATCGCCATCCAGGCGGTAAAGGCGCGCATCGCGTAAAGGCGCAGCAGCGGTGCCACTTACCCTAGGCGTTTCGGCCTGATCGACATGCAGCAGATGTCGCATCCGCATGATGTCCCGTGCGCCCTCGCCCGGGCCGTATTCGGCGCGATAGGAAGTGGGGAACAGTTCGGCGAAACGCGTCGCCAAGGCAGCGGCACGTCCCGGTTCTTCGAATTGCGCAAGTTCGTGTTCGACCGCTTCGGCCCAGCCGCGCAGCATGGTCTGCATACGGCTTTCGACGGCACGTTCATCGGGGAGCGCACCGCCGTCGCGAATGTCGAGGACGAAGCGCAGCATGGCGAGATTGCCGCCTTCCACCTCCAGGCTCCAATCGAGCAGCTGGGCACCGGCCGTTTCTTCCAGCAGGCTCATGATCTGTTTGCGAACCTGCGTGGACAGAAGATCGCGCGGCAACCAGGCGAAGGCGAACAGGTGGCGGGCCAAAGGCGCTTCGACGATCGACAGGCGCGGGCGTGGGCGATCGACCAGACCCATCATGGTGGTCGCCACGCGCGCGATGTCGGCATCGTTGAACCCGATGATGAGATCGTGCGGCAGCGCGGTCAACGCATGGACCAGCGCCTTGCCTGCATGGCCGCCGGCCTCGAAACCGAACTGCGTCATCAGATCGGTCATATGGGTACGCAGGCGTGGCACTTCGGCAGGCGGCGTCGCCAGGGCCGCGCTGGTCCAGACACCCGCGTGGATGGACAGGGCGGCGATCTTGCCCCCTTCCTCGATCGGAACGATGAACAGGTCGAGCGGCACCCGGCGATGCACGTTGGACACCACGTTCGCCTTGATGATCAGGGGGGCTTTCACCTGCCAGTCGGTCGTGGAATCGAACCAGGCGAAGGCCCGTTCGAACGATTTTTCCGCCAGCACGGGACTGGCGCTTTTGCGACAGATGCCATGAGCCTGCGTTTCGGTCCCATCGCGGCGGCGCACGACATGACCCAGCTGGGTAAGCATTCCGTCGTTCAGCCATTCGAGCAGGGCCGCGCCTTCCGTGGTTCCTCGGTCGGTATCGGCAATCCGCGCAATGTCGGCGCGCATTGCGTCCTGCATATCCTGCCAATCGCTGACGGAGGCGCGAACATCGCCCAATGTTACGCGCAGCACCTTTTCCAGTTCGCGCCGTTGTTTGGCTTCGATCCGGGGCGTTTCGATGTAGATCATCGATTCGCGGGGGTGGTCGCCGTTTTTCCCTTCGATCAGACGGACGAGTTCGCCGGCATCGTTGCGTTCTACCGGAACCACCGGATGGACCAGTCGATCGATCGCCAGTCCCTGCGCCGCGATGGTGGCGGCCACCGAATCGACCAGAAACGGCATATTGTCGTTGATGACCGCGATCCGCATGAACCGGCGATCCTCGCTTGCCGTCGTCAAAGCGATTGCCGATCGCGCATCATCGCGCTGCGCCGCGGTGTCGAGGATGAAGCGCGCCGCATCGCGCATCCGATCATCGTCGAATGGCGTGTCGCCGGGCAGGAGGGAAGCCGCGAGACGGGATGTCAAATTATCGATCGCCTGCGACTGATCGGTCATTGGCGCGGTGGTTTTCAAACCCATTCTTCAAGCTCCACACAGGGGCATCGGTCGGCGGGGCATAGACGGCACCCTAAGCCGACGGCGAATAGGCCGAACGTACCGCCCCCGCAAGCGGAGTGGGCAGGCGATCCGTAGCAAATGACGCTCGCTTGGTAGCGTTTACAGGCAGTTGGCTATAGGGAGGGGCATGCGTGAGGCGTCGTGCCCTGTCGCAGCACGTCCTGCGTCAGTTCGAGCGATCGGCACCGTGCACCGGGATCGTATGTCGATCCGGCGACCACAATTTCGTCCGCCCGCGTACGCCCGACGAAGGCGCCGATCTTTTCGCGCACAGTGGCGGGGGAACCGATCGCGCTGGCCTGCCCGATATGGGCGAGCATCGCGCGTGCCGGGGCGGGCAATGTGCCGCGGTAATCAATGATAGGCGGCGGCAGCTTGCCCGGTGAACCTGTTCGCAGCCGCACGAAGGCCTGCCATTGCGACGATGCGAGCAATTCGGCCTCTTCGTCAGTATCCGCCGCGATCACCGTCATCGCGGCCATGACATGCGGTTTTTCGAGCGCGTCCGATGGTT
Source organism: Pontixanthobacter sp. (assembly GCA_049650705.1). Classification (GTDB taxonomy): domain Bacteria; phylum Pseudomonadota; class Alphaproteobacteria; order Sphingomonadales; family Sphingomonadaceae; genus Pontixanthobacter. The sequence goes on along the minus strand of JBASAR010000014.1, from coordinate 12,291 downwards.
GAAACTCGCGGCGATAGACCTCCAGCGCGGTGTCCAGATGATCGGGCGCGAAATGCGATGCGAAGGCGTAAGGCAGGCCGAGCTGCGCCGCCAGACGCGCGCCGAACAGGCTGGATCCAAGCATCCACAATTCGATCACCGCCCCGCGCCCCGGCGTGGCAGTGACGGGCAGGTCGATATCGCCGGTTATCAACGCGCGCAGTTCGACGACATCGTTCGGAAACGCTTCGGCCGCACGGTGCAGATCCTTGCGCAAGGCGCGCTGCAATTCCGGCCCCGCCCCGGGCGCACGGCCAAGCCCCAGGTCGATCCGTCCGGGAAAGAGCGCGTCCAGCGTGCCGAACTGTTCCGCGATCTGGAACGGCGTGTGGTTGGGCAGCATGATGCCGCCCGAACCGATGCGGATGGTTTGCGTGGCATTGCCGATATGGGCCAGCACGACCGCCGTGGCCGCCCCCGCGATCCCTTCCATGGCGTGATGTTCGGCGACCCAGAACCGGCGGTAACCCTGCACTTCGGCGGTTCGTGCCAGCGCGGTGGTGGCGGCGTAGGCTTCGGCCAGAGTGCCCCCTTCGCGCACGGGGACCAGATCGAGGACGGAAAGGGCGATGTCGGCAATCATGGCGTGTCCAGCTGTTCGAGGTAGAAGCGCGCCGTTTGCGCTTCGGGTGCGGGGTCGGGCGCATCGAGAATAGCGGTCCAGTCGCGGCGCGCCTGTTCGTCGTCACCGTTGAGAACCGCGATAAGTCCCGCTTCCAGCAGCAATTCGGGACGCGCGGGAACCAGTGCGCGCGCCTGCGTAATGAAGTCCTGCGCCAGCGGCAGATCGTTCAGACGCCGGGCGAGAGTTGCCGACAACAGCCAGCTTTGCGGATCGCGCGGAATGGTGCGCCGGGCATCCGCAAGCGCCTCCTGCGCCCGCACCGTATCGTCCATCGCGACATAGGCCTTCGCCCGGTCGAGATCGATCTGTCCGGCGATAAGCGCAGGCGCGCCCTGTTCGGCCGCTAGCTTCGCTTGCTCCAGAACCGTCGCAGCCCTTGCGGCATCGCCGCCGAGCAAATGCGCGCCGCCCGCCATCGCGCCCAGACGCGCGGCATATTCGGCATCGTTTCCAGAAAGTGCGGCAACAGCCGTTTCGAAACTCGCCGCCGCTTCGGCGAACCGGCCCAGTTCGATTTCGGCAACGCCCTTGCAATGGAGCGCATTGGCTTTGGTTTGCCCGTCTGTGCCATCCGCCCAGGCGGCGGCTTCGACGACGGTGGCAACGCTGCCGGTTTGCGACCGGGCGAGGCAGGCGGCCATGCGATCCTCGTCCGGCACGATCGGCGCGTCGCTGCGTTGCCGTCGGCGCAGTTCGCGCAATTCTTCGGGAATGGGATCGACATCGCCGCGCGGGTTCGGGCCGACCTGCATGGCGGCCATGGCGAACCCGACGGCAAGGGCAGCGGTGATCATGCGGGCATCCGTTCGATGGTGTCGAGCAGCAGGGCGATGTCCTGCGGCCGCGACAGGCGGTGATCGCCATCCTTGACCAGTGTCACCTGTACCGCGTCCGAACGCAGCGCCGCCGCGAGCCGCATCGAAATGTCCCACGGCACGTCGGCATCGCGCTGACCATGCAGCAGGCGGACCGGACAATCGATCGGAATGACCGTACCCAGCAGGCGATTGTCCTGCCCGTCGCGCCAGAAGCGCGCGTGCATCGGTGTGGGTTCGGGGCCGTAGGGATTGGGATCGAACACCGTCTCTCCCGCTTCGAACTGCCGAATATCGTCGTCGCTACGACCCCAATCCGTGAAGTCCGGGGCGGAGGCGATGCCGACCATGCCGCGCATCCGGTCGCCCAGCGCCATGGCGATCATCAGCATCAGCCAGCCGCCCATCGACGAACCGATCAACACGACGTTATCGATGCCTTTCGCGTCGATCAGGGCGCCGATGTCCTGCGCCCAGCCGGACAGTGTGCCGTCCGCGAAATCGCCTCCGCTCTCGCCGCATCCCGAATAATCGAGCAGCAGACAGGCCCGGCCATGGGCCTGCGCCCAATCGATCACCGCCGTCGCTTTTCCGCCATGCATATCGGACATGTATCCGGGCAGAAATACCAGCGTCGGGCCGGTTCCCAAGTGGTAATGATGAGCGATGCGGCGTCCATCGGGCAAGATATGCATGGCGGTCTGCGTCATCGCATCGTCATCCGCGATCGCCGGCGGTGGCGCAACCACCGTGTTGCGCAGGCGATCGGTTTGCACAGCGTCATTGCCCCGTCACGCTTTGCCATTAGGATCGGATGCGATGAAGACCGAACCCCCCGCTTCCGCCCGCCTTCCCTCGCTCGACCGGCGGACATTGTTTAAAGGAAGCGCGCTGGCAATCGGTATGGCGGCAGTTCCGGCCAGCGCCTCCGCCGCCACCGCGCCCGGTTTCGCCTACGGGGTGGCGAGCGGAGAGCCGGGGGCGGACAGTGTGCTGCTCTGGACCCGCTACGGCGCGGGGCGGGATGCGGTGCTGAATTGGGAACTGGCGCGCGACATCGCCTTCATCGATATCGTCGTCGGCGGTCGCGTGACCGCCACATCGGCGCGCGATTTCTGCGTCAAGCCGGTGGCGACCGGCCTCGCCCCCGATAGCTGGTATTATTACCGTTTCGTCGCGGCGAATGGCGACGTGTCCTGCATCGGGCGCACGCGTACATTGCCGGTGGGCCGGGTCGACACATGGCGGATGGCGGTGTTTTCCTGTTCCAACATCGGCTTCGGCTATTTCAACGCCTACGCCCATGCCGCCGAACAGAATGCCTTCGACCTGATCGTGCATACGGGCGATTATTTCTACGAATACGGTTCGGCCACCTATCCGTCCGCCGAGGTGAAAGTTGCGGGGCGCGATGCCCTGCCGCTCACGGAAGCAGTTTCGCTGGCCGAGTACCGCCTGCGCCACGCCTCCTATCGTGCGGATCCCGATTTGCGCCGTCTGACGCAGCTCTATCCGATGATCATGGGGTGGGACGATCACGAAAGCGCGAACGACAGCTGGGCCGGCGGGGCGGAGAACCACGATCCGCAAACCGAAGGGCCATGGGATGCACGCAAGGCCGCCGCGATGCGCTCCTATCGCGAATGGCTGCCGGTGTCGGACACACCCTACGCCGCCTACGATATCGGCGATCTGGCCCGGCTGATCCGGCTGGAAACGCGGCTGATGAACCGGGACGAACCGCCCGACATCGGCGCGGTGTTGCAGGGCAAGGGCAGTCGGGCAGAAGCGCTGGCTGCTCTCGCGGCATTTCGCGACGGCGCCTATCGCGATCCCGCGCGCACGATGTTGGGGATGGAACAGGAAACGTGGGTGGCGGATCAGCTGCGCGGCTCCACCGCCGCAGGCCAGAAATGGCAGGTGCTGGTGCAGCAGGTCATCATGGGCGAACTGGCGGCGGCGCCCGATCTGGTCGGCGACATTCCCGCCGGCGTGCCGCCCTATATTCGCGCGCGGTTGATGGCGGCGGCAGGCGCGGCGGCGGTCGGGCTACCGCTCAATATGGACGCGTGGGACGGCTATCCCGCGGCGCGGTCGCGTCTGCTCGCATCGGCGCAGGCGGCGGATGCCAATCTGGTGGTGCTGGCGGGGGACAGCCACAATGCCTGGGCTTTCGCGCTGGAGAATGACGGCGCGCCCGCTGGGGTGGAGTTTGCCGGGCAGTCGGTGACCTCGCCGAGGTTCGAAGGGACGCTGGGCTGGGTCGATCCGGCAGAACTGGCGAAGGGCGTCGTCGGCGCGAATGCGGAACTCCGCTGGGCCGATACGGCACGCCGCGGCTATATGGCGGTGGAGCTGACGCCGGACACCGCGACTTGCGACTATCGCTTCACCCCCGATGTGCGCGTTCGCAGTGCCGCCGTGTCGGACAGCCACCGCGTCGGGGTGCGCCATGGCTCCAACACGCTGGAGGGGTAACAGCGCCCTTTCGACAAGCGGCGGTTTCTGCCACAGCGGCGTGTGTATCAACACGGACGTATCACGATGACGGAAATGCTTACAATCAGCCTGCCCGACGGTTCGGTGCGGGAGGTGCCGCACGGCGCGACCCCCGCCGATGTCGCCGCCGCGATCGGGCCGGGTCTGGCGAAAGCCGCGCTGGCTGCGAAGGTCGATGGCGAATTGCGCGACCTTTCCCGCCCGTTCGATGGCGACGCCCAACTGGCGCTTGTTACGAGTAAGGACGAGGCGGAGGCGCTGGAACTCGCCCGGCATGATTACGCCCATGTTCTGGCCGAGGCGGTGCAGGCCCTGTGGCCGGGCACGCAGATCACTTTCGGCCCGACGACGCAGGACGGCTTCTATTACGATGTGATGGCTCCCGAGACCCGCGAACCGTTCGGCACGGACGATCTGCCCGCGATCGAAGACAAGATGCGCGCCATCATCAAGGCCGACAAACCCCTGACGCGCGAAGTGTGGAGCCGGGAAGACCTTATTGCGCGCTGGCAGGACAAGGGCGAAACCTTCAAGGCCGAATGGGCCGCCGAACTGCCCGAAGGCGAGGAACTGACCGTCTATCATTCCGGCCCCGCCGACGCGGACAGCTGGCTCGATATGTGCCGCGGGCCGCATCTGCCCAGCACCGGCAAGCTGGACCCGGCGGCGTTCAAGCTGATGCGGGTAGCCGGCGCATACTGGCGCGGCGACCAGAACAATGCGCAGCTCACCCGTATCTACGGCACCGGCTGGCTCAACAAAAAACAGCTGAACGCGCATCTCATGCGGCTGGAGGAAGCGGCCAAGCGCGACCATCGCAAGCTGGGGCGCGAAATGGACCTGTTCCATTTGCAGGAAGAAGCGCATGGCAGCGTGTTCTGGCATCCGCAGGGCTATATCATCTGGCGCGAGCTGGAAGCCTATATGCGCCGCCGGATGGACGCGGCGGGCTATCGCGAAATCAAGACGCCGCAGCTGATGGATGTGCGCCAATGGACGCAATCGGGCCATTGGGGCAAATATGCCGAAAACATGTTCGCGGTACCCGATATGGTGCCGGAAGTGGACGAGCTTGGTGATGACCCGGCCGCGCCCAAAGTCGCGGACGATGCCGACTGGATGGCGATCAAGCCGATGAATTGCCCGGCGCATGTGCTGGTCTTCAAACAGGGCATCACTTCCTATCGCGACCTGCCGATCCGGCTTGGCGAGATGGGCTGCTGCCACCGCAACGAACCGCACGGCGCGCTGCACGGCATCATGCGCGTGCGCCAGTTTACGCAGGACGATGCGCATGTCTTCTGCACCGAGGCCCAAGTCGTCGACGAGGTGCGCGCTTTTTGCAAACTGGTCGACGCGGTCTATTCCGATTTCGGTTTCGACTATCAGGTCAAATTGGCCCTGCGGCCCGAAAAGCGGTTCGGCGACGACGCGATGTGGGACAAGGCGGAACAGGAATTGCGCGACGCGGTCGCCGATGCGGGCATGAACACCGCCGAATATGGGTGGGAGGAACTGCCGGGCGAAGGCGCGTTCTATGCGCCGAAGCTGGAATGGCACCTGACCGACGCGATCGGGCGCACCTGGCAGGTCGGCACGATGCAGAGCGACCGCGTGCTGCCCGAACGACTGGACGCGACCTATATCGGCGAAGACGGCGGCAAGCACCGCCCGGTCATGCTGCACCGCGCAATCTTCGGCACGTTCGAAAGGTTTATCGGCGTCCTGATCGAACATTTCGCGGGCAAGCTGCCGCTATGGCTCGCCCCGACGCAGGCGATGGTCGCGCCGATCGTGAGCGACATCGACGGTTATGCCGAGGACGTGCTGGCGAAGCTGAAAGCGGCGGGATTGCGCGCGGATGCAGACCTCCGCAACGAAAAGATCAACTACAAGGTGCGCGAACATTCGCTGAAGAAAGTGCCGCATCTGCTGGTCGTCGGGCAACGCGAGCGGGACGAGGACACCGTGGCGATCCGTACCCTGGGCGAGAAGGAACAGCGCATCATGCCGCTGGACGAAGCCATCGCGATGCTGAAAACGGCCGCGACACCGCCGGACCTCGCCTGAACGCCGACCGATGGAATTGCTGGCCGACTTCACGGCGATCCAGATCGGCGTCGCCATAGCCACTGCCTTTGCGGCGGCGTTCATTCGCGGGTTGGCGGGGTTCGGGCTGGCGATTTTGCTGGTGCCGGTGCTGGCGTTGGCGTTCACGCCGGTCGAAGCGGTGCTGATCACCAATTTCGTCGCGCTGTTCATTGGGTTGAGCGAAATACGCCGCATCCTGCGCGATGCGGAGGGTAGCGCGCTTGTGATCGGCGGTATCGTGGTGCTGACCACCGCGCCCGGCCTCATCCTGCTGGCCGCGACGCCGCCCGATCTGGCGCGGCTGTTGATCGCGCTGGTCGCGCTGTCGGCCTTCGCCGCGATTCTGCTGCCGACCCGCGCGGCGGCGGTGCCGGGCAGGCTCGCGACAGCCGCGACGGGGACGGCGAGCGGTCTGCTGACGGGGTTCGCCGGAATGCCCGGCCCGCCGGTGGTGCCATATTATGTCGGGCGGACGATCCCGCGACACATGGCGAAAGCGTCCATGCTGCTGATCTTCACCATCGCCGCATTGGCGGGGCTGGCATCGGGTCTGGCGATCGACGAATTGCGCTGGGACCAGCTTTGGCTGGCACTGCTGTTGTTCCCAGCGGTGCTGATCGGCAACTGCCTCGGTGCGAAAGCGTTCGGCAAGGTGAGCGACCGTGCTTGGCGCAGTTTCGTCGCCTTCGCCCTGTTCGCGGCGGCGGCAGCGGCGTTGGTGAAGCTGTTGAACTAGGTTAGCGACGTCGGCGGCAACGGCATCTGCTGGCTCGCGCAATGGAATCCGCCGCCCCCCGCCAACACCGCATCGGCCGGCAGGCCGACCGTATCGCGATCGGGGAATAGCGCGGCGATAGCGGCCACGCCGTCCGCATCGTGCGGGCTGCCGAATGTGGGAACGATCACCAGGCGGCTGGTAATGGCGAAATTGGCGTAGCTGGCAGGTTCGACCCGGCCGTCGCGTTCGATCCGTCCGGGGGAGGGAATCTCCGCGACCTCGACACAAGCGGCCTCGATCCGTTCGCGGCAGTCGCGGTAGATCGCGGCGTTGGGATCGTTCGCCCCCGTCGCCACCGGCACCGCCATCCGCCCCGGCGCGACGAAGCGCGCCAGATTGTCGACATGCCCGTCCGTATGATCGTTGATAAGCCCGTCGCCGAGCCACAACACCCGGGCGAAACCGAGGTCGCGATGCAACCGGCGCTCGATCTCCTGCCGGCTCAGACCGGGATTGCGATTGGGGTTCAAAAGACACTGTTCGGTCGTCGCGACCAGCCCGGTGCCGTCGCCATCGATCGCGCCGCCTTCCAGCACCCAATCCGCCGTTTCGACACGCAGCCCGGCATCCCGTGCCAGCTCCGCGCCGATCGTCTCATCCCCCGGCATCCGGTATTTCCCGCCCCAGCCGTTGAACACGAAACGCTGGGCCACGCGCGCGCCATCACGCTGCACGATCAGTGGTCCGGTATCGCGTAACCAGATATCGCCATAGGTCCGCCGCTCCAGCGTCACGTCAGCCGAAACGAGCGTGCGTGCTTGCGCTTCGTTCGCGGCATCGCGCACCAGCAGCCGCACCGCCTGCCCGCTATCCGCGACCGCATTGGCGAAGGCGGCGATCTGTTCCTGCGCGCGCTCCAGCCCATCCGGCCATTCGTCGACCGCATGGGGGAAGCCGATCCACAGCCAGTCCTGCGGTGCCCATTCGGGCGGCATCGTGGCGGGCTTCGTCACCCCTATACGTGTGTCAGCAGCCATCCGGCGATGCGGCGCAGCTTGCATCGCGGGTGGCCTTGAACTCGTCCCCCTCCACCCAGTTGGGCCAGCTTCGTGACCCCGCCAGCATCCGCCCGATACGATAGAACAGCTGCAGATCGGCCATCACCCCATCCCAGTTCCAGTTCGGATCGAATTCATCCTTTGGCCCGTGATAGCGGTTGTCGCGATATTCCTTCGCCACCGCCGATCCCGCCGCGCGTCCGCCATCGACCAGATCTTCCCCGCCATCGACATACAGCATCGGCACGCCGCGCTTCGCGAAGGCGAAATGGTCGGAGCGATAGTAGTAACCCGCTTCCGGATTGGGGTTGGGCGTCGCAGTACGTCCGTCGTCGCGCAGGGCGGCCATCAGATACGCGTCCAGTTCCGATTTGCCGGGGCCGACCACGGTCACGTCGTTCGATACGCCCGCCACGAGAAAGGCGTCCATATTGATGCCGCCCACCGTCTGCGCCAAAGGCAGCACCGGATTCGCGGCGTAGTAATCGGCACCGAGCAGCCCCTGCTCCTCCGCGGTCACCGCCAGGAAAGCGAGGCTGCGTTCGGGCGCGCCGGCCCGCGAATGCGCCTCCGCCAAAGCAACCAGCGCGGCGGTGCCGGTGGCGTTGTCGACCGCGCCGTTGCAAATGTCGTCGCCATCGGGGGCCGGGGTGCAGCGGCCTAGATGGTCCCAATGCGCGGTGTGAATGACGTATTCGTCGGGCCGCGTCCGCCCCGGCAGCACGCCCAGCACGTTCTGCGATTCGTAGGAGCGGATGTCGTTTTCGAACTGCGTCCCGGCGGTCAGGCCCAACGGCACGGCGGTGAAACCCTGCATCTTGGCGGCGCGCGACAGAGCGGCCAAATCCTGCCCCGCCGCCGCTATCACGCGTTCCGCCGCATCTTTTTGCAGCCAGCCGTTCATTTGCGTCAGCGGCGGCGCGTCGGCCCCCCGCTGCGCATAGGCCTGCGGACCGGACCATGAGGATTCCACCACGTTCCAGCCATAGGAGGCAGGCTCCGTATCGTGGACGATCAACGCACCCGCCGCCCCCTGCCGCGCGGCCTCTTCGTATTTGTAGGTCCAGCGCCCGTAATAGGTCATCGCCTTGCCGCCGAACGGACCCTCCAGCGTTTCCGCCCCGAAATCCGGGTCGTTCACCAGGATGACGGCGGTCTTGCCGCGCATATCCACGCCGGCATAATCGTTCCAGCCGCGTTCGGGCGCATTGATGCCGTAACCGACGAAAACGAGTTCGCTGTCGTTCAGAACCGTGCGCGCATCCTCGCGATAGGACACGCCGACCCAGTCCTTCGCGTAGTCGAGCGCTAGATCGGTATCACCACCGGTAATCGTCAGCGGGGCGAAATCGCGACCGGTGATTTCCACCAACGGCACTTTTTGCACCCAGCTGCCATTGTTACCCGGCTGCAAACCGGCGGCGCGATAGCGGTCGATCAACAGGGCCACCGTCTTGTCCTCGCCCGGCGTACCCGGCATCCGGCCTTCGAATTCGTCCGACGACAGCATGCGGGTTACGTCTACCATCGTATCGCGCGACAGGGTGCCACGTTCCACATCGGGTATGTCGAGGCCGTTGGCGGCCGCGACGCGTGTCGTCGTGGTCGTTGATGTGGTCGTGCAACCGGCCATGGCCAAAGCGGCGGTGGCGGCGAAAGCGGAACGGAACATGGGCGTTTTCCCGGACAATGGACGGATTTTCATGACGCGCCTTCCATTGCAAAGGCGGCGCATCGCGGCAAGGGATATGGCATGGGTGACGACACGGCCTTTCCCCGAACCAACATCGATGACTGGCAGGATGGTGATTGGCAGGATGGTGATTGGCAGGATGGTGACTGGGCCGGAGCCCTGCGACGGGTCCGCGCGCATTCGCCGTTCCTGACCCGGTCGCTCGACCATCAGCCGGAACTGGACGCCCTGCTGCGCGCGGGCGATGGCCCGGCCGCCATGGAATGGGCGGCGCAGGCGGGGGAGGGCGCGGGTCCTGTTTCCCCCGGCGATACCGGCACCGCGCTTCGCCGCGAACGGCTGGCGCTCGCGACCACGCTCGGCGTCGCCGACCTGGCGGGGGCGATCGATGTCGACACCGTCATGCGCGTACTGTCGCAATTCGCCGATCATGCGCTGGACCGCGCCATCGCAGCGGCGATCGCGAAACGGGTGCCCGATGCGCAGCCCATGGGTTTGGCAGGCATCGCGTTGGGCAAACATGGCGCGAAGGAGCTGAATTACAGTTCCGACATCGATCCCATCCTGCTTTACGATCCCGACACGCTGCCCCGCCGGGACCGCGACGAACCGGGCGAGGCGGCGCAGCGTTATGCGCGCGACATCGTCACATTATTGTCCGACAACACCGCCGAAGGATACGTTTTTCGCGTCGATCTGCGTCTGCGGCCGGCATCGGAGGTCAGCCCTTTGGCCCTGTCTTTCGACGCGGCGCTGATGCATTACGAATCGTCCGCCCTGACATGGGAACGCGCGGCGTATATACGGGCCCGGGCGGCGGCCGGCGATCGTGCGAAGGGGCAGGACTTTCTCGACACGATCGCCCCGTTCGTCTGGCGGCGCAGCCTCGATTTCGGAACCATTACGGAAATCGAGCAGCTGACCGCGAAGATCCGCGCCGCCTATCGAGGGCCGTCGACGCCGGGGCCGGACTACAATGTCAAACAGGGCCGCGGCGGTATTCGGGAGGTGGAATTTTTCACCCAGACCCATCAGCTGATCCATGGCGGGCGCGATCCGTCATTGCGTGCACGCGGTACGAAGGCGGCCCTCCAGGCGCTGGCGACCGCAAATGTCATCGGGCGGGACGATGCCGATACGCTGGGCGATGCCTATGACCGCCTGCGCACGATCGAACACCGCCTGCAGATGGTGGAGGATCATCAGACCCACAGTCTGCCCTCCGGCACTTCGCTGGACAATGTGGCGGCGTTGGCCGGGTATACCGATGCGGCGGGGCTTGTCTCCGATCTCACCGATATTGCCGACAGCGTCGCCGCGCGGTTCGATACGCTGATCGAACCCGATGCATCGGACACCCGCGCCTATGTGAGCGGCGACGCGCTGGTCCGCGACCTTACATCACTGGGGTTTGCCATGCCGGACGATCTGGCGCAGCGCATCCGGTCATGGACCGACGGCCGCTATCGCGCATTGCGCAGCGGCGCCGCCGACCAAGCGTTCGAAGCGATCCTGCCCGCCTTGCTGGAGGCATTGGCCGGGGCACCCGACCCCATGCGTGCGGTGCTGCGCTGGGAAAACCTGCTGGGCAACACGACCAGCGCGATCAATCTCTTCCGCCTGCTGGAGGCGCGGCCCGGCCTGTTCGATCAGCTCGTCAGCGTGCTGACCATGGCCGACCCGCTGGCGGACGACCTCGGGCGCACACCGGCCTTGCTCGATTCGCTGATCGATCGAAGCGCCCTCGATCTGCCGGGCAGCGTGCCGGAACTGATCGGCGATCTGACGCTGCGGGATACGGATTACGAACGCCAGCTCGACCGTATCCGCATCGTCACTTCCGAACGGCGGTTCGCGTTGGGCGTGCAACTGATCGAAGCGGCGCATGATCCGCTGGCCATTGCCGAAGGGCTATCGCGACTGGCGGAGGCTGGGCTGCATGTCGCGCACCATGCGGCGGTGGAGGAGTTTGCACAGGCGCATGGGCGTTTCGCCGGGGGCGAATTGGTGGTGCTGGGACTGGGGCGGCTGGGCGGCGGCGCGTTGACGCATCGGTCCGATCTCGATGTCGTCTATATGTTCGCCGCCGGGGACGCAGGCGAATCCGATGGGCGGCGGCCGCTCGGCACGACGCTGTATTACAACCGCGTGGCGCAGCGGGTGAGTGGTGCGTTGAGCGTTCCGACCGCGCATGGTGCCCTGTACGAGGTCGACACGCGTTTGCGGCCGCAGGGGGCGCAGGGACCGCTGGCCGTCGATATCGAGACCTTCCGTCGTTATCAAACGGAGGATGCCTGGACCTGGGAGCATATGGCGCTCACCCGCGCCCGGGTGCTGGTCGGATCGGACGCGGCGCGCGCGCGGATCGAAGGGATCGTTGCGGACGTATTGCAGCAGCATCGCGACCCCCACGCATTACGGACCGATGTGCTGAAAATGCGCGCCGACATGGCCGCGCATAAACCGCCACGCGGCCCGCTGGATGCCAAATTGCTACGCGGTGGGTTGGTCGATCTGGAGTTTCTGGTTCATTTCCTGCAATTGCGCGACCGCATCGGTCTGTCGCCGCAGGTCGAGACGGCGCTGCGTGCCTTGGTGGATGCGAACCTTTTGTCGTCCGAACTGATCGACGCGCATGCGACGATGATCCGCCTGCTGGTGAGTGCGCGCCTGCTCGCCCCGCAATTGCAGCCGCCCACCCCGGCCGCCTGCGCGCGACTTGCGACGGCGTGCGGGTTTACCGATATGGACGC
>JBASAR010000013.1:0-2043 GCA_049650705.1 Pontixanthobacter sp. | reverse complement strand
TGGTGGTAAAGCCGATCTGGTTGTTGATCACGAAATGCAGACAGCCGCCGGTGTTGTATCCGCGCACGCCCGAAAAACCGAGGCATTCCCACACGATGCCCTGTCCGGCGAACGCCGCGTCGCCATGAATCAGTACGGGTAGCACTTGTTCGTTCGCGGCGAGATCGTCGCGCACGGCTTGCTGCGCGCGGACCTTGCCAAGCACGACGGGGTTGACCGCTTCGAGATGGGAGGGGTTGGGGACCAGCGACATGTGCACCGAGATACCGTCGAATTCACGGTCGGTGCTGGTGCCCAGGTGATATTTGACGTCGCCCGACCCGCCAACATCCTCCGGATTGGCGCTGCCGCCCGAAAATTCGTGGAAGATGACCTTGTAGGGTTTGCCCATGACATTGGCGAGCACGTTCAAGCGGCCGCGGTGGGCCATGCCGTAGATGATCTCCCGTACGCCCGCCTGGCCGCCATGCTTGATGACAGCCTCCAGTGCCGGGATCATGCTTTCGCCGCCATCCAGCCCGAACCGCTTGGTCCCGACATATTTCTTGCCAAGGAAGTTTTCGTATCCTTCCCCGCGAATGACGGAGGCGAGAATCGCTTTCTTGCCTTCCGGGGTGAACTGGATCGTGTCTTCGGGGCTCTCGAACTTGTCCTGCAGAAACCGGCGTTCCTCGGTATCGGCGATGTGCATGTATTCAAGGCCGACATTGCCGCAATAGGTGCGTTGCAAAACATCGAACAACTCGCCGGCTTTGACCCATTCGTAGCCGAACACGCCGCCGACGAAGACCTCGACGTCCTTCTGTCCGTCGAACCCATGCCATTCCAGCGTCAGGTCTTCGGGCACTTCGCGATTGCTCAGGCCGAGCGGGTCGAGATTGGCGGCAAGATGGCCGCGCACCCGGTAAAGGCGCACCATCAACATCGCGCGGATGGAATTGCCCGCCGCTTCCTCGATGGCGGAGGCATCCATGGGCTTGCCTGCCTTGCCCGCCGCTTTCGCCACAGCCACCTTCATGGCCGTGGGATCCAGCGCTTGAGTCAGATCGGCATCGCTGTCGACCACTTGGCTGAGCCAGCCCGGGTTCGCCCAACTGGGGCCGGGTTGCGGCCCGTCCTGATCGGTCATGTCCGGCAGGAAGTTCTGATTTTCGTCGCCCATAGCCGCTCTACCTCATGCCAATCTGTACCCGGAAACGGGGTTCAGGCCATTTCTTTCAGCATTGCGTCAAGCGTGGTGCCCAATTCGCTGGGCGACGGGGAGACGCGAACGCCCGCATCTTCCATCGCCGCGATCTTGTCATCCGCACCGCCCTTGCCGCCCGATACGATCGCACCCGCATGGCCCATGCGACGCCCCGGGGGGGCGGTGCGGCCTGCGATGAAGCCTACGGTCGGCTTCTTGCGGCCCTTCGCGGCCTGTTCTTTCAGGAACTCGGCCGCTTCCTCTTCCGCGCTGCCGCCGATTTCGCCGATCATGATGATCGATTTGGTTTCCTCGTCATCGAGGAACAGGTCCAGCACGTCGATGAAATTGGTGCCGTTCACCGGATCGCCACCGATTCCGACGGCGGTCGTCTGACCCAGCCCGACCATAGTCGTCTGATGCACAGCCTCGTACGTAAGCGTTCCCGAACGCGAGACGACGCCGACGCTGCCCTTCTTGAAAATCTTGCCCGGCATGATCCCGATCTTGCATTCTTCGGGGGTCAGGACCCCGGGGCAGTTGGGGCCGATCAGACGCGATTTGCTGCCTTCCAGCGCGGCTTTGGCGCGGACCATGTCGAGCACCGGGATGCCTTCGGTGATGCAGATGATGAGTTCGATCTCCGCGTCGATCGCCTCGCAGATCGCATCCGCGGCGAAGGGCGGCGGCACGTAGATACACGATGCGGTCGCGCCGGTTTCGGCCTTCGCTTCGCGCACGGTGTTGAAATTGGGCAAGCCGATATGCGTGCTGCCGCCTTTGCCCGGAGTGACACCCGCGACCATTTGCGTGCCGTAATCCAGCGCCTGCTGCGTGTGGAACGTGCCGGTGTCGCC
>JBASAR010000012.1:0-4116 GCA_049650705.1 Pontixanthobacter sp. | reverse complement strand
GCGCAATGCCGAGCTGTGCGGCGGCGGCGAGGTTGGTCAGCCAGCCGGTCGCGCGGCTATGTTCGACCAGGGCGCGGGGCTGTGTCGCCAGTCCTTCGCCGTCGAACGGGCGCGAGCGCATGCCGCGCGGACGATGCGGTTCTTCCCGGATCGCGATGGCGTCGGGGAACAGCGGTTCGTCCATCCGGTCGAGCAGGAAGGTCGCGCGCCGTGCCGCCGCCATGCCGTTCATCGCGCTCAGCAAATGCCCGATCAGTGTGGGGCTGACGCGCGGATCGAACAGCACGGGCAGAGTGGCGCTGCCGACACCGGCGGGGTTCAGCCGCGCGACGGTGCGCTCGCCCGCGTGCCTGCCGATATCTTCGGCGGGCGGCAAGTCGGCGGCATGGCGGGCGGAACGGGCGAAATGGTCGCGCTGCATTGTCGCGCCCTCGCCCGCGATCACGCTGGCGCTCATGGTATGGCTGGTGGCGGCATAGCCTGCGACAAACCCCGTGCTGGTCGCCATCGCCGCGACGGAGCGGCCTGTGCCCGCGCTGCCCCCTTCGCTATTGGTGACGCCGGAAACCGCGCGCGCCGCATCCTCTACCGCTTGGGCGCGGCTTCGCAGCGTTTCGGCGGATGGGGCGGCGTCGTCCGTCAGGTCGAGGTCGGCAAACGGCCCTTGCGCCAACTCGTCGGGCGTGGCGATGCGGGCATAGGGGTCTTCGGGCGCATGGCGCGCCATCGCGACGGCGCGTTCCGCCATGTCCGCCATCGCGTCTGCGCTAACATCGCTACCGCTTACGCTGGCGGAGCGGTTGCCCACGAAAACACGCAGCGAAATGCCGTCGTCTTCCGACCGGTCGGCATCCTCCAGCGCGCCAAGCCTCACCGAAACGGTCTGCGACATGCTGGCCGTTGCCATCGCATCCCCGGCATCCGCTCCGGCGCGCTTCGCATAGTCGACCAGCTGCGCGGCGCGGTCGCAGGCGGTTTGGGTATCGATCATGCGAAGGCGGTTAGGGGGCGGGGCCGGCCTTCGCAAGCAATGCTACAGCGTCCCGGCAATCGCCTTCAGGCCAAGCGTGATGACCACCGGCAGGCCGATCGCCATCAGCCACAACAGTAGCTGGTCGCGCCGGAATGCGCCCGCCAGACTGCGGTCCTGCGCCTCGGCATCGGTGAGGTCGCGCCAGCGCCGCTCGAACGCGCGACACGCAGGAATGATGGCGGCGACAAGCACGATCAGCGCCAGCAGGGCCAGCGATTTCAGCCCGGTTTCCTTCATCGCGCCGACGGTCAGAAATATCTGGATGCCGGTATAGACCAGCAACGCCCAGGCGACATTGTCGCTCATCGCGCGGCGCCAGTCGGGTGTCCGGCGTTTATCCGCGGCGGTATTGTCGCGCCTTTGCGAGGCTTCCATCTTCTGCTCTCCCCTTTGTCCCGCCAATGGTTATTTCAAATTGATGACCGTTAGGCAAGGTCGACCGCCAGAAGGTCTGGCGCGAAGTGACTTCGGCTTGCTATGGCCCCTTGCATGAACCATGCCGAGCCCGCTGCCCCCTTGCCGAATGCTCCCCCGCCCACTGCAACCGCGCCGCTGCCCGTCGAGGGCGGGCTGGAAGTGGTGTCCATCGCCAAGAGTTACGACAAGCGCAGCGTCTTGTCGGACATCTCGCTGACGGTGGGCAAGGGCGAGGTGCTCGGTCTGCTCGGCCCGAACGGTGCGGGCAAGACGACGTGCTTCTATTCCATCATGGGGCTGGTAAAGCCTGACAGCGGCCGCATCCTGATGGATGGCGAGGACGTGACGAAGCTGCCGATGTATCGCCGGGCGATTCTCGGCCTGGGCTATCTGCCGCAGGAAACCAGCATCTTTCGCGGCATGACGGTGGAACAGAACATCAATTGCGTGCTGGAAATGGCGGAGCCGGACCGCGATATCCGTGCCGCCGAGCTGGAACGGCTGCTCGACGAATTCGGCCTCACCCGCTTGCGCACCAGCGCGGCGATGGCGCTGTCGGGCGGGGAACGCCGCCGTTGCGAAATTGCCCGTGCACTGGCGGCAAAACCGTCGATCATGCTGCTGGACGAACCCTTTGCCGGGATCGACCCGCTTTCCATCAGCGATATTCGCGACCTTGTGGCGGACCTGAAAACGCGCGGCATCGGCGTACTCATTACCGACCACAATGTCCGTGAAACGCTGGAAATCGTGGACCGCGCCTGCATCATTTACGGCGGGCAGGTGCTGTTCGCCGGAACGCCCGAAGCGCTGGTGGCGGACGAGGACGTGAAGCGCCTGTATCTGGGCGAGGGGTTCGTGCTGTAGCATGTTGTTTTCCAGCCTTTCGGCTGGACGCTGTGCCGTCCCGCGCCCCCTCCCGGCCACGCGTTTTTGTTTGTGTGCGCTCCGGACATCCGTCCTTCGCTTGCTGTTCACCGAGCGTTAGCGAGAAAATAGCCATCGCCCTTTCCCCCCGCCTGGACCTGCGCCAATCGCAGTCGCTGGTGATGACGCCGCAGTTGCAACAGGCGATCAAGCTGCTGGCGCTGTCCAATCTCGAAATCGAGACTTTCATCGGCGAGGCACTGGAAGCGAACCCGCTGCTCGAAGCGGGCGACATGCGCGAAAGCGATGCTCCCGGTGAAGAAGCTTCCGGCGAGAAAGCCAGCGATGGCGGCGCCGAAGACGCTAGCGGTGATACCGCGCTGGATATCGACCCTGCAGCACTGGACCGCGACCGCGACACGGGCGACTGGAGCGTGCCGGACGGCGGCAACGGGCCACTGGCGGGCGAACTGCACGAAATCGACGACTGGAGCGGCAACGGGCCGACCCTGACCGAACATCTGTTGTCACAAGTCGGCGGCGTAACGGAAAATGCGCGACAGGAAGCACTTGCGCGGCATATCATCGCGCAGCTGGACGAAGCGGGTTACCTGCCGGTGGACATGCGCGCGCTGTCCGCTGAAACGGGCGTGGCGGAGGGTGAACTGACAGCGGCGCTGGCGGCGGTCCAGCGGCTCGATCCGGCGGGCGTGGGTGCGCGCACGCTATCCGAATGCCTTGTATTTCAAGCGCGCGAGGCGGACCGCTACGATCCCTGCATGGCGCGCCTGATCGACCATCTCGATCTGGTGGCGCGCGGCGACTTCGCACGACTGAAACGCATGTGCGATGTGGACGATGCGGATTTCGCCGACATGCTGGCCGAATTGCGCGGCTACGACCCGAAGCCCGGCCTGCAATTCGGCGGTTCTTCAGAAGTGACCGTCGCCCCCGATGTCCTGTTGCGGCGCGTGAAGGGCAAGGACGGCGCGCAAAGCTGGGACATCCGCCTCAACACCGAAACCCTGCCGCGCCTGGTGGTGAACCGGGAATATTACGTCACGCTGAAAGAGGGGTGTGGGCCGGACAAGGACGGGCAGGCGTGGCTGGGGGAGAAGCTGGCCGATGCGAACTGGCTGCTGAAGGCACTGGACCAGCGGCAGAAGACGATCCTGAAAACCGCGTCCGAAATCGTGAAGCAGCAGGCCGCGTTTTTCGATCAGGGCATCGCCGGCCTGCGCCCGTTAACCCTGCGCGAAGTGGCCGACGCCATCGACATGCACGAAAGCACGGTCAGCCGCGTGACCAGCAACAAATACCTGCATTGCAGCCGGGGCACATTCGAGCTGAAGTTCTTTTTCACAAGCGGGGTCGGCGGCGGCGAAGCCGGCGAGGGCGCAAGCAGCGAAGCGGTCAAGGCGCGGATCAAGGCGCTCACCGACGCGGAGGACGCCAAGACGATCCTGTCCGACGACAAGCTGGTCGCGCTGTTGAAGCAAGAAGGCTTCGACCTGGCGCGCCGCACGGTGGCGAAATACCGCGAGGCGATCGGGATCGGCAGCAGCGTGCATAGGCGGCGGGCGAAGAAGCTGGCGGGGTTGGGCTAGGGTCGCGTCATTGCGAGGAGCGAAGCGACGAAGCAATCCAGAGCGGCGGAGAGATACGCTCTGGATTGCGTCGCTACGCTCGCAATGATGAAACGGTTGGAACGCGGCGAACGTCCTTGTTTTCTCGCTATCGCTCGGTGCTGTGCCATCCCGCTCCCCCTCCCGACCACCCCTTTAGGATGATCCCATGGG
>JBASAR010000011.1:0-12553 GCA_049650705.1 Pontixanthobacter sp. | reverse complement strand
TCCAATATCGGTGAAAAGGGAATGGAGGCCGAACAGGGACGCGCCGCTATTCACGAGCTTGATCTTACCACTGGCCGATCGCGGATCTTCGCTTCTGGTCTTCGCAACCCGAACGGTCTGGATTTCAGTCCGTGGAGTGGGGAATTGTGGACGACCGTCAACGAACGCGACATGCTGGGGTCCGATCTGGTGCCGGATTATCTGACAAATGTTCCATTGGGCGCGAATTACGGCTGGCCATGGCTCTATTACGGCGACGTGGTGGACGACCGGGTCGAGGCGCCGTTGCCGCGATCGCTGATCGGTTATACGCGAACGCCGGAATACGCATTGGGTCCGCATGTCGCGGCGTTGGGTTTCCGTTTCACGGGCGAGGGACACAGGCTGGGCGATACATTCGCGCAGGGCGCCGTGGTGGCGCGTCATGGGTCATGGAACCGAAAGCCGGCATCGGGCTATGACGTGGTGTTCGTTCCCTTCGATGCGCGCGGTAATCCCAAGGGCAAACCACGCCCACTATTGACGGATTTCCTCACAGGGACGGGGAAAACACGGGGGCGACCGACTTGGGTCGAATGGGCGCAGGATGGGTCGCTATTGGTAACGGACGACACGGCGGGGATCATCTGGCGGGTGGTCGACACCGATGCGAGTCCGGCCCGGCCGATCGAACGGCTCCGCAGCGACCCGTTACCCCCGCAGAGCGAATTGCGCGGCGATCCACGGCGGGCGTTCTAGAATGAACGTCCGCGCCAGTGTCCATCGCGAGCGGATCTACGCGATGAGCTGTTCCGTGGTGAGCGCATAGAACAGTTCGGCCCCATCGGTTGCCGCCGCCTTCAGGCCGGCGGCTTCGGGAACCACATGATCAATGAAATACCGCGTCGTGACCGGTTTGACGGTCGCCAGTGACGGTGCGGCCCCATCCGCCACGGCGCGCATTTGCCGTAGCATCTGCCAACCGGCCACCGCGACCGCAGACATTGTGCAGAACGGGACGCTCCCGGCCAGGCGATCGTCCAGCGATGCTTCGTCCCGCATCCAGACCGCGATCGCCGCGCATTCTCCGGCAAGCGCGAACAATGCCGGTTCATCCGCCGAGTCGCGTGCGATATCGGCCATCAGCTTCGCATAGACTTCGCCGTTTTCCAGCCCCAACTTTCGGGTGACGAGATCGGCGGCCTGAATGCCGTTGGTTCCTTCGTAGATGGGGGCAATGCGCGCATCGCGATAATGCTGGGCTGCGCCGGTTTCTTCCACGAAACCCATGCCGCCATGCACCTGCACCCCGATACTGGCGACATCGATCCCGGTATCCGTACCCCACGCCTTGATCATAGGGACCAGCACATCGCCGCGCATTCCCGCATCCCGATCGCCGAGCGATCCGCGATCCGTCTGGCCGCTGGTATAATAGAGCAGCGCGCGCATCGCCTCCGTCAGCGATTTCATGCGTAACAGCATTCGCCGGACATCGGGATGTTCGGCAATCGAAACCGCCGCCCGATCGTCGGACCCGGCACGGGCGGACTGGATACGGTCTTTCGCGTAATAGGCGGCCTGCTGCAACGCGCGCTCCGCGATCTGCACGCCCTGACTACCGACATTGATGCGCGCATTGTTCATCATGGTGAACATCGCCGCCAAGCCGCGGTTCTTCACACCGACCAGTTCGCCCACGCATTCGTCATTATCGCCATAGCTCATGACGCAGGTGGGGGAGGCATTGATGCCGAGCTTATGTTCCAGGCTGACGCAGCGGACATCGTTGCGCGGACCCAGCGTACCGTCGTCCCTCACATGATATTTGGGCACGATGAAGAGCGATATACCGCGGCTTCCCTCCGGCGCATCGGGAAGACGAGCGAGCACCAGATGGACGATGTTGTCGGCCAGTTCATGTTCCCCCCAGGTGATGTAGATCTTCTGCCCCTTGATCCGATACTGGCCGGCATGTTCGCCATCCATGATCGGTTCGGCGGTGGTGCGCAGAGCGCCTACGTCGCTACCCGCCTGTGGTTCGGTCAGGTTCATCGTTCCCGACCATGCGCCGCTGACCAGATTGGGCAGGTATTTCGCCTTTTGCGGGTCGCTGCCATGATGTTCCAGCGATTCGATTGCTCCGACCGACAGCATCGGCAGCAGCGTGAACGCCATGTTGGCGGCGCCGAGGTTTTCCAGCACGTTGACAGCCAGTGTGAATGGCAGGCCCTGACCCCCATGTTCGCCGGGGGAGGCGATCGTGTTCCAACCCTGTTCGACATAGTGTCGATACGCGTCTTCGAACCCATCGGGCAAACGGACGACACCGTTTTCGAGGCGCGCACCCTCCATATCGCCGATCCGGTTGAGCGGCGCGAATTCTCCGGCGGCGAAAGCGCCCACGCCTTCGACGATCGCATCGACCATATCGGCCTCGGCAGCGGCGAATTTTTCCGATTCGGCCAACTCCGCGATCCCCGCATTCACATTGATGGCGAGAAGTTGATCCTGGGTGGGCGCGGTGTAGGGGGTCACATCGATTTCCTTGATTGGTCGTGGCCCTGAAACGCGTGAAAACGCGAAAAGTATGGGCTTTTCTCCCACAATATTTATAGCGTGGAACGATGCGCGACAAGAACGCTACGGAAGCCTTGCATGGCGGGGAGGCGGGGCTGTCCCGTGCGGCGGATATTCTGCGCCGGGGCGGCATCGTCGCAGTTCCGACCGAGACGGTCTATGGGTTGGCGGGGAGGGCCGATTGCGACGCGGCGGTAGCGGCGATCTACTGGGCAAAGGGGCGGCCGGATCACAATCCCCTGATCGTGCATGTGTCGAACATCGCGCAGGCGCAATCGATCGCGCAATTTTCCGATATCGCGCTGGCGACCGCCGCACGGGCGTGGCCGGGTCCTTTGACACTGGTTCTACCCCTGCGCCGGGAAACTGGTCTTGCCGCAGCGGTCACGGGCGGACGTGGGACCGTGGCGCTGCGCATGGCGGCACACCCCGTCATGCGTGATCTCATCGACCGTGTCGGCGCACCTTTGGCAGCCCCATCCGCGAACCGGAGCAACGCGGTCAGCCCGACCACACCGACGCATGTTCGCCATACGCTGGATGGCAGGATCGATGCGATTGTCGACGGGGGGCATTGCGCAAAAGGACTGGAGTCCAGCATCGTGGCGATCCGCCATGACGGCAGTTGGGACGAATTGCGCGCCGGCCCGGTCGATCTGCACGGTCTGTATCGCGATATCGTGGGCGGTGAATGGGATGGGGGGACGCGGCAAACGACGATCGAGGCGCCGGGACAGATGGCGCGCCATTATTCGCCGGGCAAGCCCATGCGATTGAACGCGAAGAGTTTTGCGCAGGATGAATTCGGGATCGGATTCGATACGATCGGGGGGGCGATCAACCTATCCATCACAGGCGATCTGAGTGAAGCGGCCCATGTTCTTTACGACGGCTTGCATCGAGCTGCGTCGTCGCCTTTGCCGAAGATCGCGGTGGCGCCCATACCCATGATCGGGATCGGCGTGGCCATCAACGACCGGCTAAGACGTGCTGCGGTGTAGCCATCGCTACTCAATACGCACCCTAATCGTCGCGGCGTTCGTATCCGCCCGGCGGCGGGGGGATTTGCCGTATGAGTTCCTGCATCTGCGCATAGACGTCCTGCGCATCGTCGCAGGCGCGGTTGTCGCCATCCGCGCAATCCTGGCGCGCCTTGGCATAGCGTCGCTCCAGTTGGCCTAGCCTTTCTTCACGGCGGCGCAGGTCACGCCCCCGCTTTTCGTCCGATTCCGATTGGCTGGTGGTGGCGAGATCGACGGCTTTGCCCGCCACGCGAACCGGCGCGGTGACGACATCGAACGCCGTCTTGGCCAGACACCCGCCCATCAACGGAGTGACCAGCACCAGGGAAAGGATCGCTGCCTTGCGCATCCTGCGCCATTCGCATGTATTTTCTTTCAAAGCCTTGAACGGTCACCACGAATTATCGGGATGCAGCCCTGCAGGATAGCGAACCCGAGCCCGATGTGTTGCCGATGCACACGGCATCGCCGATAACCGTGACGTCGCTGGATCCCGCCACGCTTGCGGTCACCCGGCCATCCGATGCGAAGGCGACATCACCCGATCCGGCGGAGGACACCGTTGCCTGCTGCGCCGTCAGGTTTCGCAAATTTGCCTGGCCGGATCCACTTACGGCGATCGCCAGCCGATAGGTGGTACCGGACCCACTGATGCGGGACGATCCCGTAATATCGACTTTGAGTCTGTCGGTCTGGATATCGGCCACCT
The DNA here is from genome assembly GCA_049650705.1 of Pontixanthobacter sp. Classification (GTDB taxonomy): domain Bacteria; phylum Pseudomonadota; class Alphaproteobacteria; order Sphingomonadales; family Sphingomonadaceae; genus Pontixanthobacter. The sequence continues at coordinate 8,263 of JBASAR010000011.1, read as the reverse complement.
CGACCGTACCCGAACCGCTGCTGGCGATGGCAGCGTCCCGCGCCAGAACGGGCGCATCGATCGATCCCGAACCGCTCAATGTCAATCGTTCGGGCGGGGGCATGGTGACGCGTATGGTGGCCGTGCCCGAATCCCATCCCATTCCAGATTTACGCATGATGCGAAGTTCATCGCCCGTACGTTCGAACCGCAAATCTTCGACCGCGTCCGGATCGCCTTCCACCGCGATGGCCAGCGCGTCACCGATGGTGAGCACGACATCGTCCGGCCCGCTGACGCCGAGTGCGGTCGGAGCAGTTCCTTGAAAATCGAGCTGTGCCAGCGGCACCCCATTCTCGCTCGATATCCGCATCGATTCGCCGCAGCCGGCCAGCGCCAGCGCAAGAAAGGCGGTCAATGCCGCGCGCATATAGGTGGGACACGTGTTGGCGGGCATCATCGTCTGTCTCCCCAAGGGTGTATTACCTGGTTAATACAGACGCAGGAACAGGGCAAGCGCAAACGAAAAAGCCGCCCCGAAAGGCGGCTTCATCTTCGTTCGGTACGGGAAAGGCGTTGCGTCAGCTTTTGCCGTCTTCGTCGTTGTCATAATATTGCGGGGCGTGTTCGCGCAATATACCGAGCACTTTTTCCAAAGCGGTCGGTTCGTCGGTCTTGTCCATCGCCGCCAGTTCACGGGCCAGGCGGCTGGATGCCGCCTCGAAAATTTGCCGTTCGGAATAGCTTTGTTCGGGCTGATCGTCGGGGCGGAACAGATCGCGGGTGACTTCGGCGATCGAGACCAGATCGCCCGAATTGATCTTCGCTTCGTATTCCTGCGCACGGCGCGACCACATGGTCCGCTTGACCTTGGGCTTGCCCTTAAGCGTCTGCATCGCTTCCTTAAGCGTCTTGTCGCTGGACAGCTTGCGCATACCGATCGCTTCGACCTTGTTGGTCGGCACGCGGAGGGTCATGCGCTCTTTCTCGAACCGCAGGACATACAGCTCCAGCTGCATTCCGGCGATTTCCTCGTTTTGAATTTCGGTGACGCGGCCTACGCCATGTTTGGGATAGACGACATAATCGCCGACATCGAAAGCGAGAGACTGCGTTTGGGGGGACTGCTTTGCGGGGGACGCTGCCATGAATTTCCTTTCCAAATGCGCGCATCGCCATTCCCGATGACATCCCGATGCGGCGGTGCGGGCAGGCACGGCCTATCGTAGAATAGAATATCGGGGATGGGATCGGCGCTCATACACATGAAACGCAGCCGTAAATGTGCCGCGATTGCAGCAATCGTTAGCATCGTTGCAACAAAATTGCGAATCATTAAACCAAAATGAGTTGGCCGTGCGGAAAGACCGCTGGCGTCAATCGCCCTCGCCCGGTTCGGGGGAGAAATGGTTTTCCATCTTATTTTCCATCCCCTTGAAATCGTCGGCATCGGCCGGCGCTTCCTTCTGGCTGGTAATGTTCGGCCATTCGGCGGAATATTTGGTGTTGAGTTCAAGCACTTTTTCCAACCCGTCTTCGGTATCGGGCAGGATCGCTTCCGCGGGACATTCCGGTTCGCACACACCGCAATCGATGCATTCGCTGGGGTTGATGACCAGCATGTTTTCGCCTTCGTAAAAGCAGTCCACCGGACACACTTCGACGCAATCGGTATATTTGCATTTGATACATGCTTCGGTGACGACATAGGTCATGACGGCCGCGCTTCCTTCATATTCCGGTAGATTTACCGGTTCGCTATGGCATTATCGCCTTGCTGGTCAAGCAGACGATATTGCGACTGCGCAACCGCGGGGCTTCCACGCCGGTTCGGCAGCACCAGTATTTTGGCGACGCGTATGTCTGCGCCCACCGGCAACACCAGTATATCGTCCACCGCGATCGGCAGGCTGTGCCGGATGACGCGCACCCCGTTGCAGCGAATATGGCCCGCGTCGATCCACCGTTGCGCCTGGCTGCGGGTTTTGACGAACCGCAGGCAGCAGAGCAAACGATCGATCCGCATCTATAGAAGGTCCGCCAATGCTGCGAATGCGCCGTCTTTCGCAGGTGCAGCTTTGCCCCGGTGCGGCGTTTTCTTGCGGGCGTATCGGCGCTTACCGGGTTTCCATTCCCAGTGCCCCGGTCCCGGCGGGCCTGCCGCATCGTATGACAGCGGTTTGGATGGGTAGTGGCGAAAACCGCCCGCTTCCATCAGCCGCAGGACGCCATCGGGTTTCAAACCGGTCGATATGGCAAGCGAGGGATTGATAACGAACCGTTTCGATGCCGCCTTGCTTCGTGTGAGATGGGCCGCCTTCAGCAGCTTTTCCGCTATGTCGATGCGAATATACTGCGTGCCCGCCCGGCGGTAGCCCGATGGCAGTGCCCCCTCGGCGGTCACGACGGGGGCCATCCCCGCCTGCAGTGGCCGACGATCGAGGCCCAGCGCATGCAATACGCCGCGCGGCGCGGGTTTGAGCAATAGCGGCGCGAATATATCCAAAGCACCGAAAGTGACGCCAAGGCGGCGCAGGAACGGCCGCAATTCCTTGGGCAAAAGTTCGATCCCCGCCTGTTCCCGGGTAACATATCCATGGCCTTCGATCAGGGCCAGCAACAGGGCCCGGGCCTGCGATCCGGCCTGGGGATTGCGCATGGCCGCCTCCATCGCAGTGAGCGGAGCCAGGGGCGCGATCGCTTCGGCCAGCCATTCTTCCATGGCACGTAGGAGCATTTGCCGATCGTTCTCGCCCACCGCCATGAGATCGCGCGTTGGTACGATACGACCGGCGGTGTGTCCGGCGGTCGCGTCGATCGTCGCAAGCTTCGTATCGAACGCACGCACGGTTCCCGCCACCAATTCGAAGGCGCCCGCCTCCGCCAATCCCCGCGCTTTTTCGCCGAGTATGCGTGGCAACGCCCGCTCCCCCGCGGCCAGCAACATCTTGCGATCCTCATGCCGCGCCATGGGGTCGACCGTAAAACGAAATCCGTCGATTCGCCCGATCGCTTCGTCTTCCACGCACAGTGTGCCGTCTTCGCCCAATGAAACCGGCAGCATGGCAGGATCCTGCCCCACGCTTTTCATCAAAATGGCAGTCCTGCGGTTGACGAACCGTTCGGTCAGGCGGGCATGCAGCGCATCGGACAGCTTCGCCTCCACCGCACGCGCGCGGGCGGCCATCTCGTCGCGCGCCAGCACCCAGTCGGGCCGTTGGCAGATATACGCCCAGCTGCGGATCGCCGCGATCCGCCCCTGCAGCACGTGGATGTCGCCCGCCATATTATCGAGTTCCGCGATCCGTGCGGCGGCGAAGTCGGCCCCGATATAATCGCGGCGCAAATCCTGCCACAATCGCGCGACGAAGCGCGAATGCGTTTCCGCCCCCTGCTGCCGGAAGTCGGGCAGCGAACAGACGTCCCAGAACCGCCGGACCTGCGCCCGACCGCGTATGTCGCGGGCGAAGTCTTCTTCGCTCAGCCGTTTCAGAATGGCGAGATCGACCGTTTCCGGCATGATCTGCAATTCCGGTTCGTGCGGCACCCGTTCCAGATCGGCGATCAGCGTAGGAATAGTGTCGAAACGCGGTTCGCTGTCGCGCCAGAACAGGCGGGTCAGCGGCGCGAAACGGTGTTCCTCGATCGCGTAGATCTCCTCCTCGCTGAACTCCGCGCGTTCCGCATGGCCGCCGCCCGAACCCGTACCCAGCCCCGACAGGGTGCCGAATGTCCCGTCCTTCTGGTGCCGGCCCGCACGGCCGGCGATCTGCGCCATTTCCGCCGGCAGAAGCCGCCGCTGCCGGACTCCGTCGAATTTCTGCAGCGAGGCGAAGGCGACATGCGTAATATCGAGATTGAGGCCCATGCCGATGGCATCGGTCGCCACGATGTAATCGACCTGACCCGATTGAAACAGTTCGACCTGCCGGTTGCGCGTTTCCGGGCTTAGCGCGCCCATCACGACTGCCGAGCCGCCCCGGAACCGGCGCAGCATTTCGGCCACCGCATAGACCTGTTCCGCCGAGAATGCGACGATCGCACTGCGCGGTGGGAGGCGGGACAGTTTGCGCGGGCCGATATGCGCGAGCGTCGAGAATCGCGGCCGGACCACGATTTCGGCATGGGGCAGGAGGCCCCGCACCAGCGGCTCAAGCGTGGCCGCACCCAGAATCAGTGTCTCGTCCCGCCCCCGGCTATGCAGGAAATGGTCGGTGAATATATGGCCGCGTTCCCGATTGCCGCCAAGCTGCGCCTCATCCAGTGCGACGAAGGCCAGCTCGCCGTTCGGGCCGCCGAGATCGGAGGGCCAGATGCGTGGCATCGCTTCCGCCGTGCACAGGAAATAACGGGCGTGGGGCGGTACGATCCGCTCCTCGCCGGTAATCAGCGCGACCTGCGCTTCCCCCTTGATCGCAACGACCCGATCGTAAACCTCGCGCGCCAGAAGCCGCAGGGGGAAACCCATCGCCCCGCTGGAATGCGCGCACATACGCTCGATCGCCAGATGCGTCTTGCCGGTGTTGGTCGGGCCGAGCACGGCTTTTAGTATCGAATGATCGGAATGGCGCGGGGTCACGGATGCGAATGTGGCATCGCGCAGGCCCGTCGGCAACCACGACTATGCGATCCGAGGCCATCCGTCGCAAACCCGCCACGGACCATGCGCGCTTAAATCCAAATTAACTTTGATTACGCATGGACATGGTGTTTACGAATTTTGCTTTTGCGCGCCGGCCAAGTTTACGGCTGGCGCGATATGGGCAGTCAGGGATCGGGGAACGCGGATTGTATCATGCACCGCAAAGCGATGGCGATGGAACGGCGCGGTGGCAGGCCGCATCCCTTTCGCATGCGCAGATTGTGGTGGAACCCAACGATGCGCCGCCCCGCGATACCGGCCTTGCAACGCGTCTCGCACAATGGCGTGCGGACACCGTGGCCCGCATCGCCGCGACCGACATCGCCCCGGATCTTGCGCCCGATCTGGCCGAAGCCATCGGTAGCCGGCGCTGGTTTCGCGGGGCCGGCACGATCTTGGCCCTGATGGCGGGGGCGCTGGCATTGTGGCCGGACTTCGCGCCGTTGGAAGCGGCCGCGTCGCTATCGGCCGACGATACGGAAAATGCCCGTATTCACGACGAATACCGCAGCCAGATGATCATGCCCCTGGCATTGGGCGGCGATACCGGGCGACGCATGGGTGCGACGCCGCAGGTCATCGCGCTTCGCAGCGCACCCGAGCGGCCGCAGATAGATGTGGTGGCCACTCTTTCGCAGGGGGACAGTTTCGACCGGATGTTGCAACGCGCCGGCGTCGGTCATGCGGATGCGGCGCGTGTCGCCCAACTGGTCGCACGCACGATCCCGATCGACGGTATCGAACCCGGTACGCAGGTCGACATCACGTTGGGCCGCCGCACTGCGCCGGGCGTCCCGCGACCGCTCGACAATCTTCATTTCCGCGCGCGGTTCGACCTTGCGCTGAAACTGGAACGAACGAACGGGACGCTGGCATTGCGCCGTTTGCCGATCCGGGTCGACGATACGCCGCTGCGTATTCGCGGCAAGGTCGGCGGTAGTCTGTACCGGTCCGCCCGCGCCGCCGGTGCCCCGGCCAGCGCCGTGCAGCAATTTTTGGAAACGCTGGGCGACCATGTCGATCTCGATCGGTCGGTCGGCGCGCAGGATGCGTTCGACATCATTATCGCGCATCGCCGCGCGGAAACGGGGGAAAGGCTGGCGGGGAAGCTCCTTTATGCGGGTATCGTACGCGGCGGCAAACCGCGTACGCAGCTGATGCGCTGGGGCAGCAAGGGCGAATTTTTCGAAGCATCCGGCATCGGCGAACAGCGAAGCGGGCTGATGGCACCCGTACCCGGTGCGGTCAGTTCGCGCTACGGTATGCGGCGGCACCCGATTCTGGGATATCGCCGGATGCATGCGGGCCTCGATTTCAAAGCGGGGCGGGGCACGCCGATCGTTGCGGTTACCGATGGGCGGGTTACCGGCGCCGGTCGGATGGGCGGATGCGGCAACGCGGTACGGCTGAATCACACGGGCGGTCTTGCCACGCGTTATTGCCATATGAGCCAGATCGCGGTGCGCGGGGGGCAATCCGTGCGGCGCGGACAGGTCATCGGCTATGTCGGGTCGACCGGGCTATCGACGGGGCCGCATTTGCATTACGAAATGTACAGCAACGGCCGTTCGATCGATCCCGCGTCGGTCAAATTCGTCACCCGTGCGCAGCTTTCGGGCGCGGAGCTTGCCGATTTTCGCGAATCGCTGCGCCGGTTGCAACAGATAAAGACCGGTGCTGCGCTGAAGTCGTTGGCCCCCGCGATCGCCGTCGAAAACCGCCCCTTGCGCGAAATCGATCGATTGCAGACGTCCAAACCTTCGACGTGAACCGCCAATACGTGTCGAGCGAAGCGATTGAACCCGGGCGCGATATGCGGCAGTGACGGCCGCGTGACCGGTTCCTTCCCCGCCATCCGCCATCGCCGCGCCCGCGCCGCACGATGGAGCCGCGCGTTGCACCGCGAAACGCACCTCATGCCGTCCGACTTCATCTGGCCGCTCTTCGTGACCCAGGGCCAAAACGTGCGCCAACCCATCGCGACTTTGCCGGGTGTCTCACGCTGGTCCGTCGACGGTATCGTCGCACGGGCGAAGGAGGCGATATCGCTGGGCGTTCCCTGCATCGCGCTGTTCCCGCATACGCAGGCGGACCGGCGCAGCGACGATGGGGCGGAGGCGACCAACCCCGACAATCTGACCTGCCGTGCCATTCGCGCGATCCGCGACGCATGCGGGACCGATATCGGCATTCTGACCGACGTTGCGCTCGACCCCTATACCACTCACGGTCAGGACGGGCTGGTCGACGATGCGGGCTATGTCGTGAACGATGCGACGGTCGATCGGCTGGTGGCGCAGGCATTGAACCAGGCGGCGGCAGGGGCGGACATCATCGCCCCGTCGGATATGATGGACGGGCGTATCGGCGCGATCCGGGCGGCGTTGGAGAGCGATGGTTACGTCAATGTGCAGATCATGTCCTACGCCGCCAAATACGCATCCGCGTTCTACGGCCCGTTTCGCGACGCGGTCGGGTCGGGGGGATTGCTGAAAGGCGATAAGAAAAGTTACCAGATGGACCCTGCCAATGGCGAAGAGGCGCTCCGCGAAGTGGCGCTCGATCTGGCGGAGGGAGCGGACAGCGTGATGGTAAAGCCGGGGCTACCCTATCTCGATGTGGTCGCCCGGGTGAAGGATCGGTTCGGCGTGCCGGTATTCGTCTACCAGGTGAGCGGCGAATATGCGATGATCGAAGCGGCCGCAGCGGCGGGCGCGGGGGACCGCGATGCGCTGGTTCTGGAAACGCTGATGGCCTTCAAACGCGCGGGTTGCACCGGCGTGCTGACCTATCATGCGGCCCACGCGGCGCGGTTGTTGAATGGCTGACTTCCGCCACGAAACCGAACGGGTGATCCTGCGCGATTGGATGCGCGCGGATTGGAACGAGTTCTGGCGCGTCACCAACACGCCGGCGGTCATGCGTTATCTGGGCGACGAGCTGGATCAGGCGGGAATGCATGCGGCGTGGGGCCGGTTGCAGGGGTATGCACGCGACTACGGGCATACGTTCTGGCTTATGGAGCGCAAAGACGATGGGGGCCATCTTGCGGGTGCGATCCTCGGCTTCTGCGGCCTGAAGCGGTCCAATGTGGTGGATCAGAAAGTCACCGGCATGGTCGAGATCGGCTGGCGTTTGCGTGAGGATGCGTGGGGGCACGGCTATGCGAAAGAAGCGGCGATCGCGTCGCTCGATCTGGGGTTCGATCGGTTCGGCGCGCAAGAGGTCGTCGCACTGACGGTCGAGGACAACACGGCGAGTTGGGGTCTGATGACACGGTTGGGAATGAAGCGCCGCGATGATCTGGAATTCACCGATCCATCCGTCGGCCCGGAACTCAACCCGCATATCGTCTATTCGATCGACCGCGAACAATGGGAAGAAACCAAATGAACCGACCCGGCGTCAACATCGTCACCATCTTCGGCAAAACCCCGCGCATCCATGACAGCGCGTTCATCGCGCCCGGCTGCACGCTGATCGGCGATGTCGAGGTGGGTGCGGACAGCTCCGTGTGGTACAATTGCGTGTTGCGCGGCGATACGATCGGGATCGTGATCGGGCAGCGGTCCAACATTCAGGACGGTACGGTCATTCATGGCGATCCGGCCCGGCCAGGCGATCCCGACGGCTCACCGTGTA
>JBASAR010000010.1:0-39895 GCA_049650705.1 Pontixanthobacter sp. | reverse complement strand
TCGTTTCGGGGGCCATGGCGCCCGCATGCGGCCAATCCGGTTAAATGCGACGTGGGAAGCGCGCGGCCGGCAGGACCGGTCTTCACACACAAGAATGCGCTGTTCCGCCCATCGCAAAATTGTACCTCGCATTATGGGGCAAGTGTGATCATCAACGAAATCGAAATTCTGAACGACGATAGGTTTCAGGAAAGGGCCGTGTCCGAGGTGAAGCTCGACGCGAACCATCGCTATGATTTCGGATTTCATACGCTTTCTTCGGCGGGCCATTTCACCACCGTGGACGGGGGACGTTTGGAAAGCCGAATACATCCGTCACTCGACGGATTGCATCGTTGGCTCCTGGCATAGATAACGCAGCACATAGATGGGTGTGTCATGTCATGCGACAAACGCGCCCGATGGCATGGAACTGGTCCCGTATGGGGCGATCGCAAAATGATCGATCGAAGTCGGACGTTGGGAAAAATTTCGGATGAGGAAGCGAGTTTGAGCGGAGAGCACACCAATCCGCGGCCACTGATTGTGGTCGCGATCTGTACGTTTCATCGCAACGGACCTCTTCGTCTTCTGCTCGACGCGTTGGCCCGGATCGCCGATCGCGAGCGTGATACGATGGCCATCGGTGTGGCGGTGGTCGATGACAGTGCCGACCGTCAGGCTCAACCCGTGACGGTCGATTTCGTCGAACGGTTCGAACATGGTCTGACCTACCGCCATTCCGGCAAACGGAACATTGCCGCCGCACGCAATCTCGCGCTCGAAACGGCACTGGAGATGGGCGCGCAATGGATCGCCATGACCGACGACGATTGCGAGCCTGCGGAAAACTGGCTGAACGAATTGCTGCAGGTCCAGCGCAAATTCGATGCCGACGTCGTGACGGGACCATTGCGACGTCGCGCGCCGGATCATGCCCCCTTGTGGTTGCGCAGCCAGCCGTTTTTGAATGTTACCGCATTTCAGGCCGAGACCGGCGCGTCGATGCAAACCGCCTTCACCAACAACAGCATGATATCGGCGGAGGTTTTGCGACAGGACCCTCAACTGCGTTTCGACCTGGCCTTCGGCCGCATCGGCGGCGAGGACATGGTGTTCTATCGGGCGATCGCGAAATCGGGGCACAGGATCGTATTCGCCGCCGATGCCCTCGTTTTCGAAAACGAGGAGGACGAGCGGCTGACGTTTTCCTATCAGATGCGGCGGCATTTCTGGGTCGGCAATTCGTCCGTCCGCACCAGTTTGAAAAACGGCGCATCGAAATCGCGCATGGCCGTGCATGGACTGGCCGGTTTGCCACGTGCTTTGCGCCGCCCGATAACCCGAATGATCGGCGGCGAGCGTCCGCAATTTCTTTACTGCCTCGCACAGATCATGGAAAGTTGCGGCAAGTTGGCCGGAGCGGCCGGCATGGAAGTAAAGCATAAATAGCGCAGGTGGTGCTTGGCTTTCGGGGGAATGAAATGGAATACAGATATGCGACAATCGGCGAAGCGGACCGGATGGCGGAACTTCATCCCGAACTTTTCGCCGCGCGACCCGATCTGGCCAGCCCCGCCTTTCCCGAAAACCCCATAGCCGGTGAAGCGGACTTTCCGTTCATATTCTACGTCTCCGATGGCGCGGACATCGTCGGCAGCCGCAAGGCAATTCCCGACACGGCATTGATCGGGGGCACTCGATTCGATTGGTCGTGGTGTTTCGATACGTATGTGTCGCCGAACCATCATGGTAAGGGGATCGGCAAGAAGCTGGTCGCGATGCAGGTCGAAGCATTCGAACGGTTGAACATCATTTCGGGTGCCGCTTTCTCCGCCCCCGCCATGATGCACATTTACGCAAAACTGGGCTATCGCGTGCTCGAATGTGCGCCGCGTATGACCCTGGTGCGCGACCCGAAGCCGTTCATAGCCGCGAAATTGCCATTCGAACCCGTGCTATCGATGGCGAGCGCGGCGGCCGCCCTGGCCCTAAAAATGGAGCAGCGGCTGCGGGGGTCGCGCAAGGCCGATCGCGAGTTTCGCCTGACGCCGATCGACCGTGAGGCATTCGCAAGTCGTTTTCAAAACGCGGAATTCAGGTCTGGAATCAATCACTGGGCCTTGTCGGACGCCTGGCCTGTGGCTCGCTTGCATCATAATGACGAGCTTGTCCTTGTCGAGGGCGAGGGTTCCGGCGACGCGTTGGCCCTGATGGTTTTGCGGGAGAGAGCGGTGGACCCGACTTCGAACGCGGCACCGCGGCGGCTCTCGATCGTCTATTTCGTGCCGCTGGAAGCGGGGGCAGGCGTCACGGATATTATTGCTGCCGGCGTCGCCCGTCTGCTTTCCGAAAGGAAAATGGATGTCGTCGATCTCATCACGTCTTCCCCGGACCTTATCGAGAGCTTCCGGAAGAGGGCCTTTCGTGCCCGGGGGGAGGGGATGACCTTCGTCTACAAGATCCCAAGCGCGCTCGACATTCCGCAATTTGAAGATATCGCGGACTGGCATCTGACCCATTTCTGCAGCGACGGTTTCCTGTTCGAATAAACCCGCTTGCAGGTTTTACAGCCACCATCGGCGACGACATTACGGCGTCAGATTTGCGCCATCCGCGCGGCTTCAATCCAGCCTGACACTCCGGTAGTCAATCCGACCAGACCGGTCGCCTCGCGCAGTAGGACGGCCAATATTAAGAAGGTCATGGTGGCCATGATATCCTGCCGGGTGAAGCCGAGGCCTACCGTTCGCTTCTGCCATACCAGCATGCCATATCGAACCGCCTCCGCCGCGGAGAAAGCCATCAATGCCGCGATCAGCCCATAGGTGGGGAGAAGAAGCGGGAGGCTCACGACGATCGCGATCAGTTTTGCAAAATTGCTGCTGGCGATGATGGAAGGTTTGCCGACACCCATCATAATAGCGTCCGCGAGTGTGGCCAAAATACCGAACCATGTTCCGACCAGAAGTATCGTCAGAAAAATGCCGGCCGACAGATAGCGGTCGTCATACGCGACCATGATGAAAACGTCGGCGAACGTGACCGCCACGGCCAAAGCCGCAGCGGAAGCCAGCAGAACGAGGCGGCGCAGGGGAAGGATACTCGCCCTGAGTTGCGCACCCCGCAACGACGAGGTCGAAACCTTTGGAAAGACCAGCATGGCTCCAAGGCGCTGGAACACCTGCATGATGGCTTCTGAAAAGGTGCGGGCGATGCCGTAAATCCCCAACACCGCGAAAGGGATCGCCTCGGCGAAATATAGGCGATCGAAATTGGATGCGAAAAAGAAAACCAGCGATGCGAAGAAAATCCACTTGCCGAAACGAAATATCTCGCCCGCTGCCGCCCGTTCGAATTGCAACCGATGACGATGGCCTTTGATAAGGAAGAAGCTGATTATTGCCGATAGTGCGTTACCGATCCACAACGCACCGATAAGTGCCCAGATTGTCGGCGTGATCATAGCCAATCCAACGTGTACAATGAAGTTCGACACGGCCAACCCGATGTCGAGCTGCGCGAGTTTTTTCACCTCCAGACGCCTTTGCAGGACGGAACGTGCAGGAGAGCCAAGCCCCGATATGATGAAGATTCCGGCCGTTACCGGCAGCAGGACCATGAACCGTGGGTCATCATACAAATCCGCCAGCGGGAAGGTGGCGGCAAGCCCTATTGCGCATAACAGAACGCCGCGGACGATCTTCATCGTCCAAGCGGTATTAAGGAAATTCGGGTCCTCCCCGCGTTTGTTATTGATGATGCTTTGACTGATCCCGACATCGGTCAAAAGTTCTGCGCCGGTACGCAGAACGTTGATCAGTAGCATGGTGCCCAACAAGGCCGGTGCAAGGAGCCAGGCCAATGCGACACTGGTTGCAAGGCGTAGAACCTGCTGCGTGACGAAGCCGGAACCCACCCAGCCGATCTGACCCAACAGGCGAGCGCGCGTTTGAAGGAATAACCCCATTCGCGCGGTTAAACGGGAAGGCAACCGGCGAAGCATAAATCGCAAATCCAAACTTAGAAGCGTCGAACTCTTACGTATCGGGTTATTCAATATTGGCAAAGATATCAGACTGAAACATCAAATTCTTGGCTTGGTTTCAATTACTGTCATTAAAATGAAACTTGATCCGTTCCCATCGTAATCAAAAATAGGTCTGAAGAGCCCAATTCATTTAAGCAATCGTTTTTTCAACCACCGCAATGCCGACCCCACGACGTGCAATCCAGCAATCCGGTCGAAGAAATACTGCGGGGTTACGTCCGACCTCGATGCCCTTTGCCCCGCCAGCATTTTGAAAACGGTCTTGAGTTCCGGATGCGCGCGGCGGAACCACACCAGAGATCCATCGATCGGGGGGCGTATGGTTGGGTCGAAACCCTTTCGCTTCGCAGCAAGTTCGTCGGGAGGGAAATCGACATCCAACAGCCGCTCCAGATAGGCTGCTGCCAACTTCGCGGCACGGGCACTGTACCCTATACAGTGCGACCCGACGATTCCACTCTCGGTAAGGTTGCCCGGTGTCCTCGCATGATGTCCCCCGTAAAGTATATCGGTTCCCTCCGGTACTTCGAATTCGGCCATGGCGGGAAGGAACTCGCAATCGTCCTCCAGGATCAGCACACTCTCGTTCGCTGCGGCAGCCTGGCGAAGAATTTCCAGCTGACTGTTGAAATTGCCATTGGAACCTATGCTTCGAAACGGCCCCTTATCTGGAAGCCTATAGGCGTCGAAAAAGCGGATGCGGGTTCCAAGATGCATCCCGAACCGTTCCAACTCCCTGGCCATCGCCCGCCGGCGATCCCCGCGTTCCGGCAGACTTACGATACGTACACGATCGTAATAGATTAATATCATCGACTATCGTCTCGCTTGTTTCGCTGTCGGTCTAAAGATCTACTACCAAAACCTTAGCAATGAGGATGGTATCTATCGAAAATTTTTAGTCGCATATCGGGTTGGCTTGGCGTCGGGCGGCCTCCCTCCGCCTACGTTTGTCGATACTATCTCAGGCTGCAACCGGTACCCTCGCGGTCCGGGCAGTTTCTTTTTGCCTTGCCGCTCGAATAGAACCGGCAATGACACCTAACGCTATTGCAAAGAGATATTGGACCGCACTGAGCACGAAGATCCATTCGTAGAAACTGTGCAATGCCATAATGAATAGCGCCACTGTAAATCCTAATACAAGTTCGCCATGAACACTCTTCCTATCTTTGAAACATAGCGCCAGCCCGCTGTAGATTGCCCATATCAGCAGGGCGGACAGGCTTATGAACCCCGGCCAGCCCGCTTCCGCTGCCGTCAGCAAGTACAGATTATGCACGTTTGCCGATAGGCTGCCCCACCGCCGGGCCACGCCGGCCTCCAACGAATAGCCCTGACTGTTGGCGGTGACCACGTATTGATTTGCGCCGACACCCAACGGATTGTCGGACCACATGGCATTGGCCGCGCGCTCGAAAGCCTCGCGTTCCTGATCGGGGCCGCTCAAGATCGCCTTATCACCGAAGCGATCGGAAAAACTATATACCGCGAGCGGTGCAACGGCGAGGCCAGCCAAGACGGCAAAACCGATGATTTTCGTTTTTTGAACGTTCACAAATCGTACAAGCGAGATGACCAGCAGCAGGACGACACCAAGCAGAACATAGGCAACCGATGCCCGTGACGCGCCGAGCATCACCACGCCGAGTGAAGCAAGCACCGCGAACATGATGAACTTGCTGCGTTCACCGGCCAGAAGCAGTGCGATCAAGGGCATGGTGACGAAATGAAGCATCATTCCCAACAGGTTCTGATGACCCATCGTCCCGGAAATTCGGGCCGCTCCGCCAGTAATTTGTAGGACCGACATGGCGCCTTGAAAAACGGCCCCGGCGGCGAGGCCGAAGCAAAGCCACTGCACGGCCTTCGAATTACCGCCGAAAGCCGAAACCGCGACGAAAACCAGCGCGACCCTGAGGAACTGAAACACATAGAAAAACGAGCTCAACCAAAGGTTTGCCCAGAACGTGGAGATTACAATGGCGAACAGATACGCCCCGATCAGCAGCCTGAACGGCAATTTGTGCCAGGCGTTTCGGCTCGATACGAGTACTGCGATAGCCAATGGGTCGAGGATGCTAAGCAGCAGGCCCTTCGCATAACCCAGCCAATGCCCCCATGAAATGATCGCGACATCGAGATTGGCCCAGTTCGTAATGAAGGGCAGGAAACCGAAAGCGAAGTAAATCCAATTGCGGCGATGGGGATAAGCGCGAATGAAATAGATGAACGCCGGCAGTGCGAGGATTATGAGTATAAGACCGACGAAACGCATCATTCTATCCCATCGATAGGTGGGCTCTCATGCCGACCGAAACGCATCTATGATCCATGCATGTCGGCCGCCGAAGAAAGCGTTACCGACCGCCGATCCGCTTCACCCACTCGCTAGTTTTTCATGGCCGCAGTTTTAAGGCCGAATATTCGAATTGGTCGTTCGCGAATAATAATGGTGCGGTCGAGAAGACTCGAACTTCCACGGGCGTTAGCCCACAACGACCTCAACGTTGCGCGTCTACCAGTTCCGCCACGACCGCACGTGATCGCAAGTGTCTTGCGACACCTGCTCGGTAGGAGGGCGCCACTAGCACCGCCTATGGGGTGCCGCAAGCGGCAGATGCACAGCGATTATGGTCACCCGCCGGGCTCAGCCTGGGTTCCAGCCGATTTCGGCGTATTTCGCGTTCCGGGGAACATCGGTGGCGATTTCGTTGATGGTTACGGATTCGCCAGGCGCCAGTGCGTTTTTGGGGGGCGCGAGCACCCAACTGTAAACTGGCACTTCACGCTCGTTCCGCATGACGATCAGGATGGATGGCAGGGTGCGCGTTTCACGCCCCGAGTTGGTGATCGTGCCGCTGGCGCTGAAAAACTCCGAGCCATCCGGCAACGATCGGCGGTCCTGTTGATCGGCGGGAAAATCGAGCAACAGGTCGGGTTGCGCCACGGCGAAGGTGGGGCGGCTGATCGGCATCCAGTCGGGAAAACCGTAATAGCTGACCGCAAACACCGCGCCAAAGGCGAGCAGCGCGAAGATGGCACCTGCCGCGGTCCATACTTTGAGCGGGTTTCGGCGTGCACGAAAGGGCGGATGGCGATCGAACGGCGAAGGCGTGTCGTCATACCCGCCATCGTCCGCGTCATCTTCGTAGTGGCGCGATAAAGGCGCCGCCGATGTCGGCGGGGCGACATTTGCGAAAGACGGGTCGGGCGCGGCGGTAGGGGTGGCAGGGTCGACCGGTTCGGCGTCGGTGCGCGTTTCCGGCGGCGTCATCGCGCGACGGGTGTCCGTAAAGCCTGGCCTGGCGCTATCTTCGGACAGGGGCTGGCTTGCTGGGCGGGCCGTCGGCGCTGCAGGTGTCGTTATCGCCGGCGTCGAGCTTTCGATCGTATCCGGAACCGATGCCGGTGGCCCATCCTGGTGCCAGCTATGCCGACACTTCGCGCAGCGGACCGTGCGCCCTTCCACCCCGATGGCGGTATCGGGAACGACATATTTCGTCGTGCAGGCGGGGCAGGCGATAATCATGGTAAACACTGCCATACAAGCGTGCGCAAAATGCAACAAGGGCGCGGTGGTATACGCCATAGGCTGCTGCGGCTTTTTTCCACACCGAAGCGCCGCTATAGCGGGGGCGTAGATATGGTTATCGCATCTTTCCCATACTCTCCCGGTCCGTTCGATATCGGGTTCCGGACATGACCGGATTTGCCCAATGGATCGGCGGTCGCGGTCGCACGTCCGATGGCGTGGAGACGGGCGATGGCACCGTGGGAAGCGCGTTGGGCAACGCCGATGGGGTCATCTTCGACAATGTCGGCCTTCGGTATGGCGCCGACCGCGAGGTGTTGAACGATGTGTCATTCACTTTGCATCCCGGCAGCTTCTATTTCCTGACCGGTGCCAGCGGGGCGGGGAAGACGTCGCTGCTGAAACTGCTCTATCTGGCGCAGCGCCCGTCGCGCGGCGCGATCCGCATGTTCGGGACCGATATCATTACCATGCCGCGGGGTCGCCTGCCGCAACTACGCCGGCGCTTGGGGGTGGTATTCCAGGATTTTCGCCTGGTTCCCCATCTTTCGGCCTTCGATAACGTCGCCCTGCCGCTGCGCGTTTCGGGCGTGGCGGAAGCCGATCTGCGTGCGCCTGTATCGGACATGATGGAATGGGTCGGGCTGGGTGAACGCAAGACCGCGCGGCCGCAAACCCTGTCCGGTGGGGAGCAACAGCGGGTCGCCATCGCGCGTGCCGTCATCGGGCGGCCCGACATGTTGGTGGCGGATGAACCGACCGGGAATGTCGATCCCGAAATGGCACTGAAGCTGCTTCGCCTGTTCGAAAGCCTCAACCGTTTGGGAACCACGGTGGTGGTGGCGACGCACGATGTGCACCTGCTTCAGAAAGTGCCCAGATCGCTGATCATGCGATTGGAGAAAGGGCGATTGTCCGACCCCACGGGCGCGCTGCGCAACCCGCCCCGGCCCACCGAGGTACATAGAACGGGACCGCCGTTGCGATGAAGGCGCCCCCCGCCCTGGACGACGACGATACGCGCGGGGCGCGGCGTTTCGGCGGATCGCGCGCGGCGCAGCTGGTGCCGCAGCCGCGCCTGTCGGGCCCGATGCCATGGGTAATCGCCGTCATGGTGGCCCTGACCGTGATTGCCGCTGCGGGGGGGCTGGCGCTGGCCAACATGGCCGCCGGCGCACGGGCCGAACTTGCCGGCGGCGTGACGGTGCAAATCATGGAAGCCTCCCGCCCCGATCGCGATGCGCAGACGCGCGCGGCGATTGCGGCATTGGACGATCATCCTACCGTCGCGGCGACGCGGCGCGTACCCGAAGAAGAATTGACCGCCCTGCTCGAACCGTGGCTCGGCGTCGGGATCGACGATGGGGCGATACCGATCCCGGCTTTGATCGACGTGCGACTGAACGATGCGGCGAGCGAGCGAACCCTCAACCGGCTGCGCGGCCTGTTGATCGATATCGCGCCCGCCGCGCGGATCGATGCGCAATCAAGCTGGCTCGCGCCTGTCTTCTCCACGATCGAATCCTTGAAATGGCTGGCCGCCGTGCTGATCGTTTTGCTGGGTGCAACCAGCGCGGCGGCGGTGTGGCTGGCGGCGCGATCGGCGCTGGGCGCCAATTCCGACACCGTGGAGATCGTTCATCTTCTGGGCGGAACGGATGGACAGATTGCACGCATATTCGAACGGGCGATGGGGTTCGACGCGGTGATAGGCGGGGTCGCCGGTATGGCGCTGGGGCTGGTCGCGGTTCTGATATTGGGGCAACAATTCAGCGATCTGGGCGCAGGCATGGCGGCCGGGGGCGGGGCCGATGGCGCGTTGGCCCTGTTCGACTGGGTGCTGATCGCGTGTATCCCGTTGGTCGGCGTGGCGATTGCCGTGTTGACCGCGCGCATCACCGTGCTTGCGGCCCTGCGGCGAATGCTGTGAAGGACCACACATGATTCGCCGCTTCATCGCAGCCCTGCTGATCGCATGGGCGGCCGGGTTCGCCTGGTTCGCGACGACCTTGCCCGGGTCGCTGGAGGATGGCGAGAGCGAGGCGGTGATCGTGCCCACCGGTGCGGCGGGGCGGATCGAACGCGGCAACGCGATCCTCGATCGCGGATTGGCGCAAACTATGCTGGTCACGGGGGTCGATCCCGACGTGACACCCGCCGAATTCGCCGAACAGTTCGACGTGCCGATGGAGCGGATGGAATGCTGCGTGACGCTTGGTTTCTTCGCGGTCGATACGCGCACCAATGCGACCGAGACGAAAAGCTGGCTGGAACAAAATGCGATCGGCTCCATCCGCTTCGTAACTTCCGATTGGCACATGCGCCGCGCGAGCCATGAATTGCGGCGCACGATCCCGCCGGCGATCGACGTGATTGAAGACCCCGTCCCGACCGAACCGTCGCTGCGCATATTGTTCGTGGAATATCACAAGCTTCTGGCCGCCCAAATATCGACGGTCTGGCGGGATTGATGCATCGCGCCCCGACGCCCCGGATCATGTCTTGGCCGATGCCTGAGCCTATGCCCAAGACCTTGCCCCGCCCATGATCATCCTGCGCAACACTGCTTTCTATCTGGTATTTTACCTGTTCAGCCCGGTGTACATCATCCCCGCCGTGCTGGTGATGTATCTGCATACGCCGATGCTGCGCGCGATCGTGCGTGGATGGTGTCATTTTCATCGCTGGTGTCTGAAGGTTTTCATCGGGATCGAGATCAGGATCGAAGGGGAAAAACCGCCGGGACCGGTATTCTATGCGATCCGGCATGAAAGTTTTTTCGAAGCGATCGACACGCCGGCGAACCTTCCTTTGTCGGCGCCTTTCGCCAAGAAGGAGCTCTTCCTGATTCCCGGATGGGGTTGGGCGGCGAAGGGTTATGGCTGCGTTCCGGTAGCCCGCGATCAGGGGGCGAAGGCGCTGCGCGCGATGGTGTCGGCTTCGCGGGCGCTGGTGGCGGAAGGACGTTCGCTTGTGATCTTTCCCGAAGGCACAAGGATGCCGCACGGAACGCCCGGCACGCTGCGCGCTGGATTTGCGGGCCTGTACAAGCTCATTGGATTGCCGGTCGTGCCGGTCGCGGTGGATAGCGGGCCCCTGTATCACCGGCGATGGAAGCGCCCCGGCACGATTACCTACAGATTCGGCGAACCGATCCCCCCCGGCCTGCCGCGCGCCGAGGTGGAGGCGCGCGTCATTGCCGCGATCAATGCGCTGAACGACTAGCTATGCGAGCGGCCGAAATCGGGCCGGGCATCGTCCTGACCCGATTCGATGATCGACTGGCGGATCGCGCGTGTACGAGTGAAAAGATCGTGCAGCGCATCGCCGTCCCCGTTGCGGATCGCCCGCTGCAGGGCGGTCAGGTCTTCGGTGAAGCGCCCCAGCATCTCCAGCACCGCATCCCTGTTCGACAGAAACACGTCGCGCCACATGGTCGGATCGGATGCGGCGATGCGGGTGAAATCGCGAAAGCCGCCAGCCGAATATTTGATGACCTCACTACGGGTCACGCCCTCCAGATCGGATGCGGTGCCGACGATGGTGTAGGCGATAAGATGGGGGATGTGGCTGGTCACGGCCAGAACCAGATCGTGGTGTGCGGCATCCATGATTTCGATCCGTGCGCCCAAACGCTCCCATAGATGCGAAAGGGCCGTGACGTCCTCGTCGCGGGCATCCTGCGGCGGGGTGAGGATGCACCAGCGCCCTTCGAACAGTTCGGCGAAGCCCGCCTGCGGCCCGCTGCGCTCGGTTCCGGCCACGGGATGCGCGGGAATGACGGCGTGGGCGGGCAGGGCGGCACGCAATGTCTGCACGACCGATTGCTTCGATGATCCGACATCGCTGACGATGGCCTGGGCAGGCAAGGCATCGCGGATCGCATCGGCGGCATAGCCCATCGCGCCGACCGGCACGCACAGTACGACCAGGTCGGCATCGGCCACCGCTTGGGCCGCCGTGGCGCAGATCGTGCCGGTCAAGCCGCGTTCCATCGCCTGTTCGCGGGTGTCGGGGTCGCTGTCGTAACCGGTGGTGACGATGTCCGGGCAATGGCGCGCAAGAGCAAGGCCAAGCGATCCACCCAGCAGTCCCAGACCGACGATCGCGACCCGTTCGATCGTCATGCGCCGCCTTCCGTCAGATCGCGCAGGATATGGGCGACATCGGCCATTTGCGCCGCCGTGCCGATGGTGATGCGCAGGGCGTGGGGCAGCCCCTGTCCCGGCAGCCATCGGGTCGCGTACCCTCCCTGCATCAGCGCATCATGCGCGCGTTCGGCGGTGATAGCCCCTTCGAACAAAATCAGCAGAAAATTGGCCTGCGAAGGCAGCGCGCGCAGCGCGTGATTGCCCAGCGCTTCGATGGTTTCAGCGAACCGGGCCCGTTCCGCCGCATTGTGATCGCGCGCCGCCGTGACGAAGGCATTATCGGCGATCGCCGCGGTGGCGGCCGCTTGGCCCTGCGCGGTTACATTGAACGGTCCACGAAGCCGGTTCAGAATGTCGATCAGTGGCGCCGCGCCGGTCGCCCAGCCAATCCGTTCGGCTGCCAGACCATGCGCCTTGGAGAAAGTGCGAGTCACCAGCACGTTTTCGGCTTTGGCGGCGAGGGCCAGACCGTTGTCGTCGTCCTGCGGCATGACATACTCGGCGTAAGCCTGATCGAGCACCAGCAAAATATCCGGTCGCAGAACATCGTGCAGACGCGCGATTTCGGATGCGGGCAGGAACGTGCCGGTGGGATTGTTGGGGTTGTCGATCAGGACGACGCGCGTGTCATCGGTAATTGCGGCAAGAATGCCATCGACATTGGCGGCATAGTCGTCGTCCGCAGCCAGCACCGGCGTCGCGCCGACCTTGTGCGCCAACAGGGGATAAAGCGAAAACGCGTAGCGGGAGAACACGATCTCGTCCCCCCGCCCGGCAAATCCCTGAACCGCGGCTGCCAACAACTCGCCCGAGCCCGTGCCGCACACGATATGTGCGGGATCTATGCCATGTGCATCGCCGATTGCTGCGCGCAGGGCGGTGGCATCGGGATCGGGATAGGCGGCGGATGTTTTCGCAGCCTGCCGGGCCATGGCGGCGGTTGCGGCGGGGGAGCAACCCAGCGGGTTTTCATTGGCCGACAGCTTGACGAGTTCGCGCCCGTCATCCGCTTTGGCCTTGCCCGGCACATAGGCGTGAATTTCGGCGATCCATGGTTTGGGGGGCGGCGCGGCGGTCATGCAGCGTCCGTAGACGAAGCTGGCATCGAGGCAAAAGGGAAAGCGACCCTTCGACAAGCGCAGGGCGAGCGGATAGGAGCGACTTTCGAAGACCGCTCTATGCCAAGCCTATCGAAGCATCGCCCTTATTCTGGTCCCACTTTGCCGACACCCACCACGCCCGAAACGATCATCCTCCCGACGTCCCTCCCGCTCGACAGTGGAGAGATGCTGCCGGACGTGCGCATCGCTTACCAGACCTATGGTGCACTCGCCCCCGATCGAAGCAATGCGATTCTGCTGTGCCACGCGCTGACCGGGGACCAATTCGTCGCCAGCGACCATCCGGTAACGGGCAAGCCGGGCTGGTGGACGGGCATGGTCGGTTCGGGGAAGCCGATCGATACCGACCGTTTCCACGTCATCTGCGCCAATGTGATCGGCAGCTGCATGGGATCGACCGGCCCGGCGTCCGCCGCGTCCGACGGTGCATCCTATGCCATGCGCTTCCCCGTCATCACCATCCGCGACATGGTGCGCGCGCAGATCGCGCTGCTCGATCGGTTGGGGATCGAGCGGCTGCATGGCGTGGTCGGCGGATCGATGGGCGGGATGCAGGCGTTGAGCCTGGCGGCGAACTGGCCCCAGCGCACCGCCCGCGTCCTCGCCATCGCCACCACCAGCCGCCATTCGGCGCAGAACATCGCATTTCACGAGCTTGGCCGGCAGGCGATCATGGCCGATGCGAATTGGCGGGCCGGCGATTATTACGGTGGCGATACACCCGCCAACGGCCTCGCCGTCGCACGGATGGCGGCGCACATCACCTATCTGTCGGAGGAAGGGCTGACCCAGAAATTCGGCCGCCGCCTGCAGGATCGCCCCGATGGCAGCGCGGGGGCGAAGACTTTTGGTTTCGATGCGGATTTCCAGATCGAAAGCTATCTTCGGTATCAGGGCAGCGGTTTTACCCAGCGGTTCGACGCCAATTCCTACCTCTACATCACCCGCGCGATGGATTATTTCGATCTCGCCGAAGAGGCGGCGGCGGATGGGCGAGGCACATTGCTGGCCGATGCGTTCGGCGACTGCGACGCGCGTTTCTGCCTCGTCAGTTTCGACAGCGACTGGCTGTATCCCACCAGCGAAAGCCGACATATCGTTCATGCGCTGAATGCCGCAGGCGCGCCGGTCAGCTTCGTCGAACTGTCCGCCCCGTTCGGGCACGACAGTTTCCTGCTGCCCAATCCTGCGCTCGATCGGGTTGTCGCGGGGTTCGTGGAATGAGCCAGGTTCTGCGTCCCGATCTCGCCGTAATCGCCGATGCCATCGCACCGGGCGCGCGCATACTCGATGTCGGCTGCGGCGACGGGGTGCTGATGGCGGCATTGCGCGACGACAAGCAGGTCGATGCGCGCGGGATCGAGATCGATGGAACCTGCGTCGAACGCTGCGTGGCGCAGGGGCTATCGGTCGTACAGGGTGACGCGGACCGCGACCTGACCTTCTACCCCGACGGCGCATTCGACCATGCGATCCTGAGCCAGACGCTGCAGACCGCCGAACGGCCCGACCGGATGCTGCGCGAATTGCTGCGGGTCGGGCGCAGCGCCTTCGTCAGCTTTCCGAACTTCGCCTACTGGCGGATGCGGTGGGCGCTGATGCGGCGCGGGCGTATGCCGGTGACCCGCCATTTGCCGGTAACCTGGTACGAAACGCAGAATATCCACCATGTTACGGTACGCGATTTCGAGGCATTGGTAGACGCGCTCGGTATGAGAATCGCGCGTCGTTGGTTCTTCACCAATGAACGCCGACTGCCCGGACGCGGGGCGAACTGGCGTGCGGAATACGCCCTGTTCGAAATCACGAACCGTTAAAGAAAACCGGACTGGTACAGCGCGATCGGCAGGGCGGAAAGCAACGCGGTCGCCAGCAGTACGAACGCGCCATCGTGGGTCAGCCGCCCGATCGCGAACAGGGCGATGATCGCCGCCGCGATCGAACCGGATGTCGGCACCACTTCCATGAACGGCATGAAGATCGTCAGCGCCAGAATCAGCAGGAGCGGCACATACTCCCATGGCGGATTGAGAAGGAATTGCAGGCGGGGCTTCAAAAACCGTTCGACGAATGTCACCGGGCGGCGCAGCCACCCAACCCCCTTGCGCAGGGTATCGGACGACATGCGACGATCGAGTATCAGATCGGGCAGCCACAGATGTTCGCGCCCGATCAATATTTGCGCGACGAGTAGAAACTCAACAACCGCGACGATGGCGGTGATGCCGGGTATCGCGCTGGCGGGCGAAGCCGCGATCAGCGCGAAAATCAGCATCAGCGCGGAAAAGCTCTTATCACCGAGCCGTTCGACGACTTCGCGGATCGTGGTTCGGTCGCCGTCCAGCACCTGCGACACCTGATCGAGGATGCCGCTCAGCTGGTGATCGGTGTCGCTGATGGCTCAATCCGCCGGGTTCGGTCTTAGATGTTGAGCATGGAAGGCGATGTGTTCGGCCATAAAGGTCGATATGAAATAATAGGAATGGTCGTAGCCATCCTGCATGCGTATTTGCGCATTCATGCCCGCCTTCTTGACCGCGAGCGCCAGGTGACCGGGCTTCAGATGTTCGTCTTTGAACTCATCGCTGGTGCCTTGATCGACCAGCAGATGGTCGTGCCGCGCGCCCTGTTCGATCAGACGGACCGCATCATATTCGGCCCATAGCGCTTCGTCATCGCCGAGATAGCGGGACAGCGCCTTGCGGCCCCACTCGACCGCGGATGGATTGGTAATCGGGGCCAGCGCGCTGATCGACCGGAACCGGTCCGCATTGCGTAGCCCGATGGTAAGCGCGCCATGGCCGCCCATCGAATGGCCCATGACCGCCTGGCGGTTCATGTCGGCAGGGAAATGTTCGCCCACCAGTGCAGGCAACTCGTCTTCGATATAGCTGCGCATTCGGTAATGTTTCGACCATGGCTGCTGCGTTGCATCCACATAATAGCCTGCACCCTTGCCGAAATCGTAAGCGTCCGCATCGTCGGGCACATCGTCGCCGCGCGGGCTGGTGTCGGGGGCAACGAAAATGATGCCATGTTCGGCGCAGGCGGCGCGGTATTCGCCTTTCTCCATGACATTCGCGTGGGTGCAGGTGAGGCCGGACAGGTACCAAAGAACCGGTAGCTTCGTGCCGGCTTCGTGTTCCGGCACATATACCGCGAAGGTCATGTCGCACGCGCATGCGGCGGAGGCATGGGAATAGACCCCCTGCACCCCGCCGATCGATTTGTTTTCGCTGACTGTCTTCATCTCGCGAAGGTCAGCCCATACGCTTCATGACACAAATTTTGTTACCGGCGGGATCGCGCAGATAGGCGAGATACATATTGCCGATATCGCTTTCGCGGATGCCCGGTGGGTCTTCGATGGCCTTGCCGCCATTGGCGACGCCGGCTTCATGCCATTTCTGGCCCTGTTCTTCGCTCTCCACCGCGAAGCCGACGGTACCGCCATTGGCGCCGCTCGCCTTGCCACCGTCGATCGGTTTGGACAGCAAAAAGATGCCGCCATTGTGCATGTAAATGACGCGCCCCTTGGGATCCATCGACCCCTCGCGCCCGCCCAGCGCCTTGAAGGTGGCATCGTAGAATTTTTTGGACGCCTCGATATCGTCGGCTCCCAGCATGACATGACTGAACATTGATCTCTCTCCTTATGGTTGGTTGGTCGGGCGTAACGCGCAAACGGTCAATAGACCACCACGCTGCGAATGCTTTCACCCGCATGCATGAGGTCGAAACCCTTGTTGATCTCGTCCAGCGTCAGCGTGTGGGTGATCATCGGGTCGATCTGGATCGTGCCGTCCATATACCAGTCGACGATCTTGGGAACGTCCGTGCGCCCCTTCGCCCCGCCGAACGCGGTGCCGCGCCAGTTCCGGCCCGTCACGAGCTGGAAGGGGCGCGTTTCGATGGTCTTGCCCGCCTCCGCCACGCCGATGATGATCGACGTGCCCCAGCCCTTATGCGCGCTTTCCAGCGCTTGGCGCATCACATCGGTATTTCCGGTGCAATCGAAGGTATAATCCGCGCCGCCATCCAACATCTGGGTCAGATAAGCGACGATGTCGCCCCCATTAGCGGACACGTCTTTCGGATTTACGAAATCGGTCATGCCGAATTTGCGGCCCCATTCCTCCCGCGCCGGATTGATATCGACGCCGACGATGCGCGACGCGCCCGCCATCTTCGCCCCCTGCAGCACGTTCAGCCCGATACCGCCCAGGCCGAATACGATTACGCTGTCGCCCGGCTTCACCTGCGCCGTGTTCACCACCGCGCCGACCCCGGTGGTCACGCCGCAGCCGATATAGCAGCTGGTCGCGAACGGCGCATCCTTGCGGATTTTCGCCACCGCGATTTCGGGCAGGACGGTGAAGTTCGAGAATGTAGAGCAGCCCATGTAATGGTGGATCGTTTGCCCCTTATACGAAAAGCGGCTGGTCCCGTCCGGCATCAACCCTTTTCCCTGCGTCTCGCGGATCGCGCTGCACAGATTGGTCTTCCCGCTCAGGCACATTTTGCACTGGCGACATTCGGGGGTGTAAAGCGGGATGACATGGTCGCCCGGCGTGACACTCGTGACACCGTTCCCGACCTCGCGCACGATGCCCGCGCCTTCATGGCCGAGCACCGAAGGGAACAGTCCCTCACTGTCCAGCCCGTCCAGCGTGTAGGCGTCGGTATGGCAGATGCCGGTCGCCATCAGTTCGACCAATACCTCGCCCTCTTTCGGGCCTTCGAGATCGAGTTCGACGATCTCGAGCGGTTGTTTCGCTTCGAAAGCGACGGCTGCACGTGTTTTCATAGTCTCGTTACCCTTCGCGCACCGTCTTGGTCACCATACACGCCATCACACCCTCGCGCCCATCCTCGCTGCCATAGCCGGACCATTTAACCCCGCCGAAGGGCGCATCCACGCTCGACACATTGGCGCCGTTGATCGCCAGCATCCCGGCTTCGACCTCCGCCGCGAGCCGCCGCATTCGGGCGGGATCGCTCGTGAACGCGTAGGATGCAAGGCCATAAGGCAGGCGGTTGGCTTCCTCCACCATCGCATCCTCACCGCCCATGGGGTTTAGGATGGCGACGGGGCCGAACGGCTCCTCGTTCATGATCTCAGTATCGGTCGGCACATTCGCCAGCACCGTCGGTTCGTGGAAATTGCCGCGATTGCCGATACGGTTTCCGCCCGTCATCAGATCGGCACCCTTGCCCGTCGCATCGCCGATCAGTTTTTCCATGCCGTCCAACCCGCGCGCATTGGCAAGCGATCCCATCTGGCTGCCGTCTTCCAGCCCGTTGCCGACCTTGATCTTTTCGGCCCGCTGCACGAACCCGTCGCGAAAACGATCGAATGCATTGTCTTCGATCAGGAAGCGGGTGGGGCTGACGCAGACCTGTCCGGCATTGCGAAATTTGGCGGCGACCAGCGCGTCCAGCGCCGCCTCCATATCGCAATCGTCGAACACCAGCACCGGCGCGTGGCCGCCCAGTTCCATGGTCACGATTTTCAGATCGTCAGCAGCCAGTTTCGCCAGCTGCTTGCCCACCGGCGTCGATCCGGTGAATGTCAGCTTGCGGATGATATGCGACCCCAGCAAATGTTCGCTGACATCGCTCGGTACGCCGAACACGCATTGCACGACGTTGCCGGGCACGCCCGCATCGATCAGCGCCTGAACCAGCGCAATGCCGGTGGCGGGCGTTTCCTCGCTTGGTTTGACGATGGTGGAACAGCCCGCCGCCAGCGCCCCGCCGATCTTGCGCATGACGTTGATCGCAGGGAAATTCCACGGCGCGAAGCCCGCAACCGGGCCGACGGGATGATACTGCACTTCGACCCGGCTGCCCGCGGGACGGACCATCGTGCGACCATAGATGCGTTTGCATTCGCCGGCATAGAATTCCAGTAGCATGGCGGCATAGGTGATCTCACCCTTCGCCTCGGCCAGCGGCTTGCCCTGTTCCATGGTCAGTCCATGGGCGATCGTGTCGATCCGCTCCTTCATCAAACCTGCCGCCTTCGTCAGAATAGCGGAGCGTTTGTCGGCAGAGGTCGCGCGCCATTCCTTGAACCCTGCCTCCGCCGCTTCCAACGCCCGGTCGAGGTCGTCGGCGGTAGCATGGGGTAGCGCCCCGATCACTTCGTCGGTGGCGGGGTTCAACACGTCTTCGCCATTGCGCCCGTCGCGGCCGAGCTGGGCACCGTCGACAAGCAGATGGAGGGAGGGGTAATCGGTCATGCAGAGCATCCTTTTGCAGATATGAAGCGGCGCGACGCCTTGCGTTCAGCTGCCGGTGTGTAATGGACAACGCATGACGTCCACATTCGTTCTATGGGCCACCGCGACCCTGGTTGCGGTTTCGGCCCCTTCATCCGCGCAGCCGGCACCGGTCAAAGACCTCGGATTGCCTACGGCTTCGTCGCCGACGCTCGGTCTGGAACAGACCACCGGCCTCAAATGCGCGGCGGCCTTCGCAATCGTGGCCCAGCGCCAAAGCACCCGCGACGAAGGCGTTTCCCGATATCCGCCATTGACCGATCGGGGGCGCGAGTTTTTCGTGCGCGTATCGGCACAGCTGATCGACGAGACGGGTATCGACCGCACGCAATTGACGCAGCGCCTGCGGGCGGAAGCGGAGGGGTTGCAGGCGGACGGGGCGATCGACGCGGTCATGCCATCGTGCCTGTTGCTGCTGGACGCGTCGGGCCTGTAATGTCCGTAAATCCATGGACGGTCTCACGCCGTTCGGGCAAGGGATCGCGTCATGTGGCACCTCCATCAATTCCCGCTTTGCCCGTTCAGCCGCAAGGTGCGCCTGCTGCTTAGTGAAAAAGGCGTCGGTTACGATCTGGTGCGCGAAAACCCGTGGGAGGAGAGCGACGCCTTCTGGGCGCTGAACCCCGCGGGACGTACCCCGGTCCTGCGCGATGCCGATAAGGGCGTGACGCTGTGCGACAGTCGTGCGATCTGCGAATATTTCGAAGAGACGGTGGATCAGGCCCCGATGATCAACGGTCCGGCCAAGTCGCGCGCCGAAATCCGCCGTTTGGTCGCACTGTTCGATGAAAACTTTTTCAACGATGTGACCGCCCCGCTTTTGCAGGAGCGTATGAAAAAGCGCCTGATCCTGCGTCAGCCGCCCGACAGCCGCCGTCTGCGCGATGCGATGAAGATGGCGCATGGGCATCTCGACTATATCGATTATCTGATCGACAACCGCCCGTGGCTGGCGGGTTCGCGCATGAGCCTGGCCGATCTGGCCGCCGCCGCGCAGATCAGCGTGGCCGATTATCTGGGCGGGATCGACTGGTCCGGCCACGAACAGACGCGCGGCTGGTATTCGATCTTCAAGAGCCGGCCAAGCTTCCGCCCATTATTAAGCGAGAAGATGGAGAACATTCATCCGCCCAAACACTACGCCGATGTGGATGGGTGAGAGTTTGTTTTGGCCCTGCGGGCGCGGGGCATCCACCCCGCTTGCTTTCCTCGCATAAGCTCGGGCGGCCGGTCGGCCTTGCGGACCCGAACGGGTCCGTTGCTTTCGAGGCTATCGACGGATCATTGGTTCGGTTCGCCGCCAGGCGGACCGCAAGGGTGCCACAGAGTTTAGGCGCCCGTCGGCCGTCAGGCCGGAAGCCGAAAGCGGGCGCAT
This sequence comes from Pontixanthobacter sp., assembly GCA_049650705.1. Lineage (GTDB taxonomy): Bacteria > Pseudomonadota > Alphaproteobacteria > Sphingomonadales > Sphingomonadaceae > Pontixanthobacter. Next base: position 19,399 of record JBASAR010000010.1, on the reverse strand, counting down.
GCGAGCGCCGGCGCTTGAGGCTCATCCAACAACACCCATATCTCCTGCAAAGGAGATATCCATGACCGACCCAAAGACCAAAACCGATGCGCAATGGCGCGACGAACTTACGCCGGAACAATTTCATGTCCTGCGCGAAAAAGGCACCGAACGCGCCTTCACCGGGCAATACGACAAACATGCCGATAGCGGCGAATATGTCTGTGCCGGATGCGGGGCGAAGCTTTTCGAAAGCGACGCGAAATACAACAGCGGCTGCGGCTGGCCCGCCTTTACCAAACCGGCCGAAGGCGGCGCAGTCGACGAACATCGCGACACCACCCACGGCATGATCCGAACCGAGGTCACCTGCCACAATTGCGACGGGCATCTTGGCCATGTTTTCCCCGACGGGCCGCGCGATCAGGGCGGGCTGCGCTATTGCATCAACAGCGCCTCGCTCGATTTCGAAGGCGGCACGCAGGACTGATCCCTTTTTGCCGTTCACGCATGGTTCGAACTGGACTATGCACGTTCCCGTGGATGGATATGGACATCGAAATAGGGCACCGAAATGGACTGGAGTGCTGATGCCATGGGGGAACAGGTGACCACACGATAATGGCCGAACGGGGCAGCCGCCGCGCTGCGAACAGGGCCCGGGCGCGCGGGAAACGCGAACCGGCGAGGCCGCGCACCTCCGGTCTGCGGCTTTGGATACGGCGGCTGTTCTTGTGGGGCACCGGTGTCGGCTTGCTGGGCGTCCTGTTCCTGTTCCTCGCCGTTCTGTTCGCCGCGCAGTCCCTGCCCAGCTATTCCGAACTGAAGGCCACGCAGCACGGGCAGACGATTATCGTGCGCGCGCGCGACGGAACCGAACTCGTTGAACTTGGCCCCAGCTTCGGCGAATGGATGTCCAGTTCGCAAATCCCGTCGATCATGAAGGAAGCCATGATCGCGGTGGAGGATCGCCGGTATTACAGCCATTTCGGGGTCGATCCCATCGGGCTTGGCCGCGCGGTCTATGTCGCGGGTACCGGCAATGGGCGGGTCGCGGCCACATCCACCATCACCCAGCAGTTGGCGCGCAACGTGTTCCTAAATTCCAACCGCACCTTCGACAGAAAGCTGCGCGAAGGCGTGCTGGCGATGGCGCTTGAATGGAAATTTTCGAAAGAACAGATCCTCGAACTGTATTTGAACAAGGTCTATTTCGGCGGCGGCGCCTATGGCATCGATAGTGCCAGCCGGCGGTTTTTCAGCCATCCTGCCACCGGCCTCAGCACCGGGGAAGCTGCGATTATCGCCGGGCTGGTCAAGGCCCCGTCGCGCTATTCCCCCACGGCCGACGTCGCCGCCGCGGTCGACCGCGCGCAGATCGTTCTGCGGCTGATGAAGGAACAGGGGCGCATCGGCTCCTATGAAACGGTCGATTTGTCGGCGATCAAGCTGCGGGAACCGCGCGGGCAGAACTCCGCGCGCTATTTTACCGACTGGGCGCTGCCGCAGCTCGATTTGCTGCTGCCCGAAACATTCGAACCGATCGAGGTGTGGACCACGCTGGATGTGGGGATGCAGCGCGCGGCGGCGGCGTCGATCGACGCGAATACGCCGGCAGGGGCGCAGGGCGCGCTGGTCAGCATGGATCGCGACGGTGCGATCCTCGCGATGATCGGTGGCCGCGATTACGTCGAAACCAACTACAACCGCGCGACCGATTCCATTCGTCAGCCGGGATCGGCGTGGAAACTGTTCGTCTATCTGGCCGCGTTGGAGGCAGGCTATACGCCGGAAGCCACGGTGAAGGATGTCGCGGTGACGATCGACGGATGGAGCCCACGCAATTCGGGCGGGGGCTATGCCGGCGACATCAACGTGCGCACGGCCTTTGCCTACTCGAAAAACACCGTGGCGGCGCAATTGGGCAACGAAGTCGGCTTCGGCACGGTCGCATCGATGGCACGCCGGTTCGGCATTACGTCCGAAATCTCGACACGGCCCGCCATGGTGCTGGGCAGTTCGGAAACGCGCGTGATCGAAATGACCCAAGCCTTTGCAGGCGTATCGTCGGGCGGCAATTCGGTCGAACCTTATGGCATCGTGCGGGTGACGAGCGGAGATGGCGACATCCTGTACCAGCATGAGAATGCACGCCCGTCGCGCCTGATCCCCGATTACGTGGCCGCCGGCATTACCGATCTGCTGCAGACGGCGGTCAATACCGGCACCGGCAAGGCGGCGCAGATCGGGCGGCCGGTCGCGGGCAAGACTGGCACGACATCCAGCAACAAAGATGGCTGGTTCATTGGCTTTTCCAGCGGCATTACGACTGGCGTATGGATGGGCCGCGACGATGCGAAACCGGTGAGTGGATTGCAGGGCGGGCGCGCCCCTGCGCAGGCCTTCGCCGCCTTCATGCGCTATGCCGTCAAAGACCGTCCGGTGGAAGAATTCGACACCGAACTGACGCTGCCCGAATGGCAGCTGGAGCCGGACGACGAGTTTTATTTCGGCGAACCGGAGGATTATTACTACATCGACGAACAGGGCAATTTGGTCGAACCGGGCAATTATCGCCAACCCGAAGACCGTCGCGATCCGCCGCCCGTGCAAGGCGGCGGTGCGGAAGGGGACGTAATCCGGCGGCCCCAGGTGCCGCGCAACAACGCGCCGCCTGCCGCCAGCGACGATTTCCTCGATCGGGCAACGGGGGGTGCGGAACCCCAGTCACGCCCCGGACGCAGAACCGCGCCGCAACCTGCCCAGCCATCCGGAACGCCGCCGCGCCCCCCATCGCGTCCGGCTCGCCAGACCGAACCGCAGCCTGCACCGCGCTTTTAATGAAAAAACCCCGCCGGTAAGGGTGCCGGCGGGGTTTTTCCGTCATCTTTGGTTCGAGACGTTTACCGTAGGCGCACCGCCACGTAGCGGAGCGCCCGGCCGCCCGGGGTCTGCACCCGCAACAATACGGCGTTGCGGTCGCCGCGTTCGGCGGCGCGTATCTGCGCCTCCAGATCGGCGATCGATGAGACGGGCTGATAATTGGCGGTCAGAATGATGTCGCGGCGGCGCAGGCCCTTTCGCGTGGCATCCGAATTGGGATCGACCTGGAGCACGGCGACGCCCTGCGTATCGCGCGGCACGCCGAGCTGGCGGGCGATTTCGGGCGTTATATCGACCACCTGCAGCCCCAATTTCTCGATCAACGGGCTGGCTTCGTCGTCCCCGCCTTCGGGTATCTCGTCGGCGTCATTGTCCGGATTGAACATCTGGCGGCTGCGCAGTTCCTCGTCGCTCGGCCTGGTGCCGACCCTTGCGCGCACGGTCTGGCGATCGCCGCGCCGGATCAGTTCTATGGGTACGGTGGTACCGGGGTCGATATTCGCCACCAGGAAGCTCAATGTCTGTTCCTGGGTCACCGGTTTGCCGTTCACCGACAGAACGATATCGCCCGCTTCGATGCCCGCGCGTGCCGCCGGCTGATCGGGTTCGACCTGCTGGATGATTTCGCCCCGCTTACGATCGATCCCGAGCGAGTCTGCCAAATCGTCGTCGACCGGCGCGATACCCACGCCGAGGTAGCCCCGTTCGACCGCTTCGCCGCGTTTGAGCTGCTCCACGATCGGGGCCGCGGTTTCGGCGGGAATGGCGAAGCCGATCCCGACATTGCCTCCCGAAGGTGATATGATGGCGTTGTTAATGCCGATGACATTCCCCTGCATGTCGAACAGCGGACCACCCGAATTGCCCTGATTGATGCTGGCATCGGTTTGCAGATAGCGGTCGTAGGCGCCACCGCCCGCGGTGCGCAGGACCGACGAGATGATGCCCGACGTGACTGTTCCGCCAAGGCCGAACGGGTTGCCGATTGCGATCACCCAATCGCCCACGCGGGTGTTCTCCGAATTGCCGAATTTGACGAAAGGCAGCGGCTGCGCGCTATTGATCTTCAACACCGCCAAATCGGAAGACGGGTCCGCGCCGATTACCTCGGCTTCGAATTCCGTGCCGTCGGGCAACGTCACAAGGATCTGTTCCACCGTTCCGCGGACCCGGCCCGAACGGTCGGTCGCAGGAGCGATAACGTGGTTGTTGGTCACCACGAAACCGTCTGCCGAAACGATAAAGCCGGAACCCAGCGATCCACCTTCGCGCGTTTGCGGTTCGCCCTGGGGACTGCGCTGGCGCATGCCGAACAGATCGGCAAGCGAGCCGCCGCGCTGTTGCACTTCGACCCGCTGGCGGGTGGAGATGTTGACGACGGCGGGCTGCAATTGCTCGGTCAGATCGGCGAAACTGGCAGGGGCGCCGGCACGCGGCACCACCTGCGCCATCCGGCTGTCGTCGTTCTGCGCGACTTGCGCCCCGGCGGGATAGCCACCGACCAGTGTGGCAAAGGCGCCGCCGACCAGCAGCGCGGAGGTCAATCCATAGGCATATCGCACAGGCTTCACGTCCTTCTGTTCCTTCTCGTAGATGTCACGGGCCTTCTCGGCTTGCTATCGAGCCCGACACTGCGCCGCGGCGCTTAATGCCGATTGAACGACGGCCGAATGGCAGCGTTCCGATCGACCAACGTCTATCGTTGTCCTCTGAACTGCCGGAGATACTCGTTATCCGGCGACAGGATGATGTTGCTGTCGCCCTTGCCTTCGCCGACGGCAAAGGTTTCGTCGTAGCTCTGCATGGCGCGATAGAAGTCGTAGAAGTTCGCGTCCTTGCCGAAACTCTCGGCATATATGCGCGCGGCATCGGCATCGGCTCCGGCGCGAATGATACGGGCATCGCGCGAACCCTGCGCGCGAATGGCACGGGCTTCTTGTTCCCGGTCGGTCCGCATCCGGGTGAAAGCGGCGGCCAACGGCGCGCCGTCGGGCAAATCGGTCTGCTTGATCCGAACGTCGAGAATTTGTGCCCCGTAACGGCGCGCCTGTGCGTCGAGTTTACGCGTGATGTTCGTCATCGCATTGCCGCGTTCGGCGGTCAGCATGGAAGCGAAGGTACGCCGTCCCAACTCCTGCCGCAGCACGGAATTGAGGATCGGTTCCAGCTGCAACCGTACGCCATCGGTGCTGCCCGCGCTTTCGACCATCTGAACGGGGTCGATGATCCGGAACCGGGCATAGGCGTCGACAAGCAGACGCTGCTGATCGCTGGACAACACCTGTTGCTGGCTCATGTCGAGATCGAGCACGCGCTTGTCGATATGCACCAGAGAATCGAACAGCGGAATGCGGAACGCCACGCCCGCTCCGGTCTCGCCGAAGGGTTGGTCCGCCCGGAAGCGATTGATGATCGAAACGGGATTACCCGCCCGTACGACGACGACCTGTTCTTCTTCCGGGACCACGAAAACAGTCGACAACAATAGCAACAGGCCGACGATCACACTGATGATGATCGCCTTGTAGCTTTCCCAAATCCGGTTCCAGTTCGTGTCCATTCTACTGACCCTCGCTCTGCGATGCCGCCGGCGCGTTCACCGTGGCGGGGGGCGCCTGCTGCGCACGGCGGCGGATTTCGGGAAGCGGCAGATACGGCGTGACCCCGCTCGGTTCCACGATCGTCTTGTTGGTTTGCGACAATACACGCTCCATGGTCTCGTAATACAGCCGCTGGCGGGTGACCTCGGGCGCCAGGCGGTATTGTTCATATACCTTGTCGAACGCCGTTGCCTCGCCTTCGGCGGTGCTGACGACCTGCTGCGCGAAACCCTGCGCCCGGTTGCGGGCAGCATCGGCATCCTGCTCCGCGGCGGATACATCCTTGAACGCGTCGCTGACGGGTTCGGGCGGATCGGTCTTGTCGATCTCGACACCCTGCACGGTAATGCCGGCCTTGTAGGCATCGAGAATGGCCTGCATCCTCACGCGCACGCGTTCTTCGATCTGGGCACGGCCTTCACCGGAAAACGTATCGTCCAACGTCTTTTCGGCAACCGCGGACCGCATCGCAGCTTCCGCCGCTTCCTTCACCGTCTCGACCGGATCGGCGAGGCGGAATTTGAACTGCGCCAGATCGTTGATGTTCCAGCGGATGAGGTAGGACAGGTCGACCAGGTTCTGGTCGCCGGTCAAAATCAGTTTCGCGTCGCCGCCATCGGGAATGCGCACAGCGCGCACCTCGCTGATGTTTTCGACGGACACGTTTTCGAACGGGGCGGGCAGGGTGAAGTTTGTGCCCGGCGAGAATGTCCGGGAATAGGAACCCAGCGTAGTGACGACCGCCTGTTCCTTAGGTTGAATGAAATGGATGGAGGTGAACCCGATCCAAGCCAGCACGATCAGACCGATCGCCAAAGGCAGCCAGCTTTTGCCGCCGGGCCTTTCGGGCAAGCGGAAACCGCCACCCGCGCCGCCGCCATTGCCGCCGCCGCCACGTTTGCGGTTCTTGAAAATGTCTTCGATGCTCGCGGACCGCCCACGGTTGGGTTCGCCGACGTTACCGCCTCCACTGGTGCCGCCGGGCAGCCACGGGTTCTTCGGACCCTTCGGCGCATCTCCGCCAGTACCGGCGGACCGGGGGCCACCATCGGCATCGCCGCCAGAATTGCCGCCTGCACCGGTTCCCCAGGGACTTTTGCCCGCCATCGCCAGTCCGAATTTTTCGGATAACCCGCCAAATATGCTCATGCGTTCTTTATAGGGGGCCGTCACGCGGAAAAACAGGGGTTGCGCCACGGATTTTGCTGCTAGGGCTTCGCGCTATGACAATGCCCCCGGATACAGCTCGATAAGCGACCCCTCGATGCGCGACCCTGCAACCGAAACCCGGCTGAAACACCGCCTGCCCGATGCCGTGGCGGCGAAAGTTCAGTCGATCGCGCTTATAGACGGCGTGGCGACGCTGGTTCTGGATGTGGCGGAAATGGATGCGGGCGAGCGCGACACGCTGGAGTCCGCCGTGAAGCAGCTGATCGGCGAAGATGGCGACGTGACCGAGGTTCGCGTGGCCATGGTCGCGGACCGGCCGCCCGCGCCGCCCATGCCCCGGATCGTCGCCGTCGGATCGGGCAAGGGAGGGGTCGGCAAATCGACCCTGACCGCTAATCTCGCGGTCGCCTTGAAGATGCTCGGCCACAAGGTCGGCGTGGTCGATGCCGATGTCTACGGCCCGTCTCAACCGACGATTTTCGCGACCAAAGGCGAGAAGCCCGAAGCGCGGGACAAGAAACTCGTGCCCATCGAAAGCGCGCTCGGCATTCCTATGCTGTCGATGGGGCATCTCGTCGAACCGGGCAAGGCGCTGGCCTGGCGCGGGCCGATGGCGGGCAATGCGATGACGCAGCTGATCGATGCCCATTGGGGTGATACCGATCTGCTGCTGGTCGATCTTCCGCCGGGCACGGGCGATGTGCAGCTGACCATGCTGCAGAAGTTTCCGCCCGTCGGCGCGGTGATTGTTTCTACGCCCCAAGATCTGGCGCTGATCGATGCGCAGCGGGCCGCCAATCTGTTCGACGCAGGCAAAGTGCCGATCATCGGGATGGTCGAGAATATGTCTGGCTATGCCTGCCCCCATTGCGGGGAAGTCAGCCACCCGTTCGGGGAAGGCGGCGTGGAAGCGGCATCGAATGCCACGGACATCCCGTTCCTGGGCCGTATCCCGCTAACCATGGAGATCCGTGTCGCGAGCGATGCGGGACGTCCGCCCGCCGCCGAGGTCGGCGATGCAGCAAGACCGTTTCACGATATCGCACGCGCGATTTCCGACTGGCTGTCCCGTTCAGCCGCCGAAGCGGGCTGAGGGATGGAGGTAACCCGGCGCGGGGTTCTGGTCGGCGCGGCGGTCGGCGGCGGATTGCTGGTTGCATGGGGATTGCGCCCGCGTGTCTTTCCCGCCCCGCTGACCCCGTCGGATGGCGAATATGCCTTTGCCGCCTGGCTTAAGATCGCGCGCGACGGTGTCGTCACCGTGGCGGTGCCTCAGCTGGAAATGGGGCAGGGCGTCACCACCATATTGCCGCAAATCATATGCACCGAACTGGGGGCGGACTGGCGGCAGATCGGGGTTGAAGCGGCGCCGGTCAGCGGGGCCTATGCCAATCTGCCCCTGGCCGCGAAATGGGCGCCGCTATGGATGCCGTTCCTGCCCGGTCTGGCGGACGCGCCGGACGATCTCGCCACCACACGCTTTGCCCAAACGACCCGGTTTTCCGCCACGGCGGACGGAACCACGCTGGCCGCATATGAAACGCCGGCGCGCATGGCAGCCGCAACCGCACGCCATCTGCTGATCGAAGCGGCGGCGGATATCTGGGATATCGACACGGCGATGTGCGAGGCGGTGAACGGCTTCATCGTCGCGGGTAAACGCCGCCTCCCGTTCGGTGATCTCGTCGCGGCCGCGGCACAGCGCGAGCCACCCGAAGCGCCAGCGATGCGCGCACGCCCCGCGGCGGAACGCCCCTCGCCCCAGCGTTCGGCCGCGGATGACGGTGCCAGCCCGATTGACTACCCCCGACTGGACTTGCCATCCAAGGTCGATGGCACCTATCCCTTCGCCGCCGATATTCGCCTGCCCGACATGCTCTATGCCGCGATCAAGCATGGACCGGTCGACGACAGCATGTTGATCGGCTTCGATGCTGACATAATCGCCGACCACCCCCGCGTGACCAACATCGTGCGCGGCAAGCGCTGGGTTGCGGCGGTGGCGACCGATTGGTGGAGCGCGAACCAAGCGGTGGAGGCCATAAGGCCGCGCTTTTCGGTAGCCGCCATTGCCGATAGCGGTGGCGACACGAAGCAGTTGCTCGACGCCTTGCGTTCGGACGAGGGGGAAGTTGTGATATGCCGCGGCGAGGGTGGGGACATCGCGCCCGACTTCGCCCGCCGCTATTGCGTAGCCGCTGCCCACCACGCCATGCTGGAAACCGCCAGCGTGACCGCACGACTGGCCGATGGTCGGCTGGAGTTGTGGATGGCGAGCCAATCGCCCGAACATGCCCGCGCCGCAGCCGCCGCCGCGATCGGTTTCGATACGGACGATGTGGTGCTGTATCTCATGGCGGCGGGCGGCAGTTTCGATAGGCGGCTGGAGCACCCTCACGCGATCGAAGCGGCCCTGATCGCGCGCGAAGTGTCGCAAGATCGACCGCGGGCCGTGCAGTTGGTCTGGTCGCGCTGGCAGGAACATCTTGCCGGCCTTCCGCGCAGCCCTGCCGCGGGGCTGCTATGGGCCACGATGCGCGAGGATGGGAACGGCGCGATCGGCGCGTTGCACACGCGGATTGCCGCACCCCCTGCCGGGCATGAATTCGGCGCGCGTCTGTTCGGTAACGAGACGCCGCACGCCGCGCGCCAGGGGGCGGAGGGGAAGGCCGATCCGATGGTGGTGACCGGCGCGATGCAGCCCTATGCCATCCCCCGGGTAACGGTGGAGCACATGCCCGTGGCGATCGGTCACGGCGTGGGCCGGATGCGCGGCAATGCGCATGGACACACCGCCTTCTTCACCGAATGTTTCATCGACGAGATTGCGGCGCAATTCGGCCGCGAGCCGCTATCCTACCGCATCGAGATGTTGGGTGGCGACCCTCGACTGGTCGAATGCCTCCAACGCGCGGGACGACTGGCGGGTTGGGATGGCGGACGCGGATCAAGCGGGCAGGGCCTCGCCTGTCATGTCATGCGGGATGAGGCTCGCGAAGCGGGAACGCACGGCGAAGGGCGCATCGCATGCATCGCCACCGCCCGGCGCGAAGGAGGCGGGGCGCGGGTATCGCGACTGGCGGCGGCGGTCGATATCGGGCGGATCGTCAATCGGGACATCGCACGCCAGCAAATCGAAGGCGGCCTTATCTACGGGCTGTCGCTGGCGTTGGGTTCGGCGGCGATATATGCGAACGGATTGCCCACGGCGCAACGTCTGGCCGACCTCGACCTGCCGCGTCTTGCCGATTGCCCGGACATGACCGTCGAATTCGTCGAAAGCGATGCACCGCCGTTCGACCCCGGTGAACTCGGCGTTGCGGTGGCTGCGCCGGCCATCGCCAATGCCCTCCATTCCGCCACGGGTATGCGCCTGCGCACCCTGCCCCTTTTCTCCTGACCAAGGATCGACCGACTTCATGACATGGCAAGCACAGCAACTGCCGCCCGAACACCCCCCTGTCCGCAGCGGGCGTGTCGGCGTGCTGATCGTCAATCTCGGCACGCCGGAAGCGCCCACACCGGCGGCGGTGAAAACCTATCTGAAAGAATTCCTTTCCGACCGACGCGTGGTCGAGATACCGCCGATCGCATGGCAACCGATCCTGCGCGGTATCATCCTCAACACGCGTCCGAAAAAATCCGCCCATGCTTACCGGCAAGTGTGGACGGAGGATGGATCGCCGCTCGCTCATATTACCCGCGAACAGGCGGAAGGGCTGCAGGCGCGGCTAGGCGATGGTGTGCTGGTGCGCTGGGCGATGCGGTATGGCAAACCCTCTATCGCCGAAATCATGCAGCAGATGATGGACGAGGGCTGCGACCGGGTGCTGCTTGCGCCCCTGTATCCGCAATATTCCGGTGCAACGACCGCCACGGTGGTCGACAAGGCTGCGGATAAATTGAAGGAGATTCGCTGGCAAATGGCGCTGCGGACCCTGCCGCCCTATCATGACGATCCCACCTATATCGATGCGTTGGCCCGCGACCTCGGTGCGCAGCTGGACGGATTGGCATTCGAACCCGAAGTGCTGCTGCTCAGTTTCCATGGCATGCCGAAACGCACGCTCGAATTGGGCGACCCCTATCACTGCCACTGCCGTAAGACCGCAAGGCTGCTTGAGGTGGCCATGGGCCCGCGGGGCGGGCTGCGATATGTCACCAGCTTTCAATCGCGCTTCGGCCCCGCCAAATGGCTGGAACCGGCGACCGATGCGACGTTGGAGGCGGAGGCGCACGCCGGCACCCGCCGCATCGCGATTGCCGCGCCCGGCTTTTCCGCCGACTGCCTCGAAACGCTGGAAGAGCTGGTGATACAGGGCAAGGAGCAGTTTCAGGCTGCGGGGGGCGAAGAATTCGCGGTGCTGTCCTGCCTGAACGCCGGCGAACCGGGAATGGACATGCTGGAGCATATCGTGCGCCGCGAATTGTCGGGCTGGACTTGAGGGCGGCATATACTTACCCCCATGTCAGTAAGGAGCACTGCCATGGCGACATCGCCGCCCATCACGAACCATTTCGCGTCCGCCGGCCCCCGCCATTGGAGCGAACGTCTCCCCGATGGCGCCCTCGATCATATCCCCGGCGATCGCGGCCTTCCCGTGATCGGCAACACGTTGCGCGTTTTGGCCGATCCGCCGAAATTCGCGCATGAGGCGCTGGCAAAATACGGGCGGGTTTACAAAAACCATGTGTTCGGCGGCTGGCAGGTTGCGATGGTGGGTGCGGACGCGAACGAACTGATGCTGTTCGACCGCGGGAAAATCTTCTCGTCCGAACAGGGGTGGGGCCCCGTGCTGGACAAGCTGTTTCCGCGCGGACTGATGCTCATCGATTTCGATCACCACCGGATGGATCGCCGCGCCTTGTCGATCGCGTTCAAGCCGGAGCCGATGCGCCATTACGCCGATGCGCTCAATCGCGGTGTGGCCGAAGCGGTGGCCGGATGGGGTGGGGACATGGTGTTCTATCCCGCAATCAAGAAACTAACGCTGGACCTTGCCGCCGAAAGTTTCATCGGTATCGAATGGGGTCCGGAGGCCGACCGGATCAACGACGCATTCGTACACATGGTGCAGGCAAGCGTTGCGCCCATTCGCAAACCCCTGCCGTTCACCCTGATGCGCAAAGGCGTGAAGGGACGCGAATTCCTGGTCGATTATTTCACCAAGGAAACGCTGCGGCGCCGCGAAGAAGGCGGCGGGCAGGACATGTTCAGCCAGTTCGCCACCGCCACGCGCGAAGACGGCGAATTGCTACCGGTCGATCAGGTGGTCGATCACATGAATTTCCTGATGATGGCGGCGCACGACACCATCACGTCGAGCGCGACGTCGCTGATTTACCTTCTCGCCAAGCACCCCGAATGGCAGGCGAAACTACGCGATGAAATCACGAGCGTAACCGGCGGCCTGGACGCAACAGGCAAACCTCGTGCGATCGCCTATGACGATCTGGGTAAGCTGGAACTGACCGATATGGCATTCAAGGAGGCGCTACGTCTGATCCCGCCCGTGCCATCAATGCCCCGTCGTGCATTGAAGGATTTCGAATTCGAAGGATATCGCATCCCCGCCGGAACTCAGGTCGGCATCAATATCGCGATGACGCATGTCATGGAGGAATACTGGAAAGAACCGACCGCATTCGATCCGATGCGGTTCACGCCGGACAAGATCAAGGCGCGCCATAAATATGCCTGGGTGCCGTTCGGTGGAGGTGCGCACATGTGCATCGGGCTGCATTTCGCTTATATGCAGATCAAGGTGCTGATGGTGCATATCCTGTCGCAATACGACATAGTGATCGCAGACAACTACCAGCCGGAATGGAAACCCTGGCCCATCCCGCAACCGAAGGATGGTTTGAAACTTCGCTTCGAACCCGTTTGATCCAGGGTTTCGTTCGGAATCAGAAATCCCAGGCGATGCCGTCTTTTTCCCAATCGCCGTAGCGGGTCGGGGACTTCTCCCTCGGCTCGTCCTTTTCGGGATCGACTGCCTTGGGTTCGGGAACGGGATCGTTCGACCAGGTAGACGGTTTTTCGAAATTCTTGGCGGCTTCGTTCTTCTGCTTCGTGCCGCTGGTCTTACCGCCGGTTTCTTCCAGTTCGGTGTTCCGCCGCGCTTTGCTGGCGATGTTGCCTTCATCGGGGTTTTCCCGACCGGGTTCGTTCTGGGCGGGGCTGGCTTCGGGGGCGGATGGCTTCGACGTTTTGGGTGTATCGTTCATACATAGGCAACGCGCAGGCTGGCGGTTGGTTTCACCGCCCTGTAAGAGCGATGACGATGTCAGACATTCCCGGGCTCCCTGCGCGCCGTGCCGCGCTACAGATGATCGATGCCGTGCTCCATCGCGGCGAAACATTGGAACAGGCGGAACGTAACGCCCTGCGGCGGGTCAACGGCCCGGCGGACCGCGCATTGGCGCGGGCGATCGCGGGGGAGACATTGCGGTGGCTGACCGATCTCGACCTGCTGATCGACAGTGCGACCCAGAAGAATTTACCGGACGATGCAAAGGCGCGCAGCGTCCTGCGGCTGATGCTCGCCCAATGGCTGCGGCTGGAAACGCCGCCCCATGCGGTAATCGCGACCGGGCTGGCGCTGTTGACCGGTGGCCCCCGGCGGCTGGCGCATGGCGTATTCTCCAGCCTGACGAAGCGGGATGTCGCGTTGCCCGATACGCCGACCCTGCCGCCGCGGGTGGCGGAACGCTGGGGGGATCGGGCGGGAGCAATCGCGGCCGGTTTGATCACGCCGCCCCCGCTCGACCTGGCGATGAAGGATTGGTCGCAGACGGAAGAACGCGCGGCGGCGATGGGCGGCGTTTCGCTGGCGCCGGGTCATATACGGATGCCGCGCGGAACGCCGGTGGAGGATCTTCCCAGCTTCGGCGACGGTGCCTGGTGGGTGCAGGATCTCGCCGCATCGCTGCCCGCGCGCCTGCTGGGCCGGGGGGAGGGGGCCGACGGACCCAAACGCGTGCTGGACCTGTGCGCCGCGCCGGGGGGCAAAACGCTACAATTGGCGGCGGCGGGCTGGAACGTGACCGCTCTCGACATCAGCGAGCGGCGGCTGGAACGGCTCCGCAGCAACCTGTCGCGAACCGGGTTGGAAGCGGAAATCGTGAAGGCGAATGCGCTTACCTACGTGCCGGCCAAGCGGTTCGATGCCATCCTGCTGGATGCGCCGTGCACCGCGACGGGGACCGCGCGGCGGCATCCCGATGTCGTCCACCGTGTCGGCAAGGCGCGGATTGCGGAAATGGCGGAGTTGCAGGATGCCCTGCTTACCCGCGCAATCGGCTGGCTGGCGGAAGGATCGACGCTGGTCTATGCCGTCTGTTCGCTGGAAACGGCGGAGGGGGAGGGGCAGGCGCAGGGTGTCGGTCTCACCCAGCTTCCCATAACGACGCAGGAACTGCCCGCCGGGTTGCAGGGCGATGCCGATGGCTATCTGCGGACCGATCCCGGCATGCTTGGCGAGACAGGCGGGCTGGACGGTTTTTTCATGGCGCGCTGGGTGCGGTAAATCAGCCCGATACTTTAGCCCCATAAATTAGCCCGATAAACAAGCCCCCATGGGTCAGCGTATTTGAAACTTCAGCAGGGTGAAGCGCGCCGGACCGGTGGCATAGACACCATGTCCGCGCCCGCCCCGCGATCCGAAGGTGAAGCCTATCTGTCCCGCATCGGCCAAGGCGCTTCGAAATTGCGCCACCTGCCGGTTGGACCGCGATGCGCCGACGGCCTTCCAATCGTCTTTCAAATCGATCGTCACCTCATGGGTTCCGGGCGTAAGCGGCATCATCTTTGCCGGCATGGCATACCAGCGGTAGGTTTCATACGCGCCGCGCGCCGACCAATCATCGCCCCGCCGCTGGAAATACAAGCTAAGCGCGGCGTCGCGATCGGGATGCTCGCGTGCGCGCAGATGTGTCCCGGGTGCGGCATCTATCCGATAGCGAAGGGTAATCGCACGCGCTTCATCGAGCCCATCGACCGGCCGCGTCACATAATGCACATGGCCCGCGCGCGCATTTGGATAGGGGAAATCGAACCACGGCCCGGCCCGCCCATCGCGCAAGGTATCGTCCATCCCCACCGAATAGTTCTGACCATGAATAACCGGCCCGATCGACCATTGCGAGGCACGCTGCGCAGCCGCCGCCGTGCCCGTCAGGGCGATGGCGGCAAGTGCAAGACCGATGGTACGTTTCATGCTCCGCAACATGCCGCAACCCGCTTTGATGGATGGTGAACGGCGCGCACGGCAAGCGTTCATTCGGTCAGCGTCGGTCGAGATCGCCCAATGCGCGGATGAAATTGCGCAATTCCAGCCGCCTGCGTCCTTCGTCCGCGAATTCCCCATCGACACCCAATCGCCATCGCAATGGGATATTCGCGGGATCGCGGTCCAGCGCTAGATACAGCGCGGCCTGATCGGACACTTTCCCGGTATCCTTGGCAAGGCCGGACTGCACCAGGGTATCCGCCTGGCGTTTTAGGGCCGCACCGATTTCGCCGATCGACAGTTCGGGATGATATTGCACACCCCAGAAGATGCCGCGTTCGAACCGGATCTCGGCCGCCTGCACGCGGGTCGCCCCGTTCCCGGCCAGGAGTTGCGCGCCGGACGGAAGCTGCTCCACCTCATCGCCATGCAAGGCGGGCGCATCCCATACGGTGGGGCGACCTTTCAGCAGGGGATGCGCGCGCCCGGCATCGCTGGCCGCGATCCCGCGCGATATGCCGGCTTCCATACGCGGCTCCATTGCGCGGACTGTTCCGCCCGCGGCCGCCACCGCCGCCTGCAATCCGGCGCACGACCCGAAGGACGGCACGCCCGACCGGAACACTGCCCGCATGAATTCCAGCTGCCTTTCGACCGCCGGCGTCCGTTCATAAGCGTGCATCGGCGATCCGGATACGAACACCGCATCGTAGGACGTCAATTGCCGGTCGGTAACGGCAGGCGCGCCTTCATCCGATGGCTGCGCGATCGTCAAATTGCACCCCGGCACCATTTGGCGCAGGGTCGCCGCGAACGTTTCGCCCGAACTCTTGCCGACGTCATCGCGCCGTGCCTTTCGGTCTTCGGGTGTGCCGCTTTCCGCGATCAGGAACCTGGGCGCAGATTGCGGCACGGCTAGGCAGCCCGATCCGGTACCCCTACACTTTTACCTTGTCCTGAAAACTCTTGCGCAGCTTGGCGATCTTGGGCGGGATGACCGCCAGGCAATAGGGATTGCGTTGCCCCTCGCCGTCCCAATATTCCTGATGATAATCTTCCGCCGGATACCAGGGGAGGGATTGGTCGCCATCCTCCAGCCCCTCGATCGTGGTCACGGCCGTGCCATCGTTCTGCGCATTCCAGCGCGCGATAGCGGCTTCGGCTTCGGCCTGCTGATCGGAACCGAGGGGAAAGATAGCGCTGCGATATTGCGTGCCGACATCGTTGCCCTGCCGATTGAGCTGGCTGGGATCGTGCGTGCCGAGAAACACGTCGTATATTTCGGGCAGGGTGATCGTATCGGTATCGAAGGTTACGCGGATGCCTTCCGCATGGCCGGTCTTGCCGCTGCAGACCTGCTTATAGGTCGGGTTCGCCCCCTCGCCGCCGATATAGCCGCTTTCGACCTTCTCGACCCCGATAACGTCCCGAAACACCGCTTCGGTGCACCAGAAGCATCCGCCCGCGATAATGGCTTGTTGTGTGTCGGCCATGGCCAATTCCTCAAATGACTGGGTTGTGGCACGAAAGATAGGAAGCGCCATCGGACTTGTCATCGGTGGTGCGACCCGTAAGATGCGCGTCACACGAAACCGGAGATATTTCATGCGTTCGATCCTTGCCGCTTCCGCCGCGCTGGCTGCCCTTGCCCTCGCGGCGCCTGCAACCGCCGACAATCATACCGAAGGTGCGATGACCGTGGCGGCGCAATCGCTCGCCAATGTTCTGAACGATGCGCGCCGCAGCGGCGATATGGCACGCGACCAATATCGCAACCCGGCCGAAACGCTGGCGTTCTTTCAGGTGGAGCCGGGCATGACGGTCGCCGATGTGGTGCCGGGCGGCGGCTGGTACACCCGCGTGCTCGCCCCCTATCTCGGCAATGAGGGGCGCTACATCGCGCTGAATCCCGACATGCGCCGGTCGACCAACGAACAGATCGCCGAACGCTGGGGCGGCATCGCGGGCAAGTTTCCTGCGCAGCTGGCCGAATGGAACGTCGCGCCATCCAACGTCACGGCCCTGAATATGGACGAGATGACCGAAGAAATGGCCGGCACCGTCGACCGCGTGCTGATCTTTCGCGAAATGCACAATCTGCACCGGCTCGGCCTGATGCATTCGACGTTGGCCGGTGCCTTCAGCATGCTGGCCGATGACGGGATGCTGGGCGTGGTGCAGCACCGTGCCAAGGCCTGGGCACCCGGTTCCTATACCGATGGCAGCCGCGGTTACATGCGGCAGCAGGACGTGATCGGACTGGTCGAAGCACATGGTTTTCAACTTGTCGGTACCAGCGAAGTGAATGCCAATCCCCGCGATACGGCCGATCACGATCGCGGCGTGTGGGAAATGCCGCCCAGCCTCGGCACGGAGCGTGAGGAACTGCGCAATCTGGGCGAAAGCGACCGTATGACACTGCTGTTTCGCAAACGCAGCTGACGCCAAAGGGGGGGGTGTCTTGCGCCGCTTCGCCATAACCGCCCTGTTCATCGGTTTGGCGCTGGGCGGCTGCCGTTACGCCCCGACCGATGAACGCGGGGTCGCGGCGGGCGAGACGCTTCTCTCGGTCAGCGCAACCGGCGAAGCGGACATGACCCCGGACGAAGCGCAGTTCGAAGCCGGCATGGAAAGCTTCGGTAGCACCGCTCGCGAAGCCAGCACTGCTAATGACGAAGCGGTTGCCGGCGTCGTCGCGGCCCTGCGCGCGCTGGGCGTGCCCGAACGGGACCTTCAGACCCGCACCGTCGGCATTCAGCGTATCCAGTATGGCGATCGCGAAGGCCAATATCGGGCCAGCAACATCGTGTCGGTGACCTTGCGCGATGTCACGCGCGCCGGCGACGCAGTCACGGCGGTGACCGAGGCGGGGGCGAACGTCCTCAGTGGCCCCGACCTGCGCCTGTCGAACCCGGAAGCGGCCGCCAACATGGCGTATACCGCTGCCTATCGATCGGCGCGCTTACGGGCGCAGGCCTACGCCGATGCTGCCGATATGGAGATAGCGCGCGTCCTCTATATTCGCGATGGCGGCGGGCAGCAGGGGAACCGTTATCTACCGGGTGCGCAGGCCATCGACATCGCGGATGCGGTCGCGCCGCCACCGCCGCAGTCGACGGTCGCTAGGCCCGAACAGGCGCAGGCCTACGACCCGGTAATGCCCGGCCGCACGACGAGCGCGGTATCGGTGCAAGTGGACTTCGCGCTCACCCCGAAATAGACGGTCGTTGCATGAGGAACATTATCGTCGCCGCACTGCAATTATCGTTGAATCTGGCCAATGAACGCGACAATATCGATGCCGTCGCACAATTGGTCGAATGCGCGGCCGGGGAAGGCGCGCACATCGTCCTCCCCCCCGAACTGTTCGCCGGCGGCTATTTCTGCCGCGAGGAGGACGAGGCGCTGTTCGCGCTCGCCCGCCCGACGAACGAGCACCCCTCCGTCATCGCGATGCGCAAATTGGCGCGGGCGCTGAAAATCGCAATCCCCGTCAGCTTTTTCGAACGCGACGGCCATCATTATTACAATACGGTCGCCATGGTCGACGATGCGGGCGACATCATGGGCACGTATCGCAAAAGTCACATTCCCGACGGGCCGGGGTACGAAGAAAAATTCTATTTCCGCCCTGGCAACACCGGGTTCAAGGTGTGGAACGTGATGGGCACCACCATAGGCGTGGGGATTTGCTGGGATCAGTGGTATCCCGAAGCGGCTCGTGCCATGGCACTGATGGGTGCGGAACTGCTGTTTTACCCCACCGCGATCGGATCGGAACCGTACGATACCGATTTCGACACCAGCCGCATGTGGCGGCGCGCGATGCAGGGGCATGCGGTGTCGAACTGCGTGCCGATAATCGCCGCCAATCGCGTGGGTACCGAAGGTGGGCAGAATTTCTACGGACACAGTTTCATCACCAACGAATGGGGCGACCGCGTGGCCGAATATTCCGATGGCGAAGAAGGCGTGCTGGTCGCCACGCTGGACCTCGATCTGGCGGCGAAGCACCGCGCGGGCATGGGTTTCTTCCGCGATCGCCGCCCCCGGCTTTATGGGCGTCTGTGCGAAGATGTATGACACGCGCGACGTCCAATACGAATATGTGATCGCCTTGGGCTCCAACATCCGCCATCCGCGCCATGGCCCCCCGCGCAAGGTTCTGGCGGCGGCGGCAACCCGCCTGGAAAGCATCGGGACGATCCTGGCGGTTGCTCCTGTCATCGACAGCGTACCGATCGGTCCGTCGCGGCGCCGCTACGCCAATGGCGCCGTGCGGCTTCGCAGCGAACGCGAACCCGGCGCGTTGCTGGCGGCGCTCAAACGGATCGAACGCGATTTCGGCCGGCGGGCCGCGGGGCGCTGGCAATCGCGTGTCCTCGACCTTGATATCATCCTGTGGAGTGGTGGCCGATATGGTTCGCGCGCGCTGACCATCCCCCACCGCGCGTTCCGCATGCGCCCCTTCGTCACCGGCCCTGTCGCTGCGATCGCCCCGCATTGGCGAGATCCCGACACCGGTTTATCCAT
>JBASAR010000009.1:0-2965 GCA_049650705.1 Pontixanthobacter sp. | reverse complement strand
AAATCGCCGAGGTAGAAATCGGCCGCCTGCTTGTCGCGCATTTCCTTGATGTCGGCACCGGCCGCGAACGCTTTGTCGCCCGCACCGGTCAGGATCGCGCACAGCTGGCTGTCGTCGACCTGATAAGCGGCGAACGCGTCGATCAGTTCGTCCAGCACCACGCTGGACAATGCGTTCAACGCTTTGGGGCGGTTGAGGGTGATGGTCGTGATCGCACCATCGGTTTCGGCGAGGATAGTGTCATAGCTCATGCGTTCAATCCTTCGATCGGGGTCCATTCCTCGTCGCTCGGCAACGGGGCGAAGATGTCGTCGAGCAGTTCCTCGCTCACATCCTGCGGCAGAGCAGGGTCCCATTTGGGATCGTGCGATTTGTCGACGATCACCGCGCGCACGCCTTCGGCAAAATCGGGGCGCAGTAGCACCCGCGACGCGATTCGGTATTCCATGCGCATGTTATCGGCGAAATCGGTGAGGTCCGCGCTGTGCTTCAATTGCCGAAGAGCGACCTTCAAGGTTTGCGGGCTTTTGGTGCCCAGCGTGTCGCGTTCCTTGGCCGCCCAATCGCCGTCATCTCCATCAAGCGAGGCGATGATGTCTTCGAGGCGGTCGGACGCAAAATGGCGCGCGATCTTGTCCGCATTATCCGCGATGCGCGCGGGCGGGGCGCTGCCGACCATCTCGGACAAAACACCGCCGATGCGGCCCGGCTTTTCGATGATCCGCGCTTTCGCATCGGCGAGCATGTCGTTCGGCAGATAATGCGTGGCGAGGCCGGCCCACAGGCATTCCGCCCCGTCCAGCCGCGCGCCGGTCAGCGCCAGAAACTGTCCCAGCCGCCCGCCAAGGCGCGACAGGTGCCAGCCGCCGCCGACATCGGGGAACAGGCCGATGCCCGTTTCCGGCATGGCGAGCCGCGTGTTTTCCGTCGCGACCCGGAACTTTGCGGGCAGGGCGATGCCCACGCCGCCGCCCATGGTAACGCCATCCATGAAAGCGACGATCGGCTTGGCGTAGGTGAACATCTGGTGGTTGAGCCTATATTCGTCGTGAAAAAATTCACGCCCTGCCTTGCCGTCATCCTCCAGCGCGGAGGTGCGCAACATCTGTATATCGCCGCCCGCGCAGAACCCCCGCCCCTCCGCGTGATCGAGGATCACCGCCTCCACCGCATCGTCCTCCTCCCACTCAGTCAGCGCCGCACTGATCGCATGGCACATGTCCAGCGTCAGCGCATGCAGCGCCTTGGGCCGGTTGAGCGAAATATGACCCACACGGTCGTGGGTGTGAATTTGTACGTCGTGCGTCATTGTCTTCGTCCTATTGCCGCAACAGATCGCGGCCCACGATCATGCGCATGACCTGGTTGGTGCCTTCCAGAATGGAATGCACGCGCAGGTCGCGCCAGAACCGTTCGATGGGATAGTCTTTGAGATAGCCATAGCCGCCGAACAATTGCAGCGCGTCGTTCACGATGGCGCTGCCATTGTCGGTCGCCAACCGCTTCGCCATGGCGGAGAAGCGGGATTTATCGGGCGCGTTGTCGGTCACCTTGGCGGCGGCGAGATAGAGGAGCGCGCGGCTTGCCTCCAGATCGGTGGCCATATCGGCCAGCATGAATTGCGTGTTCTGAAATTCAGCGATCGGTGTACCGAATTGCTGGCGCTCCTTGGTGTAGGCAACGGCTTCGTCGAGGCAGCGTTGCGCGCCGCCAAGCGAACAGGCGCCGATATTCAGCCGCCCGCCATCCAGCCCCATCATCGCGAACCGGAACCCTTCGCCTTCGTCCCCGACTCGGTTATCGACCGGCACGCGCGCATCTTCGAAGATAACCTGCGCGGTGGGCGACGCGTTCCAACCCAGTTTCTTTTCCGGCGCGCCGAAGCTGACACCCGGTGTGTCCTTGTCCACCACCAGACAGGTGATGCCCTTCGTCTTGTGATCGCCGGTGCGGACCATGCAGACATAGACATCGTTATACCCGCCGCCCGATATGAACTGCTTGGTGCCGTTGACGATATAGTGGTCGCCGTCGAGCTTGGCGCTCGTCGAAAGGCCCGACGCGTCCGATCCGCTGCCCGGTTCGGTCAACGCATAGGACGCGATCTTTTCCATCGATATGAGGTCGGGCAGATAACGGTCCTTGATCGCCTGCCCGCCGAACGCATCGATCATCCACGCGGCCATGTTGTGGATCGAGATGAATGCGCTGGTGGTCGGGCAGCCATAGGCCATCGCCTCCATGATCAACGCCGCCTCCAGCCGGCCCAGCCCGATGCCGCCCGCCTCTTCCGACACGTAGATCGCGCCGAAACCCAGTTCGGCGGTCGATTTGATGACATCGCGCGGAAAATGCGACTTTTCGTCCCATTCGCCCGCATGGGGCGTGATGTTATCGGCGGTGAAGCGGCGGGCCATGTCCTGAATGGCGAGCTGATCGTCGGTAAGTGAGAATTGTCCTGTCATGGCGGTCGCTCTAGCGCGTGCGAGGTACGCGCGAAAGGCCTAGCCGGTGCAGCGTTTGCGAACCATCTGGCCACCTCCCGGCCCATTCTGGCCCACCGCAATCAGCCGATCGCCATCGTCCGACAAACGAAAGTTGGCGGTTTCTTCCCATGTTTCCCCCTCGCCCCGCATGGCGAGGTCCATCGATACGCCGCCATCGGCCCGTGGTTCGATCGCGCTGGCCCGTCCGCTCGATTCGTAGAATGTCACGCGGCGCGGTTCGATCTTAAGATATAGGTCCGACGATGGATCGCAGCGGCTCGCCTGATAATCCCATATGCCGTGAAACGCCGCCGGTATCGCGGCGAGCGTATCACGATTGGCGGCTCGGGTTGGACCTTCGGCGGTCGGATCGGCGAGCGACTGTTCCCCCGGCGTCAACACCGCTTCATCCACGGAAACGTCGGCGACGACTTCACTTTCGAGGACCGGAGTGTCTGGCTCCTGCGAACAGGCGATCA
>JBASAR010000008.1:0-3473 GCA_049650705.1 Pontixanthobacter sp. | reverse complement strand
TGGCCCAACGCTTCATGCGCCGCGGTAGCCATACGCAGCCACATCAGGCCAAGCGACACGATCCCCATGATGTGCATGTAATGATGTGCGCCTGCCCCCAGATCGTCCGGGTTTTTCATCGCATTCTGCATGAACCACATGGTTGCGGCCTTCTGTTCGCCAAGGGCTTTCTCAAGCTTGTCGGCGAACGCCTGCAATGCATCGATCTTCTTCGCAGCGGCAATTTCTTCATCGACGGTAGCAAAAAACGTCTGGATCGCCGCGCCGCCATTTTGTGCCAGCTTGCGACCGCAAAGATCCATCGCTTGCACCCCGTTGGTGCCTTCGTAGATCATGGCGATCCGGCTATCGCGGACATATTGCTCCATGCCCCATTCCTGAATGTAGCCGTGTCCGCCGAACACCTGTTGCATGTTGACGGCAATATCGAAGCCCTTGTCGGTGCCATAACCCTTGATGACGGGCGTCAGTAGACTGAGGATTTGATCGGCTTGTTGCCGATCCTCCTCACTCTCGGCCTGGTGCGTCAGATCGACCTGCAACGCACCCCATAGCGCCAGCGCACGCATACCTTCGGTGTAGGCTTTCGCATCCATCAGCATTCGCCGAACGTCGGCATGCACGAAAATAGGATCGGCAGCGGCTTCGGGCTCTTCGGGACCGGTGAGTGCGCGACCCTGTCGGCGATCGAGCGCATAGGCGACGGCATTTTGATAGGCGATTTCCGCCTGCGCGTATCCCTGGATACCAACACCGAGGCGGGCCGCGTTCATCATGATGAACATGGCGGCCAGACCCTTGTTCTCCTCGCCCACCATGTAACCGGTCGCACCGTCGTAGTTCATAACGCAGGTCGAATTGCCATGGATACCCATTTTCTCCTCGATCGCGCCGCATTTTACCGCATTGCGTTCGCCGATGGAGCCATCGTCGTTGACCATCATCTTGGGCACGATGAACAGCGAGATGCCTTTCGAGCTGTTCGGGGCGCCCGGCGTCTTGGCCAAAACCAGGTGAATGATGTTCTCGGTCAAATCATGCTCCCCGGCGGAGATGAAAATCTTCTGCCCGGTGACAGCATAAGAACCATCGGCCTGCGGCTCCGCCTTTGTGCGAATCATGCCAAGATCGGTCCCGCAATGCGGTTCGGTCAGATTCATGGTGCCGAGCCATTCATTGGCGATCATCTTGTGAAGATAGGTGTTCTTCTGCTCGTCGGAGCCCTTCGCAAGGATTGCCGCGGCTGCACCGGTGGTGAGGCCGGGATACATTCCGAATGCCTGGTTGGATGTACTGACGAATTCCTCCACCAGCATACCCAAAACATGCGGCATGCCCTGTCCGCCGAATTCTTCGGGGGAAGATATCGTGCCCCAACCGGACTCGACGTATTTGTCGAACGCTTCCTTAAACCCGGGAGGCGTCGTGACACTGCCATCGTCGTGCCGAATGCAGCCTTCGCGATCACCGATTTGATTAAGCGGCGCGAGCACTTCGGCGCAGAATTTGCCTGCCTCGTTCACTACCGTTTCGATCATGTCGGGTGTTGCGGATTCAAATCCGGGCAAATTGTTATAACTGGCGAGGTCCAGCACTTCGTTGATGATGAAGCGCGCATCGCGAGTGGGGGCGTTATAGATCGGCATTGTCGTTCCCTTGCAATATATTGAACGCGATCAGCCCTGCGGGCTTTCGAGGTCCAATTCTTCGATATGTTCGATAAAACCCGCGAGTTCCTTGATCGACGAATCGATATCGGCCCGCTGGCGTTTCAATTTGGCAACATGGTTGCGACACTTCTCGATCGTGACCCGGCGCTGTTCGACACGGCCGTCTCCAAGATCGTAGAGGTCGATCATCTCCCGGATTTCGACGAGGCTGAAGCCCACGTTCTTCGCCCGCATGATCCATGCCAATCGCGCGCGATCACGCTGCGAATATACTCGGGTCAGTCCGGATCTCTGCGGTGCGACCAGTCCTTCATCCTCGTAAAAACGAAGCGCCCGGGCAGTACAGTCGAATTCCGATGTGAGGTCGGATATGGTGAACTGTTCACGCTCCAAACGATCCGGCCGATCGAGATGCGCGCCGGCATGAGCGCTTCTATTCGCTCCATTCATGTCGGTTTTCATTGTCGACGCCATATGATGGGTTTAGCTGCCCTTTACGTAAACGTCAAGCCCATCACCCTCAATCGGTGTTCGGCACTCCTACCAATGCGTCGTCTTCCAATTCGCGATAGAAACAGCTCACGGCACCGGTATGGCAAGCGGGTCCGGCCGGATCGCATTCGAGGATCAAAGCGTCCTGATCGCAATCGACCAGGATACGATGCACGCGCAAAACATTGCCCGATGTCTCCCCTTTAAACCAAAGCCGTTGGCGGGACCGGGAATGGAAATGCGCCAGACCGGTTTCACGTGTCGCGTCGAGCGCCTCGCGATCGAGAAAAGCCACCATTAAAATCGCCTTCGTCGCGCGGTCCGTAACGATGCCGACAATGAGACCGGCTGCATCGAATTTGGGTAGGAACGTCTGCCCCGTTTCGCGGTCTGCGGTCGCGTTCGTCATGACTTTTCCCTGGCTCCGATAATTGTGGCTGATGGGACACAGCTGTTGCCAATTCTCCATGGCCCAACTCTGAATGACTGGTTCCGACAGTCATATGGTGGGAATGCCGCAACGCTGCAACTTCGGGTGCGAAATACCGGCAAAGCGGTGATCGGAAGCTTTCCGCTTCTGCCGACGCGGATGCCATTGGCCGTATTACAGGGGTGCCGATGCATTCATGATCGATACTCGCACTGAACATTCTTCAGGGGGGAATGTCAGCGGCAACTGAACGGTTTACGCCAGTTCGTCACGTGACGCCCGGGGCAAGATGTCCCGGGCGTTTCTTCTTCAAACGCCTTCAGGGACGCCCTACGTCGATACGCGCGCAAAGCATGCTACCATGACCGTCCGCGCGCCCGCCCGTTTCAGCGTTCCGACGCAGCTATCGCTGGTCGCGCCGCTCGTCAGCACGTCGTCGATCAATACGACGTTCGCGCCGTCGATAGTTTTCGAATGGCGTGGGTTGACCACGATTGCATTCGCCAGGGTGCGCTCCCGTTCCTGGCGACCCAGCCCGCCGAGCGACCGCGTGTACTTGCGACGCCGCAGGCCGTCGACAAGCAAGCGCTGCCTTCGCAATCGCGCCACGTCCCGCGCCAGCAGCGCCGCCTGATTGAACCCGCGCTTCCATAATCGAAACGGGTGCAGTGGCACTGGAATGAACAACCAATCACCATCGAGTTCGGGCAGACGCGCCGCGATCAATCGCGCCAACAATGGCGACAAGGCGATCCGCCTGCCATGTTTGAAGGAAAGGATCAGCTTGCGCGAGGCGGCGTTATAAAATGTCCCCGCAACGATGCCATCGTGAAAAGGCGTATGCGTTGTGTTGACGACGCCTAGCGTCGAGGTATCTGAAC
>JBASAR010000007.1:0-12577 GCA_049650705.1 Pontixanthobacter sp. | reverse complement strand
AGGCGGAAACGCTGATCGAGGCGCTGCCGTATTTCCAGCGCTATGCCGGTCGCACTTTCGTGGTCAAATATGGCGGTCACGCGATGGGCGACCCCAAGGCGGCGCGCGAATTCGCGGAAGATATCGTATTGTTGCAGGCGGTCGGCATCAATCCGGTGGTGGTCCACGGCGGCGGCCCGCAAATCGGCGCGATGCTGGCGAAGCTGGGCGTAAAAAGCGAATTCGTGGATGGCCTGCGAGTCACCGACAAGGCGACAGCGCAGATTGCGGAAATGGTCCTGTCGGGTGCCATCAACAAGGAATTGGTCGGCTGGATCGCGCAGGCGGGCGGCAAAGCGATCGGTATCTCGGGCAAGGATGGCGGGCTGGTCACCGCCACGAAGCTGCGCCGCACATCACGCGATCCGGAAAGCAACATCGAAAGCGCGGTCGATCTGGGCTTCGTGGGCGAACCGGCGCAGGTGGATACGACGATCATCGACACGGCGGTGGCGGCGGGCATGATTCCGATCATCGCCCCGATCGGCGCAGGCGACGATGGGCATACCTACAACATCAACGCCGATACGATGGCTGGCGCGATCGCGGCGGCTTTGGGGGCGGCGCGATTGTTCTTGCTGACCGATGTCAGCGGCGTGCTGGACGCGGATAAGACATTGCTGACCGATCTGACCCCCGCCGACATCGTGCGTTTGCGCGACGAACGCATTATCAGCGGCGGCATGATCCCGAAACTGGAAACCTGCGTCCATGCGGTGGAGGCGGGGTGCGAGGCCGCCGTGGTGCTGGATGGGCGGGTACCCCATGCGATGCTGCTCGAATTCTTCACCGCGCGCGGGGCAGGTACGCTCATCCGTAAAGGGGGTTAAGCGCCGACTATCGTCCTGCGTTACGAGGTCCAGCCGAGTTGCTACCACGGGCTGCGCGCATTAGATGGGGCGCAATCCGCACCAACCATTCGAGAGACACCGATCCATGATCGCCTTCATGCAAATATTGGGAATGCTGATCGACGTTCTGATCATGCTGGTCATCGTCCAGTTCATCGTCGGCCTGCTGTTCGCGTTCAACGTCGTCAATCAGTCGAACCAGTTCATGATGCAGATCTACAACTCGATCAACGCGCTGCTCGAACCGGTGCTGGCCCCGATCCGTCGTATCCTGCCCAAAACGGGCACGATCGATTTCTCTCCGCTGGTTCTGATCCTGGGGCTCAATGCGGTGATGATCGTGCTGGCGAACGTCGTGCAATGACCGCCGTTCGTATCGACGGGAAGGCGTTCGCGGCCCGGTTGCGAACCCGTGTCGGAACGATGGCGGCGACATTCGAAGCCGGCGCGGGGCGCAAGGCGGGGTTGGCCGTTGTGCTGGTGGGCGACGATCCGGCCAGCGACATTTACGTCCGCGCGAAAAACAAGGCAACGGTGGGCGCGAATATGGCGAGTTTCGAACATCGTCTGCCGTCCGATACGACCGATGCCGTGCTGCTCGCGCTGGTCGAGAAACTGAATGCGGACGAACGGGTCGACGGAATACTCGTGCAATTGCCACTTCCACCGCAATGCGATGCGCAGGCCATCGTGTCGGCGATCGATCCCAACAAGGATGTCGACGGGTTCCACGTCGTCAATGCCGGGCGGCTTGCGGTCGGGCAGGCGGGTTTCGTCCCCTGCACACCGCTGGGCTGTATGATGCTTCTGACCGACAGTTTGACGGACGGATCGGGCGATCTGTCGGGTTTGAACGCGGTGGTTATCGGCCGGTCCAACATCGTGGGCAAGCCGATGGCGCAATTGCTGCTGGACGCGAATGCCACGGTGACGATCGCGCACAGCCGGACGAAGGATTTACCGGCGGTCGTTCGCCAGGCAGACATCGTGATCGCGGCGGTCGGGCGACCGGAAATGATCCGAAAGGACTGGTTGAAGGATGGCGCGACGGTGATCGATGTCGGCATCAACCGCCTGCCCGCCGAACCGGGTGCAGATAAGGGGCGGCTGGTCGGTGACGTCGCCTTCGACGAAGCGAGCGAGGTTGCAGGCGCGATTACGCCTGTTCCGGGCGGCGTCGGTCCGATGACCATCGCCGTGCTGCTGCGCAACACGCTGGTCGCGGCACATCGCAACGCCGGAATCCACGTTCCCGAACAATTATGACGCGGTCGCGCGTTCTGCTCCAAGCCCTGCCGGGCGCGATCGGCGCGATGGCGCTAGCGTCATGCGTCGGCGGCGGTGGCCCGCCACGCGAGGCCGTCCGCCAGATCGACCGTATGCTGCAGGTGGCACCCGGCGAAGCGCAGCCGAGCAAGATCGTCGCCGCGGAAATCGCCTTCGCGCGCGCTATCGGGGATCGCGGGATGTCCACCGCCCTGCGCGACAGCGCGGCGGCGGGTGCCATCGTTCACGATAAAGACGGTGCGCGTTTACTTGGCGACAACGACATGCCCGGTGCACCCGCAAGCTGGCGGCCCCGCACCGTGTGGGCCAGTTGCGACGGTGCCATGGCGGTGAGCGAGGGGCGTTACGAGGACGCGCGCGGGCAAATCGGCGATTTCGCGACCGTGTGGCAGCGGCAGCGGGATGGGGCATACAAATGGTCCTACCGCACGCAGGCCCTGGCGATACCGCAACCACCCAAACGCGCGGATGAAGATCTGACGGGGCGAAACGTGGTCGTCGTCTCGGCACTCGATTCGATCAGAGGGATCGTCGCCGACTGCCCCGATGCCGAAACCGATGCGATCGTAACCTCCGCACCCCAAATCGCGATTGCCGCCGGCGAACGGCAGGGTCGGTTGAACGCGGCGGATGGCACGATGCGCATCGTGTGGACCCATTCCGAAACCGGCGCGCGACGCGTGGTCGCCGACTATTTTACCGAGGCGGGCTGGGAACGCGGGATCGACCGCGTGTTTGCGGTTGCGCCCGGCGACACGCGCGAATAGGCGGCGCCGATCGTCATGACCGAATTGTTCATCTCTGCATTCATCACCCTGTTCGTGGTCATCGATCCGCCGGGTTGCGCGCCGATTTACGCCGGTCTCACCAAATCCGCCAGCCCGATCCAGCAGCGCAGCATGGCCATCCGCGCCTGCGTGATCGCGATGATCATCCTCGTCGGTTTCGCCCTGTTCGGCGAACAGCTGCTGGCCGCCCTGCACATCGAACTCGACAGTTTCCGGATTGCCGGCGGCTTCATGCTGTTCTGGATCGCGTTCGAAATGGTGTTCGAAAAACGGACCCAGCGGCGGGAAGAACGCGCGGAAAAAGTCGCCGCGCAGAACGAATTGACGCCCGAAGCCGAAGACGTGTCCGTCTTTCCGATGGCCATGCCGATGCTGGCCGGGCCGGGCGCCATCGCGGCGGTCATGCTGCTGATGAACGAAGCGGAGGGGACCGACCAGACCCTCGTGATATTGGCGGCGTTGAGCGGCGTTTTGCTGCTGACGATGGCGGCACTCATCACCGCCGGGCCGCTCATTCGATTGTTGGGCGACCGGGTGGAGGCGGTGATCACCCGTCTGTTGGGCGTCCTATTGGCGGCATTGGCGGCACAATATGTCATCGACGGTTTGAAGGGCAGTTTCGGAATTTGACCCAAGATCCTATTGGAGGGTGATGATTTCCTCGTCACCGTCGCGCCGGCCGTAGAACTGCATCAGCTGCACCAGCAATTCGCAACGGTCGTTGATGGTTTCCGCTTCCAGCAATCCCTGCTTCGCCGCCGGATCGAACGGGGCGATCTGGGAAACGCCGTCGATCAAGGATGCATCGTCCAGCCGGGTGACCGAATCCCAGTCGACGCTGTAGCCCTGCGCATCGGCGAACCGGCGCGCTTCATGTTCGAAGCCCGCGCGTTCCACGCTGCTGAGAAAGCCTTCTGCCGGCTCGTCCAGCAATTCGCCTTCGACCTGGCGAAACGGGGTGGCGACATCCAGTTCGCGCAGCAGCCTGAACCGCGTCTCGCCCTGCAACACGACGTTGTACCGCCCGTCCTCCATCGCCTCGACATCGCCGATCTTGCCGACGCAGCCGATATCGAACAGAGGCGCCCCCTTGGCCGGGCTTTGCGGCTGGATCATCGCGATACGGCGATCGCGGGCCAGCGCATCGCTGACCAGGGCGCGATAACGCGGTTCGAAGAAATGCAGCGGCATCTGCAACCCTGGAAACAGGATCGCGCCCGATAGCGGGAAGATGGACAGGCGTTTGACCATCGCGCTCAACCGAACAATATTCTGGACAACCGACGGCGCGTGGCCACGACCCAGGGATCTTCCAGCCCGACCGCTTCGAAAATCTGCAGCAATTTGGCGCGCGCCGCACCTTCGTTCCAGTCGCGGTCGTGCTCGACCATGGCCAGCAGCGTATCGGCCGCCGCATCCCGGTCGTTCGCGGCAAAGGCGGCTTCCGCATAGGCGAATTGCGCCTCCGCGTCCTGCGGATTGGCCGCCGCCGCCGATTTCAATTCCGCCAGCGCATCTTCATCGACCTGCGTACCCGACAGTTCGAGTGCGGACATCGCCTGCTGCAACGCCGGCTGTTCCTTCATATCGGCAGGGACCGCGGCGGCAACCGTCTGAGCTTCCTCGATCCGGCCGGCGGCTACCAATGCCCGGATCAGCCCACCCTGCGCCGCCGCATTGTCGGGTGCCATTTCGGCGACCTGCATGAAGACGCCGGCCGCCCGTTCCGCATCGCCTTCGGCAAGAACCTGTTCCGCCATATCGATGAACTGCGCAACATCCTGCTGTGGGTTAGCGCCTGGACCACCTGGACCGCCTGGACCACCCGCGCCGCCTGTCGCGTCGCCGACGGGCAGTTTGGCGAGCAGTTCGTCGAGCGCCTGCTTCAATTCGGATTCGCTACGGAATTGCGTCAGGTCGGCAACGGGCTGTCCCTGGAACATCGCATAGACGGTGGGGATGGACTGGACCTGAAACTGGGCGGCGATGAATTTGTCTTCGTCGACATCGATCTTTTTCAGAACCACGCCCTTGGCCGCATATTCGGTTGCGACCTTTTCCAGCATCGGGGCCAGCGCCTTGCACGGGCCGCACCATTCCGCCCAGAAATCGAGGATGACGAGGTGGGTCATCGATGGTTCGACCACGTCCGTGCGGAATTTCGCGACCGATTTTTCTTCCTCGATATTCAAACCCATGCTCGCCACGATAAAAATCCCGTCTGTTGGTAATCCACGTCCTATGTGGGCCATCTATACGCGTTGTGAAGGGCGGGGCAATTGGGGGGGCGTGCCCGGGTACACCGTGCCGCCGGCCATGCGCGCATTTTCTCTTGCCGCCCCTTGAACGCGCTGCTAGTTGCGCGCTTCCTCATCGGGATCGCGAGCGCCCAGCGCCGCGCATGTCGAGGGTCGCATGGCCGACCACACGTCTATTGAGCGGGCGTAGCTCAGGGGTAGAGCACAACCTTGCCAAGGTTGGGGTCGGGCGTTCGAATCGCCTCGCCCGCTCCATTTCCCACAATTTTCGTGATAGGCATATTCGGGGGCGAGACCGATCGCGTTCGATTACGTGTCTTACATCGATAGATGTTCTCTATCGATAATGCCTGTGGCTTTGTATGAAACCATTGGATAACCCATCGATTGATAAACCATACGAGCGAGTTCAAAAGGGAGTTCACGATGGCGAGTAGAAGAAACGTTCTCGGCGGTGCGGCAACGCTAGGTGCCGGATTGCTGACCGGTGGCGGAGCGATGGCTGCGAATTCACAAGGCCCGATGGGCGGTATCGCGCCTGCCGGCAAGGATTTGACGCCCGCTCAGGCGCTCGAGCTTCTCGAAATCGGTAACGCGGAATTTCTGCGTGATGAACGCTCGGGCGGGATTACCAGTCAGCAGCGCCGGCTCGATCTGGCAAGCAGTCAGGCTCCTTTCGCGGCCTATGTGACCTGTTCCGACAGCCGCGTACCGCCGGAGCTTTTGTTCGGCCGCGGATTGGGCGAGCTTTTCATCATCCGTAATGCGGGCAATACCGTCGATACGGTTGCGCTGGGATCGATCGAATATGCGGTCGCGGTGCTTAACGTGCCTTTGGTGGTGGTGATGGGCCACGAACGCTGCGGCGCGGTCGATGCGGCGACCAAGGTTGTCGAAAGCAATGCGACGTTCCCGGGGTCGATCGGCCGAATGATCGAACCTATCATCCCCGCGGTATTGCAGGCACGCGATCAGGAAGGCGATCTGCTGGACAATTCCGTGCGGGCAAATGTGCGCCGCGTGGTTCGCCAGTTGCGTGAACAAACCGACCCGATCATGCTGGAACCCCAGCGTGCCGGTAAGCTTTGGGTCGTGGGCGCGTATTACGATCTGGACGAGGGCAAGGTGGATTTCTTCGATCTGCCTGAAATGGCCTGATCCCCGTCCGGAATTAAACTGGAACCGATGAAGTCGCGCAAACGGCAGCGCCAATCACATTTAAGACCGAAAGGGGTGGGTCCGTAAGGTCGCCACCCTTTTTATTCTCGTTTGTACGCATCACAGAATGGCCAACCGGAAAAAAAAGTTGCGCCACAGCTATCCAGCTCTATTAACGAGGTGATGTTGTATCATAAACAATGCCCGCACGCTTTCCCGGCCGTATCGGCGCTTGCTCTTTGTATCGGTGCTCTTTCGGCCCCGGCCCATGCGCAATCCGGTCCGCCGGTAAACGACGAACCCACAACGCCATCGGTCAGCGATGCGGAAGATGATTTCCACGACGGCAATACCGACCCGTACCGCACGATTATCGTCACCGCGCCGGGATTGACGCAGCTCGACGTGCTTACCGGCACGTCCGTCGTCGAAGGCCGCGAACTACAGCGTAACATGGATGGGCAAATCGGCGAGATCCTGGCGAAACAGCCCGGCGTGTCGGCGACCAGCTTCGCGCCGGGCGCATCGCGCCCCGTCCTGCGCGGTTTCGATGGAGAACGGGTGCGCGTGCTCGTCAACGGGCTGGGAACGCTGGATGTGTCCAATACCTCCGCCGACCACGCCGTGTCGGTCGAACCGCTGACGGTCGAAAGCATCGAGATCTTGCGGGGGCCCGCGGTGCTTCTTTATGGCGGCCAAGCGATCGGCGGAGCGGTCAATATCATCGACAAACGCATTCCACTGCGCCCGCTCGACGAACCGTTTCATCTCGATGGACTGTTCGAAGCGGATACGGCGCGCGATTTGTTGAGCGGCGCGGTATCGCTCGATCTGCCGGTGGGCGACAAGATCGTGCTGCATGCGGACGGCGCGTATCGCAATACGGACGATATCGAGATCCCAGGCTTCTCCGTCGCCCCCGTCTTGCGGGACGATCTGCTCGCCGACGCGGCGGAAGAGGCGGCAGAGGGCGAATTCGAAGAGTCCGACGAACTTCTCGAAGCGGCCAATCAGCAGGGCATCCTGCCCAACAGCTTCACTGAAACCTACAGCGCGAATATCGGCGCCAGCGTATTCGTGGGCGATGGCAGCCTCGGGTTTTCAGCTGGCTACTACGATACGGTCTACGGCATTCCCGGCCGGCCTGGCGCGGGACATCACCATGGTGAGGAGGGCGGCGAGGAAGATGGCGGCGAGGAAGAGGGTGAGGCGCGCGTTTCGATCGACCTTGAGCAGTTCCGCGCCGATCTGCGCGGCGATGTGCCATTGGGGGATGGCTTCTTTTCCCGTTTGCAGACCCGCATCGGCTATAGCGATTACACCCATACCGAATTCGAAGGCGAGGAAGCCGGCACGGTGTTCGACGTCGAGGGGATCGAGGCGCGGGCCGAACTGGTTCAGGCGCGGCGCGGTATATTGGGCGGATCGATCGGCGTGCAATATTACCACCGCGATTTCGCGGCCGTCGGTGAAGAAGCCTTCGTCGCCCCCAACCTGACCGACCAATTCGCGGTGTTCGCGCTTCAGGAGCTGGATTTCGACACCTTTCAGTTGGAAGGGGCCGCGCGTTACGAACGGGTCGATATCCGTTCGCAGCCGCTCAACACGGATCGCGATTTCGACCTCTTTTCAGGGGCACTCTCCGCCATCTATCAGCCGATGGGCGATGATGGGCTGCGTATCGGGATTACCGGATCGCGTTCCGCCCGCGCGCCGGGGGGTGAGGAACTGTTCGCCAACGGTCCCCATATCGCGACCCAGTCGTTCGAAGTCGGCGATATCGATTTGAACGAGGAAACCGCATTCGGCGTCGAAGGTTTCGTGCGCGGCGCGGTCGGTCCGGCGACGATCGCGGTGTCGGTGTTCAAGAACTGGTTCGACGATTACATCTATCTGCAGGGAACGGGCGAGGAAGAGGACGATCTGCCGGTGTTCCAGTTCCTGCAGGACGATGCGGAATATTCCGGGGTCGAGGGCGAGGTGCAGGTGCCGCTGATCGCCGGCGATGCCTTCGGCCTGCTCGCCGATCTGCGCGCACAATATGTCGAGGCGGAACTGGACGACGGCACCAACCTGCCGCGCATTCCGCCGTTCAGCGCATTGGGCGCTTTGGAAGCGGAGGCCGGGGCATTCGATGGACGTGTGGAGGTGCAATATTTCGCCGAACAGAGCGATATCGCGCCGTTCGAAACGACGACCGACGATTTCACCTTCGTCAACGCGTCGATATCCTGGGCGCCTGTGCGGGGGAACGAGAACATCCGGCTGCTGCTGCGGGCGGACAATATTTTCGATGCGACCGGACGCCGCCACACCAGCTTCACGAAGGATTTCGCACCGCTTACGGGCCGCAATTTCCGGGTCAGCCTGCGGACGAGCTTCTAGCCCGTCCGCAGGCCGGACAGGTCGGGATCAGCTTTCCAACGCGAAGCTGATTTCGGCATTGTTTTCGAGCCGGTCGACCAGATCTTCGCCCAGGAAAGACCCCGGCGTGCCGATGCCGCCCGGTGCATCGCACGATAGCAGTGCGATACCGGTTTCGCTCAACATTCGGCTGGTTGAACCGTAGCCGGGATCGTATTTGCCTTTGACGCCGTAACGGATCGTCTGCCCATCGGGCATTTCTCCGATGAACAGCACGTCGTAAAATCCGTTTTCACGTTCTTCGGGTGTCGGCCCTTCGCCCGGTTTGGGCGGTTTGGCACCGAACGGGTTCTTCAGCATCTCGGCGGCGGCATTGGCGGCCTTCTTGCCCATCTCCCCCGGGCTGGTGAGCATCATCTCGTCATATTTGAAATCTTCGCCATAGGGGTGTCCGCGCAGGAAATTGGTGCGATGGACGTTCTTCGTATTGATCGTCGCCATGATGAACGGCGCGGCCCATTTGCCCAGTTCGTCGTCATATTGCGGGATCAGGCCGCTGGGCTGGTCCGGCCCTTCGAAGCCGGGGGTAAGGCCGAACGGGCTTTGCAGGATCGGAATCAGTTTGGGGTTCTTCGCAATCGATTTCATCGTCTCGGTCAGGCTGGCGGCGGTCCCCCCGCTGAAAGTGCCCTGCATCGCGCGGACCCGACCCTTCACCCGCGGGGCGGGTTTGCCGAACCGTTCCTGTGCATGTTTCTGCAGCATCAGCACGCCGAGATCGAATGGGATCGAATCGAAACCGCTGGAGAAACAGATACGCGCGCCGCTGGCTTTGGCCAGGTCGTGGTTCTTGTCGATCTGTTCGCGCATCCAGCCCGGTTCGCCGCACAGATCGGC
Organism: Pontixanthobacter sp.; assembly: GCA_049650705.1. GTDB lineage: Bacteria > Pseudomonadota > Alphaproteobacteria > Sphingomonadales > Sphingomonadaceae > Pontixanthobacter. The sequence continues at coordinate 2,935 of JBASAR010000007.1, read as the reverse complement.
ATAGTCGGTCCCTTGGCGGGCGCAGGTTTCGACCAGATCGTCGCCGTAAAGTTGATAAGGGCCGACGGTGGTCAGGACCACGCGGGCGCGCTTGACCATGGCAGTCAGGCTGTCCGGATCGTCGGCATCGGCCACGATCAGCGGGGTGTCTTTGGCCGCGCCGATCAGGTCGCGCACATCCTCCAGCTTCGACTGGTTGCGCCCGGCCATCGCCCATGTGGGGCCGTCGTCGCGGCTGCCGTAATGCTGGTGCAGATATTCGGCGACCAGGCGCCCGGTATAGCCGGTGGCGCCGTAGACGACGATGTCGAATTCTCGGTCGGTCTTGCTCATATGCTCTCCTGTCCAATGTCCACACCTGCATGGCCGGGCGGGCAAAGCCTGTCAAAGGACCGGTAGGGTCGGGCGGATTACAGCCGGGGCAGCGTCACGCCCTTCTGCCCCATATATTTGCCCGCCCGGTCGGCATAGGTCGTTTCGGGCCGGGCATTGCCTTGCAGGAACAGGAACTGGCACGCACCTTCATTGGCGTAAATTTTTGCAGGCAGGGGGGTGGTGTTGGAAAATTCCAGCGTCACGTGACCCTCCCACCCCGGCTCCAACGGGGTGACGTTCACGATGATACCGCAGCGGGCATAGGTGCTCTTGCCCAGGCAGATGACCAGCACGTCTTCGGGAATGCGGAAATATTCGACTGTGCGCGCGAGAGCAAAACTGTTGGGCGGAATGATGCACATGTCCGTCTCGCGATCGACGAAGTTCTTCGGATCGAAATCCTTGGGATCGACCACGCTGCTGTCGACATTGGTGAAGATCTTGAATTCGGGCGCGACCCGCGCGTCGTATCCGAAGGAGCTGAGGCCGTAGGAGATGCAGCCATCGCGCCGCTGCGCCTCCACGAAGGGTTCGATCATGCCGTCCTGCGTCGCGCGTTCGCGGATCCAGATATCGTTGAGTATGGCCATGGCGCTACGTTCGGCGGGCGGAGCGTGCGGGGCAATATGCGGGAAGCCCGTTTTGCCGGATTCTCACCGGATGCGTTTCGCGCCCAACTGCGGATTGAGTTTGGTGATGTGGTTCAGCCACTTTTTGGGGCGGCGGGTCATGTTATCGGGATAATCGACCGTGATACCCACGATCTGCGCCATCGCACCGACGAAATGGATGCAGTTCCGCTTGTCGAGATCGTAATATTTGCCCGGCGCATCGCGCCATGCGCGCATGGTGGCGCGCACCTGCGCCAGTTCCGCTTCGTCGATCGTTACGGTGAAATGGCGGTTGGTCTTCGCGATATACTTGTCTTTTTCCACCTGGATGTCGTGTTCGACCGGGCCGGACAGGATGCGCGTGCTGATGGTTTCGGCGGTGAAGCCGTAATTCTCGTCCACCACTTCGCCGGTGCTGTCGACCGTCCCTTCCAGAACCACGAAGGCATGGGGGTAGCGGCCGAACAGGACCGATCCGTTGAAGCTGTGAAAGCTCATCGTAACCTCGGCGAATGCAGGCAGCGACCAGCCGGAAAGGACGAGGGCAAGGAATAGGGACAGGGCGCGTATCATCGACGCCGTCCTAACCCACTCGCGGCTTAACCGGAACCGAATGATCAACTCGCCAGCAATGTCGCGTTGCCGCCTGCCGCCGTGGTGTCGATGCAGACGACGCGTTCGGTGGCGAAGCGTGCGACGTAATGCGGACCGCCCGCTTTGGGGCCGGTACCGGACAGCCCTTCGCCGCCGAAAGGCTGGCTTTCCACCACCGCGCCGATCTGGTTGCGATTGACGTAGAAGTTGCCGACTTTTGCGCGTGCTTCGACCAGTCGCCGTGTCGCTTCGATGCGGCTGTGCAGCCCCAGCGTCAGGCCGTATCCGGTGGCGTTGATGTCGTCGATCACCTGTTCCAGCTGCTTGCTGTCGAACCGCACGACATGCAGCATCGGCCCGAAATTTTCCCGCCGCAAATCCAGGATCGAATCCATTTCGATGATCGTCGGCGCGACGAAGCAGCCGGCATCCAGCCCTTGGGGTAATTCGCGCCGCCATACCGTGCGGCCCCGTTTCTGCCGCCGTGCGACATGCCGTTCCAGCGCGGCTTTGGCATCGGGATCGATAACCGGACCGACATCGGTCGACAATATCTGCGGATCGCCGATACCCAGCGCCTCGAACGCGCCGCGGATCATCGTCAGCGTGTCGTCATACACGTCGTCCTGTACATACAACACGCGCAGTGCGGAACAGCGTTGCCCCGCGCTTTGAAAAGCGCTGGCGACGACATCGCGCGTGACCTGTTCGGGTAGAGCGCTGCTGTCCACGATCATCGCGTTCTGCCCGCCGGTTTCCGCGATGAAGGTGGCGATCGGCCCTTCGCGCGCGGCGAGCGATCGGTTGATCGCACGCGCCGTGTCGGACGATCCGGTGAAAGCGACACCGGCCAGCCGCGGATCGGACGTAATCATTTCGCCCACATCGCCTGCGCCGGGCAGCAGCTGGAACACTTCGCGCGGGATGCCCGCCTGGTGACACAGTTCCACCGCCAATGCAGCGATTAGCGGGGTCTGTTCGGCAGGCTTGGCGACCACCGTGTTGCCCGCGGCCATTGCGGCGGCGGCGGGGCCGATGAATATGGCGAGCGGGAAATTCCATGGGCTGATCGTCGCGAACACGCCGCGTCCCGCCAGGCTCAGTCGGTTCTCCTCCCCCGTCGGACCGGGCAGGATGATCGGTGCAGCAAATTGCCGCCGTGCTTCGGATGCGTAATAGCGCAGGAAATCCACCGCCTCGCGCAGTTCGAGCACGCCATCGATCAGCGTCTTGCCCGCTTCGCGCTGACACAGCGAAAGAAAACCGGGCGCGTGTTCCTCGAACAGATCGGCCGCCGCTTCGAGCAGGAGGCCACGCTTTTCGCCGCCCAACGCGTTCCAGCCGGGTTGAAAATC
>JBASAR010000006.1:0-23428 GCA_049650705.1 Pontixanthobacter sp. | reverse complement strand
TCGCATCAAAACCAAGCGCCGAATGCATTACCGATACGCCCGACATTGGTGGCGCGGGCGACATCGGTCTTCGCGACAAGCGGAATGGAAGCAACGACGTGCTTGTTTGCCGTTACATCGAGATGAGCGACCACATCACCGGCGGTTACCGGGGCAATGATCGGGCCGCTATATCGCAATGTGCCGCGCATGGGCGGGCCGCCGGCTACGCGCAGAACCGAAATCCCATGCGGAGCGGTCACCGCTACTTGTGTGCTACGGCCATTCTGCACCGCGACGGTCCCGACAGCTTCCCCGGGCGTGAACGCGATGTCCCGTTCGAACGTATCGAAACCCCATTCCATGAAGCTGCGACTAATATCCGTCCGGTCTCGGGCATTATCGATACCGCCCAGAACCATGATCAGGCGGTTCCCACCGCGCATCGCGCTACCCACGAACCCAAGCCCCGCCTGGCGTGTGTAACCGGTTTTTATGCCATCAGCCCCGTCGACGATACCGGTGATGGGATCGTGATTGGACTGCGCGAACCCGTTATACCGCATGCCGTCCTGCCCGAAATAGCGCGCATATAGGGAGGGATGGCGACGAACCAGTTCGCGGGACAAGTTTGCCAGATCTTCGGCCGAGGTAAACGTGGCGCCTTCGTCCGGCCAGCCGTTCGGTGTTGCAAAATGACTGTCCGCCATACCCAAACGCGCAGCGGTAGCGTTCATCCGCGCTGACCACTGCGCGATCGATCCATCGATACCTTCGGCCAGCACCACGCTGGCATCGTTTGCGGATACCGAGGTTATTCCCCGCAAAAGCGTGTTGACACTTACTGGTTCGTCGGGTTCCAGAAACAGCGTCGACCCCCTGCGATACCAGGTTTCAGCGGCTGTCGGACTTAACGCAAACGTCTGTTCGGTGTCGAGTTTGCCATTCGCGATCAATTCGAACGCAATGAACGCAGTCATGATTTTCGTAATCGATGCGGGCACGAAGCGGCGGTCGGCCTCCTTCGCATACAGCACTTGGCCCGTTTGCGCATCGATCAACAGCGCAATGGGAGCCGCCTCCATTCCATTTATCGGATCGATGCCACCTGCTTGGGATACCGCGCCCGAAGACGATGCAATCAACAAACCTGCAAACAACGCGCGTTTCATAATCCGACCCATGCTAATCTACGTCGATCTACCGATGTGGCGACGACGCCTATCGCGCAATTTCGTCGGCCAGCAACCCCACGCTCATGGCGTAGTAGTTCGAACAATTATACTCCAGGATGACCCTGTAATTTGCGGTCAGGAGCCATGCCGGGCGACCTGGCCCATCAGGCTGAAAGAAGGAAGCCATCACATCGTCTTCCAGATATTGCTGTGGCTGAACGCCGAGCGCACGCCATTCCGCCACCGTCTTCCATTGGCTGTGTCGTTCATGAACCCGGTCGCATACGGGCGATATAATCTTATTATCGATAGCTTCGCGATCGAGGTCGCCCGGTACCAAAGCGCGCACGCCCCACGGCTGACCCCGCCGCCATCCGGAATCCTGGAAATAGCGGGCAATCGATGCCAGCGTATCGGCGCGATTGTTGAAGATGTCGGCACGTCCATCACCATCGCCGTCGGTCGCGAGGCGCAAATACACGCTGGGTAGGAATTGCGGATTGCCGAACGCGCCGGCCCAACTGCCGACCAGTTCGTCCCGCGCATAACCCTTATCGGCAACCTGCATCAGCGCAAGCCATTCACCTTCGAACAGTTCACGGCGCCGCCCCTCCCACGCCAGCGTGGCCAGCGAGCGCGAGAGATCGAAATTGCCCTTGTAACCTCCATAATTGGTTTCGTGCCCCCAGATCGCCATCAGTATTTCGGAAGGGACGCCGTATTTCGCCTCGACCTGCTGACGGATCGAACGGGTCGCGGAGAACATATCGCGTCCTCGCGCAATCCGCGTCGGATTGACATGCGTGTCGATATACGGCGCCAGCGCGGGATAGCCGCGGCTTGTCGGATTGCCTGGTTGTCCGCGGTCGAGTTCGATGACGCGCTGATTGGGCGTAAGTCCGCCGGTCATACGGCGCAGGGTATTTTCGCTTACCCCTTCACCCCTCGCCTTCGCGATCAGGAGCTGCATATAGGCGTCGAAGGACAGATCCTGCGCCCGCGCCGGCATGGAGGTGGAAGTAAGAAGCAACGCCGCGAACGGGGCAAACAGAAAGGCTTTTTTCATGACCGCATCCGTGTCAGAAATTGACTGAACCGCAAGTGCATATTGCGTTGTCTCTTCCGAATTCCAATGTTCATAACCGACAATCGTGGTGACAAGGGGCAGCGCCCCGGCTAGCGGCTTCGTCAGAGCGGACAGGTGGCAGAGTGGTCGAATGCACCGGTCTTGAAAACCGGCGTGCGTGCAAGCGTACCGTGGGTTCGAATCCCACCCTGTCCGCCATGTTACCGGTCAGATGCAACCGATACCCAGCGCGTGTTCTCGCATGGCTTCGTAGAAGGGGCGACAACGCTCGGCAAGTTTGGCCGCATCACCGCTCAATAAGGACATTTCAGCGGGCGGCGGGCCGAACCTGGTTGAAGTGACGACGGCGTCATACCAATGCGACGCCCAGATACCGTCGGTTGGACGAATTCCGGCCTCCCAGTTGAGCATATTGTCGTCCCAGTCGATATGCAATTGCCGGCATAGCAGCTTCAGCTGGCTTTCCGGATCGGCAAGGAAAGTCGAGGAGTCGATAACTGCTGGAATGTTTCCAAACCGCTTTCGAACTATCTCGAAATACTCGAACTGCCGATCGTAGCGAAGATCGTCGAAATGGACCTTCAACCGCTTCGCACCGTAACTGGCGATGACGCGTTCCGGTTCTCGAATAAGGAAGGCATGCCTATGATCCGGAAAATCATGGATGTCGATGTCACCGATCATATGATGCGGCATGTGTTTTTGATACCAGATCGGGGCACCGCCGGGGGGCGGACCGCGCAAATGCGATAGAACACTTATCCAATCGCAATCCATATCTTGGACAATGGCATCGGCCATCGGTTGCTGTTCGCCCGATCGCTTGAGATACGCCCCGTAAAACGGTTCATCGGACACGACCGTGTCGGAACGGGCACCGAAGCTGCGCATCATGGCGGTCGATATATTGCGCGGGCCGGACCACATGGCGATCCGGATCGTCATGTTTCCGCTGGGTCGCGGTGCAGGCGTTCCAGATACAAACGCTGAAGGCGTTCGACCATGGGCCCGCGTTCGGTACCGATAATTCGGCCATCCACCATGCCCACCGGGGCCACGCCGGCGAAGGTGCCGGTGGTGAACGCTTCGTCCGCACCATAGACATCGATCAGGGAAAAATTCTTTTCCCGGCACACGATGCCGTCTTCGCGCGCAACCTTAAGAACCATGGCTCGCGTAATTCCATCGAGGCAGTAATCGCCGCTGGATGTCCATACCTCACCATCGCGCACGATGAAGAAGTGCGTCGAATTGCACGTCGCGACAAAGCCATGCGGATCGAGCATAAGCGCCTCGTCCGCGCCTGCTTCTGTCGCCTGAATGCAGGCGGTGATGCAGTTCAACTTACTGTGGCTGTTAAGCCGGGGGTCCTGCACATCGGGATACCCGCGACGCACATGTACGGTAAACAATTTAAGCATGTTCGTGGCCGTCTCCGGCACCGGATCCTTCCATTCGGGAATGATCACGATTGTGGCCGGCGAGATAACGACACGGGGGTCCTGATACGGGGTGGAACGGATACCACGGGTAACCATCAGACGGATGTGCACCCCGTCACCGGTCATCGCGTTGGCGGTAAGAACCGCCTCCAACCGCCGTGTCAGTTCATTCCGATCGATGCCTATATCGAGTGCGATCGCTTTCGCACCACGATAGAGCCGGTTCAGATGCATATCCAGAAATGCAATTCGCCCCTGATGGACGCGCAACCCTTCCCACACGCCATCACCAAGCATAAATCCGCTATCGAACACCGATATTTTGGCATCATTGCGGGAATAATGTGTTCCATTCATATCGATGATAATCGATGCATTGCGGTCGTCCGAAACGTAGCTGTGCGTGCCTTTGCCCATGGTTAGATATGGATTGCCTTACCGTATGCGGACAGCACGCTTTCATGCATCATTTCGCTCAATGTGGGGTGCGGAAATACTGTCTGCATCAATTCGGCTTCGGTCGTTTCGAGTACCTTCCCAACAGTAAAACCCTGGATAAGCTCGGTCACTTCGGCGCCGATCATATGTGCGCCGAGCAGTTCGCCGGTCTGCGCGTCGAACACCGTTTTGACGAAGCCGTTTGCCTCCCCCAGCGCGATCGCCTTGCCATTGCCGCTAAAGGGGAAGTTTCCGACCCGGACATTCGTCACGGCTTCTCTGGCCTGTGCTTCGGTTAGGCCGACGCTGGCGATCTGCGGGTGGCAATAGGTACAGCCGGGAATATTCCGCCGGTCCAGCGGATGCGGGCGAACATCGGTGTTGCCCATTTCCTGCGCGATCGCTTCCGCCGCCGCTACGCCTTCATGCGACGCTTTATGCGCCAGCCACGGCCCGGGCGTGCAATCGCCGATCGCCCAGACGCCCTTCGTCGATGTCCGCCCAAACGGGTCGATCTGAATAAACCCGCGATCCAGTTCCGCCATTTCGGCGATGCCAATATCTTCCGTGTTCGGGATGATACCGATGGCGACGATGACATGCGTGAATTCGGTTGCCTCGACGGCCCCGTCCTCCGTCTTGATCTTCGCGGTCACGCCTTTGTCATGGGGCGTCAGTTCTTCAACCCCAGCGCTCGTTTGAATAACAATGCCCTGCTTGGACAGGCTCTTATCGAGGAAGGCCGAAACTTCCGCATCTTCGACCGGAACGATCCGGTCCAGCATTTCCACCACCGTAACATCGGCGCCCATGTCGTTATAGAAGCTGGCGAATTCGATCCCGATTGCGCCGGAGCCGATGACCAACAGGTTTTCGGGCATTTCCGGCGGTGTCATGGCCGTGCGGTACGTCCATATGCGCTGACCATCGGCGGACGCGAACGGGAGATCGCGCGCCCGGGCACCGGTTGCGACGATGATGTGCTGCGCGTGCAATTCGACCACGCCGTCATCGTTTTCGACAGTCAGGCTGGTCGGTGAAGTCAAACGTCCTTCGCCGCGATGGATCGCGATCTTGTTCTTCTTCATAAGGTACGCGACGCCCTGATTGAGTTGTTTGGCAACGCCGCGGCTGCGGGCGACGACGGCTTCGAGATCGGCTTCGATACCCGTTGCTTTTAATCCGTAATCACCGGCATTCTGCATCTGATGGAACACTTCGGCGGACCGCAACAATGCCTTGGTCGGGATACAGCCCCAGTTGAGGCAGATGCCGCCCAAATCTTCGCGTTCGACGATTGCTACCGATAGATCGAGCTGCGCGCAGCGGATTGCGGCGACATAGCCGCCCGGCCCCGATCCCAATACGATTACATCATATTTGTCAGTCATTTACAGCCTATTTTTAAGGGTCAGGCGATCAGCGCCAAAGGACGTTCGATCAGGTTTTTAAATGCGTCCATCAATTTGGCACCGTCGACCCCGTCGATCGCCCGGTGATCGAAACTGCCGGTCGCGCTCATGATGGTGGCGACGCTCAGTTCCCCATCGATCACGCAGGCGCGCTTTTCACCGGCGCCGACGGCCATGATCATGGCTTGGGGCGGATTGATGACGGCGTCGAATTGCTTAATGCCGAACATACCGAGGTTGGACAGGCTGGCAGTGCCGCCCTGATATTCGTCCGGCTGCAATTTGCCGTCGCGCGCCTTTGCAGCGAGTGCTTTCATCTCCGTCGATATTTGCGAAATCGCCTTCCCACCGGCATCCTTCACGATCGGCGTGATCAGCCCGTCCGGCGCGGCCACGGCGACCGAAATATCCTGCCGACTGTACTGCCGCAGGGTCTCGCCGCCGAATGCGACATTGCATTGCGGCACTTGGGCCAATGCCTTCGCCAGCCCCTTTATCAAAAGATCGTTCACCGATAGCTTGACCTCCTGCGCCTCCAACGCGGTGTTCAGTTCGGATCGAAGGTCGAGCAACGCGTCGAGGCGCACATCCACCGTCAGGTAGATATGGGGAATGCTCCGTTTAGCTTCGGTCAATCGTTTCGCGATGACCTTGCGCACTTTGCCCAGCTTGGCGTCGTCATGTGGAATGCCGAAGTCGGGCAGCGCATCTACCGCGCCCTTCGATCGAGACGACGTTGTCGATGCCGTGCCCTCATCCGCCGACATATCCCCAATCTTCGCGCTCTTGCCGGCTGAAGCGGGTTCGGCCCCATCGACATCCGCTTTTACGATCCTCCCGTTCGGCCCCGAACCTTCGATAGTGGACAGATCGACACCATTCTGTTCGGCAATGCGGCGCGCGAGGGGCGAGGCGATGATCCGGTCTCCGGACCCGGTTCTCTCATCGGCCCCGCCTGGCTTCGGGTCGCTTCCGGCTTTGTCCTCTTGCGCGTCGGCTTCCTCCGCCAGACGCTCCGCCTCTACTTGCCCTTCCACCGATCTCGCTGCGGCGGGTCCGGACGCATCGTCATCGGGCCCGTCGTCGCCCTTGTCGGAGGTAGTTTCGCTATCTAACCCCCCCTCCTCGGCAGCGGCTGATTTAGCCGCCTCGACATCCTCGCCCTCTTCGGCGATCATCGCGATGGTGGTGCCGACTTCGACGCCCTCGGAACCCTCCTTCACTAGTATCGCGGCAATGATGCCCTCGTCCACGGCTTCGAATTCCATCGTGGCCTTATCGGTTTCGATCTCCGCCATGATATCGCCGGACGATACGCTGTCCCCTTCCGCGACCAGCCATTTGGCCAGGGTGCCTTCCTCCATCGTCGGGGACAATGCGGGCATCTTGATCGGTATGGGCATAGTTGCGAAGAAATCCTGTCGTGGCGGCTACACACCTCTGTGACGAATTTAGCCGACACCAGCAAGGTTGTTGCGTGCATTGCGGATAGGGCGGATAAAGGGGATCGGTTGCGCGTTTACGGGGGCAATACGGATGACGCGGCGATAACGGCGCAGCAACGAAGCGACAGCGAAGGGACGGCAATGCGGGTATATCTGGTTATCATGGACGATACGGCGGAGGCGCGTAAGGCCATGCGCTTCGCGTCGAGACGAGCGTTGGCGACAGGCGGTGGCGTGCACATACTGGCCCTGGTTGCGAAGCAGAATTTCAGCGCGTTCGGTGCCGTGCAAGCCACAATCGAGCAGGAGGCCCGCGACCGGGCCGAAGTGATCGCCAGCAGTGCGGCCGGCAATCTGTTTTCGGAAAGCGGCAAGATGCCGGCCATCACCGTCAAAACCGGCGAAGGACATATCGTTATCAAAGAATACCTACACGACCATCCAGAGGTCGCGGCACTGGTGCTGAGCGCGTCGAGCGATAGCGGCCCGGGCCCATTGGTCGCCCATTTTTCCGCCCATTCGGGCACTTTGCCTTGCCCGCTTTATATCGTTCCGGGCGAATTCTCGACCGAGGAAATCGACCGACTGACGATTTGATTGGGTGCGCATTTACGATAGTCGGCAACCACGGCCGAAATCATCTTCCCGGACGTGATCCGTGGTCTTGCTTCACTTCTCCCGACAACAAGACAAGCGGGCCCCCGGCTGAGGGCCCGGGGCGACGGGAAGTTTTTGGTTAGGCTCGTCTAAATGCCCTAACGCTTCTTACTCTGATGGCGGATGTTGCCGGGCCGCCCGCGTTTGTTGGGTTTCGGCTTCGGCTTTCCCTTATCTTTTGACGAAGCCGACGTGCCGCCTTTCCGGTCCGAACCACTTTTCCCTTTGAACTTCCCACTGTTCTTGCCCGACCCGCCGGATCGGTTTCCGCCACGTGAACCGCTCCGCTGGCCCTGCCGCCGGTTATCGTTACGCCCGCCACGCGCTTCGATCGGATTGCCATCGGTATCGAGTGGCACGAATTTCAACGCGCCTGTCAGTGGGTTGGCCTCGCCCAGTTGCAGCTTCAGCGTATCGCCGGGGGCATAGCTCGTGCCCGTGCGCTCGCCGGTCAACGTCTGCGCGGTTTCGTCGTAGCGGAAATAGTCGGACCCTAGCGTCGATACCGGAACCAGCCCGTCACCGCCCAGCCCCAAAATGGTCGCGAAGAAACCGAACGACTGGACCCCGGTGATGCGGGTGTCGAATGTTTCGCCGACCCGGCCCGACAGCCATGCCGCGACGTAACGGTCCACGGTGTCGCGTTCCGCCTCCATCGCGCGGCGTTCGGTCTTGCTGATCGCATCCGCTACCTGCCCCAGATCCGCCCGGTCCTTGTCCGACAGCCCCGATTTCGCCGGCAGGTTGCCGCTCGGTTTGGGCTGTTCCAGCTTATAGGCATCGATCAGCGCGCGATGGACGAGCAAATCGGCATAACGCCTGATGGGCGACGTGAAATGCGCGTAAGACGCCAATGCCAGCCCGAAATGGCCCATATTGTCCGGCCCGTAATAGGCCTGCGTCTGGGTGCGCAAAACGGCTTCCATCACCTGCGCCTTTTCGCTGTCATCAATCACATCGGCCAGCATCCGATTGAACAGTCCGGGCGTGATAACCTGCCCCAGCGCCAGCTTGCGTCCAAAGCTTTCGAGATATTCGCGCAGAGCCACCAGTTTTTCCCGGCTCGGAGTTTCATGCACACGGTAGACCACCGGGGATTTCTTCTTTTCCAGCGCCTGGGCCGCCGCGACATTGGCGACGATCATAAAATCCTCCACCACCCGGTGAGCGTCCAGTCGTTCGCGCACGGCGATTTCTTCGATTTTGCCTTCGTCGTTCAGCACGACGCGGCGTTCGGGCAGGTCCAGCGCCAGCGGATCGCGGGCATCGCGGGCTTTGGCCAGCACTTTCCAGCAAGCCCAAAGGTTGCGCAGGTTTTCGGCGGCTTTGCCGTTGTCGATCCGGTCCTGCGCATCCTCATACGCAATCACCTCGTCGATCTTCACAATCGCCCGGGTGAAACGGGTGGCGGTAATCTTGCCTTCCGCCGAGATGTCGACATGGCAGGCCATGGCCGCGCGCCCTTCCCCTTGGCGCAACGAACAGACATCAGCGCTGAGAATTTCGGGCAACATCGGGACAACCCGGTCGGGGAAATATACCGAATTGCCCCGCTTGCGCGCTTCCTTGTCCAGCGCGCCGCCGGGGCGGACGTAATGGCTGACATCGGCGATGGCGATGACGGCGCGGAAACCGCCTGCGCCCCCCGGTCCCTCGACCGGTTCCGCCCAGATCGCATCGTCATGGTCGCGCGCATCGGCGGGATCGATCGCGACGATCGGCAGATGGCGCAGGTCTTCGCGCGCTTGCGCGTCGAGCGGCAGTTCGGCGGCGCGCTGCGCTTCGTCCAGCGTATCCTGACCGAACACATTCGGAATGCCATGCTTCGAAATGGCGATCAGGCTGAACGCCTTGGGCGCGAGGGGGTCGCCCAAAACCTCGACCACATTGACGCCCGCCTTCGGACTGCGACCAGCGGCCTCGCACAATACGAGCTGTCCTGCTTCCGCTCCGCCCAGATCGGCGATGGGGCTGGAATTGCGAATTTTCTTGTCGGTCGGTGCCAGCCATGCCTTACCGGCATCGTCCAGTTCGACGACGCCCAGCATTCCTTCGGTACGCGGCGGCAGTTTCTTCATCACCCGCGCCTGCCAGCCATTGCCGGCCTCTTCCGTGCGGGCGAGAATGCGGTCGTCTTTCTTCAGGGCGGCATGGCGATTCTTGCCCTTTTTATCTTCGATGACGCGAAGGCGGGTGGGCGGCGCGCCATCGTCCGCTTGCCAATTATCGGGGATCGCAACGGGTTCGCCATCATCGATGTCGACAATACGCAGGACGGTGACTTTGGGAATGCCGCCCATCGCGTGATAGGAGGTGCGCTTCCCGTCGATCAGTCCTTCTTCCGCCATATCCTTCAGACGTTTTTTGAGAGCGATCTTCTCCTGTCCCTTGAGGCCGAACGCCTTGCCGATTTCGCGTTTGCCGACAATGCTGTCCGCTGATTGAATAAATTCGAGTATTTGTTCGCGCGTCGGTAGCGCACTGGGTGTGTTTGCGTTTTTCTGTGTCATGCGCCGCCTATGGCGGTTCGCTTATTCGCTGTCACTCTCTCGCGCATCGGCAGGTTGGGGTATCGGCAGGAACGCGCCGGCAGGGACCGCGCTTGCGACCGGGCTGCAGTCGCCCGACGCGGTGCAGGACGATACGCCGAATATCCAGTCGTCGCCCCGCACCCCTTCCAGCTTGGCGCTGGTCGCTGCGGCTTGCTCGATAACCGGTTTATCGCGCCAATAGGGTTCGTCCGGGCGACGCTGCCAAATGGTGTAGGCGAAGGCGCCGGCCACGGGTTCCCAAGCCAGTTCGGTGAAGGTCCGCACGGCAGCCTGCGCGGTGGGTGCGGGCGGCATCGGAGCCATTGCCAAACGGTCTGCCGCGTTCACGTTCAGGCGAGTGGCGCGGGCGAGATAGGCAAAATCCATCTCGTCGATCGTATCTCCGTAGGTAACGCCGGCTTCGGTGCGTAGATCCTGATGCTGGTGTTCGTAATCCTCCACCGCGACGGAAAAACGGATGGCTGGGTAGCCTTTTTCGAGGAACGGTATCTGGTCGCCACCACGGCCCATTCGGTCGGTGCGCCAGATTTGCCGCACGTCGAGGCTGCCATCGTCTTCCGCCGCCAAATCGTCCAGCCATCGGGACAAATTGCGGCTCGGGCTGTCGTTCTCACCCCCATCGCGGCGTTGTTCGGCACGGATGTTATCGGTTAGATCGGCGCGCGGCCCTTCGGAAAAGACGCGGATGTGGTCGGGATCGCAATAACCGTCCGAACCGCAGCTTCCGCCGACAATATCGTTGTTAAGCACCGCCTTTACCGTCCAGCCTTGGCTTTCAGCATAATCGGCCATCAGCCGTCCGCCATACAGCCCCTGCTCCTCCCCCGAAAGCAACGCGTAGACGATGGTTGTCGGATACTGCTTCTTCGACAGCACCCGCGCCGCTTCGATGGTGAGCGCCGTGCCGGACGCGTCGTCGTTCGCGCCCGGCGCATCGCTGGTAAAATCGCCAACGTCGGTCACCCGGCTGTCGATATGGCCCTGTATGATCACGACCTCGTTGGGGCGTTGCGTGCCGCGCTGAATGGCGACGACATTGACAAGGCGGGTGGGCACGGGGATGCGCCGCCCCTCCACCATGCGTTCGGGAAGCACGATCTCCAGGCACCCGCCGCAGGCCTGCGAGGCTTCGCGGAACTGTTCTTCACCCCATCGCCGCGCCGCACCGATACCGCGCACCGGATCGTCCTGCACCGACATCGTATGCCGTGTTCCGAACCCCACCAGCGCCCCGACGTCCGCTTCGAGACGATCCTGCGAAACGCCATCTTGCACAGCCATCGTGTCGCTGTGGTTGTCCGCACTGGCGGGGACGGCAATGCTGATGGAAATGCAGGCGGAGGTGGCGAGCGCCAATGTTTTGAACCGGTTCATGACGCCGATATGTCGCCCAAGCCGATGCGATTGGCAAGTGCGCGCGGTATCAATAGGCTTTTGCCACGTAGATCCGCTCGACGGCCTGTGCGCCTGTAAAGATGCACGCACCCTCCGGCCGGGCGGCATCGATCGGGACGTTGCGGAACGTCAATTTCATCGCCTTGAGCTGTTCGATAATTTTTTCAAGCGCGGCACCGGTGGGTTTGGACCAGGACACCTCCGCCCAGCCTGGATATTTTGCATCCACTCCGAAGAATGCCGTCAATGCATCCATATCCGTGATGTCACGGCGTATGTTCGCGTCCCGCCGCTCCGACGCCTGAACGAACAGATTGCTTTGAATATTCTCGAGCATTGCGGGAATTTGAGCCGCTGCCTCTTCGCGGGTGGGCGTTGCAAACGCGGGTTTGCCGTTTTCCGCCCACAGCGCATCGCGGCGCAGCAGACTGACCACGCCATTGTCCCGGTCGCGACCGCCCACTTCGATGATGATCGGTGCGCCTTTGCGAACATAGTCCCAGCGTTTGGCCGCTGCCTTGCCCGGCCTGACATCCATCGCCACGCGCAGCTTTTCGCCGAATGCGGTCGCCTTCGCCAGATCGGCGCGCAACCCTTCGCAATAGTCGAGCAATTCCGCATCTTCGGTTTCGCTTTTGCCACGCAGCATCGGCAGGATGACGACCTGACGCGGTGCGATGGTGGGGGGAACGCGCAGCCCATCATCGTCTCCATGGGTCATGATGACCCCGCCGATCATGCGGGTCGATACACCCCAACTGGTGGTGTGACACAGTTCCTGTTCACCATCCGGGTTCTGGAACCGGATGCCCGCCGCGTTCGAAAAATTCGTGCCGAGATAATGCGACGTGCCCGCCTGCAACGCCTTGCCGTCCTGCATCATCGCCTCGATCGACCAGGTTTCGACAGCCCCGGGAAAGCGTTCGTTTTCCGGCTTCTCGCCCGCAACGACCGGCATGGCCAAATCCTCTTCGGCGCAGGCGCGATACACTTCCAGCATTCGCCGCGTATGGGCCTTCGCCTCGGCGGCGTCCTGATGGGCGGTATGTCCTTCCTGCCACAGAAATTCGGTCGTCCGCAGAAACATGCGCGTACGCATTTCCCAGCGCACGACGTTGGCCCATTGATTGAGCTGCAAAGGCAAATCGCGCCAGCTCTGTATCCATCGCGCCATCGCATCGCCGAAAATCGTTTCCGATGTCGGGCGCACGATCAGCGGTTCTTCCAGTTCCGCGTCGGGATCGGGCACCAGTTTGCCGTTCTCGTCCGTAATCAGCCGGTGGTGCGTGACGACCGCCATTTCCTTCGCGAACCCATCGACATGCGCGGCTTCGCGTTCGAAATTCGACAGCGGAATAAACAGCGGGAAATAACAATTGTCGTGCCCCGCGTCCTTGATGCGATCATCGAGCAGGCGCTGGATGCGTTCCCAAATGCCGTAGCCCCACGGCTTGATGACCATGCAGCCGCGCACCCCGGATTCTTCGGCCAAGTCGGCGGCGGTAATCACTTCCTGGTACCAGGCGGCGAAATCATCTTCGCGCTTGATGGTCAGCGCATGGCGAATGTTGGACACGGGGTTAGGACTTTCGAATATTTCGGTTTCGAGGATTTGTTAGCGGCTCAGTTCGTCGAGCTTCTTTTGCATATCGGCCATCTGTTGCCGCAGGATCGCAATTTCATCGTCCGATCCTTGCGTGGTTGAAGGCTCGCTTGGACGTGACGACGTTTTCGCTCCCGGCAGAATGGCGGCACCCATGGCACGCATTACCGCCATGTTGGTTTCATGGATTTTCGCGATCGGGCTGTTTTCTATCCCTTCGCGCAAGGCATCTTGTATCTTTGCCTGATTGGCGCGGAAATTGGCCATGGACGCTTCGAGATATTGGGGCATCATCGATTGCATCGAATTGCCGTACATAGCGATCAGGTCGCGCAGGAAGCTGGTCGGCAACATCGACTTGCCGCTCGTTTCCTCGTCCATGATGATCTGCGTGAGGATGGAATGCGTGATATCCGCGCCGCTTTTCGCATCGACGACTTTGAAGTCCACATTTTCCCGCGTCATTTTGGCAAGATCGTCGAGCGTGATGTAACTCGACGATCCGGTGTTGTAGAGCCGGCGATTGGCATATTTCTTAATGGTGATCGTATCACCTTCCGCGTGCCTTTTGACCATGATTGTCTTCCGCTCCCGTTCCCTGATCATGCTGCACTAGCAAATGGCGCATGTGCACTGCAACGACGCTGCATAAACTGTCGACGACGATGTGCGATCAGTCGGTCCAGATGCGATCGAACCGAGAGCCCAACCCGGTCAGCAACTCGTAAGGGGACAACCCCGATTGTTCCGTAAGGACCGGCAGGTTCAGCGGCAAACCGACCCAGTCCCCCTCCCGCAATTCGGGCGCTGCGGAGATATCGATGGCGACCAGATCCATCGACACCCGCCCGATGACGGGCAGGCCGCGGCCCCTGTGAAAGAATTGGCCCGCGTTTGAAAACGCACGTTTATACCCATCTGCATAGCCAACCGCAATGATTGCAACCGGTGTCCGGGTGGATGCGGTCCAAGTCGCATTATAGCCGACATGACCACCGATTTCGATCTGCCGACACTGCAAGACACGCACGGAAAGACTTGCAACTGGCTCGATGCGAGCGGCCAGTTCGTCACGCGGCACCCCGCCATACAGTGCCAGTCCGGGACGGGTAAGATCGCATGCATAATCGGGGGACAAAGCCACTCCAGCGCTGTTCGCGATACTGGTGCGTCGATGCGGTACATGTGAAGCCGCGCCTCGGAAAACCTCCAGCTGTTCGGCATTGCGTACGGTATCTTCATCGGCGCTGGCGAGGTGGCTGGCGAGAATATCGATATCGAAACCGTGCCAGTCGATCCCGGCCGCTTCGTGCGGGTCTATCCCCAGGCGGTTCATACCCGAATTGATCATGACATCGCATGGCCGGCCGGTGGTTCGCCAGCGTTCGACCTGCGCGATACTGTTCAGCATCGGTTTGGCGTTCGATCGATCGGCGATCGGCAGATCGTCATTCAGCACACCGTCCAGGACGCTCACGGACGCGTGCTTCGTCAAACCGTCGATCTCTTCGGCCTCCTGCCAGGTCGCGACGAAGAAGTCGCGGCACCCTGCGGCATGGAGGCGGCGGACGGTTTCCGTTGCACCCAGTCCGTATGCGTCGGCTTTCACCGCGGCGCCACAGCGTGCGTTCGGCCCGGATAATTCGTCCAGCGCGCGCCAATTGCGGATGAGCTTGGCACCATCGATCATCAATCGTGCAGGCCGCATCCATTCATTCGTCATGTCGAGGCGGCATCGTCCGTGAAGTCACGCGGCGGGCCGGCGGGTAGACCCCACCAGGCAACGATCAGCGCGATGGCGGTGAAGACCCATGTGTACCATAAACCGGCATAGGCATCGCCCGATTTCGCCACAATATAACCCGCGATCAAAGGCAGGAAACCGCCGAAATATCCCGCGCCCAAATGGTAGGGGATCGACATGGAACTGTATCGGATGCGCGCCGGAAACATCTCCGACAAAAGCGCCGCGACCGTTCCGTAGGTCAAGGCCGAAAGGCAGCCCAGCACGAGCAGCACCGCGACGATCCCGATGATATTGGCCACCGGTGGCCGCTGGGTCGTGAAATCATACCCGTTCGTTGTCAGCGCGCTTTCGAGTGCGGACCGCCGCGCGGACGCATCGTCCCAGTCATATGCGGCAATGGGTAGATCCGACGCGCCGATGCGCAAACGCAGCACGTCGCCATCGACCAGGCTGTAAGGTACGCCCGCATCGGTCAAATCTTCGAGCAGCCTGCCGCATTGCGCCGCCTGCGTTTCGGAGAAGGGATCGTAGGCGCAGTCCGGCCCGCTGACCACGATCGGCGCGGTTTGCGCCGCAGCGCCGATACCAGGATTGGCAAGCTGCCCCAACGCCCAGAAACATGGAAACAACAGAACCAGCGTCAGCACATTGCCGATTAGGATGGGTTTGCGACGCCCCACGCGGTCCGACCATTTGCCCACCAATACGAAGAAACCCATCGCCAGCAATCCGGCGATGAAGATAATGATTTCCGTCAGTTGCGGATCGACCCGCATGGGGCCCTTCAGGAACGACAGGGTCGAAAAGAACGCGGTATACCAGATCACCGTCAAACCGACCGCCACCCCGAACAGGGCCACGAAAATACGTTTCTTGTTGCCGGGATAGGTGAAGCTTTCCACAAACGGGTTGGACGCCATCTGCCCCGACGCTTTCATGGCGCGAAAAACCGGGCTTTCGGACAGTTTGAGCCGCATCCATAGCGAGATCGCAAGCAGGATGATCGACAGCAGGAACGGTACTCTCCACCCCCATGCGGCGAAGTCATCTGGCGCAATAAGCGCGCGGCAGGTCAGCACCACAGCAATCGACAACACGAACCCGCCGACGACGCTCGCTTGAATGAAACTGGTATAGAACCCGCGCTTTTCAGGCGGAGCGTGTTCGGCGACATAGATGGCCGCTCCGCCATATTCGCCGCCCAAAGCCAAACCCTGAAGGATACGCAACCCGATGACGATGATCGGCGCGGCGATGCCGATGGTCGCAGCTTCGGGAATGAGGCCGACCCCGGCCGTTGCGATCCCCATCAGCGTTACGGTCACGAGAAAGGTGTATTTGCGCCCCAACCGGTCGCCGAGAAAACCGAACAATACCGCGCCCAGCGGACGAAATCCGAACCCGACGGCGAAACCGGCCCAGACCAACAGCACCTGCAAGGTCGCATTGTCCGATGGGAAAAACGCCGCGCCGATCAATCCGGCAAGTGTGCCGTAGATGAAGAAATCGTACCATTCGAAGATGGTGCCCGCCGACGATGCGGCGATGACGAGTTTGATTTCCCTGTCGGTCGGCTGATGATCGATCAACGCCTGTGCTTCGCTCATACCCGTGTCCCCGCCCCTTCATGGGTTTGCGGCTGTGGCATTATCGCGGCACGTCAATCTTGGAAAGCGCCGCGTCGGCAGCCCTCCAGGGAAGCAAAATGGCATCGTGCCGGGCAGCGTATGCACGTGCGGGTGCGAGCATGGCGATGTCCGGCCATTGCGGCATCGGTCCGTCATTCCGCAGCCAAGCATCGATATCGCGGTGAAACATGGCAATATTGCCCGATGTGCGCCCCGCCGCGTGGGTTGCGAATATGGCAGCCGCGGCTTGGCCGATCGCGCAGGCTGTGGCGCCGATACCGACACGCTGGACCACATCGTGGGAACCTACGTCGAACCCGGCTTCGACGATGCTACCGCAGCTGCGCGACCGCGCCTGCCCGGTGCGGGACCATCGGCCCGCCATGGGATACTGCGCCAAAGTCAAGGCCAGCCCGAGAATGTCGGACGTATACAGTCTCGAAGTGTCCGCCGCCGTCAAACCGTATCGTTTTCGTTGGGAATCTTCGGCCGTCGCTGCTCGATCATCGGTACCATGGAGTTGGCGCTCGCATTCACCACGGGATATGTCCGCGCCGTGGTCATCCAGGTCGGCCTACCGGCAATGCCCCATGACGGATCGTAGCCCAGCACGAGCAGGGAGAAGGCCAGCACGACGATGACAGCACCCTTGATCGCGCCGAAGCCGAAACCGAGTATCCGGTCGATCGGACCCAGGATTGAGGATTTGGGCGTATCGTCCCCGCGCTGTGCGATCAGTTTCATAGCGGCATAGGGAATGAGCAACAGCAGCGCGAACGCCAGCACGGCCACCGCTGTACGCGCGCCGAGATAGGGGACCATCGCATCGTATAACCGCAGATGCAGATAATGAATCGCAAAGATCGCGAGGATCCATGCCGCAAGGGACAGCACCTCCTGCACCAGCCCGCGCATGAAACCGCCCACGGCCGCCACGCCGACGATGATGAGGGCAATAATGTCGAAGCTGCTCATCATGTAAGATGCACTATTGCGATGCCATTATCCGGTCAACGAGATTGGCGAGCTGTTTAAGGCCGTGATAGTTAAGACCGGGTGACTTTTCGACGTCGGCAGGACCGCTGCCGATGGAGAAACCCAGCTTGGCGGCTTCGCGCAGACGCAGGCCGGCATGGGCCACCGGGCGGATTTCGCCGGCGAGCGAAACTTCTCCGAACCACACGCTGCGCTGCGGAAGAGCCTTATCCGAAAGAGCCGACACTAGCGCCGCCGCCACCGCAAGATCGGCGGCCGGATCCGACAATCGATAACCGCCGGCCACATTAAGATACACTTCGGCGGAGCTGAAATTCAGTCCGCAGCGTGATTCCAGCACCGCCAGTAGCATGGCAAGCCTTCCGCTGTCCCAGCCGACCACCGCACGGCGCGGCGTAGCGCCCGATTGCAGACGAACGATCAACGCCTGCACTTCGATCAAGACGGGCCGCGTCCCTTCCAGCGCCGGGAACACCGCGCTGCCCGCCAGCGGTATGTCGCGGCCGGACAGGAACAGCATGGAAGGGTTCGCCACCTCCTCCAGCCCGGCCCCGGCCATCGCGAACACGCCGATCTCATCGACTGCGCCGAAGCGGTTCTTCAACGCCCGCAGAATGCGATATTGATGGCTGCGCTCCCCTTCGAAGCTCATCACGACATCGACCATGTGTTCCAGCACGCGGGGCCCGGCGATGCTGCCATCCTTGGTTACATGCCCGACCAGTACCAGAGCCACCCCGTTCTGCTTGGCATAGCGGATCAGTTCGAACGCGCATCCGCGCACCTGGCTGACGGTGCCGGGTGCGCCTTCGATCGTGTCGGAATGCATGGTCTGGATGGAATCGATAACCAGGAACGCCGGCGTTTCCATACCGTGCAGGCTGGTGAGGATATCGCGAACCGACGTCGCCGCCGCCAGTTTGATCGGCGCGTCGGCAAGCCCAAGTCGCGACGCGCGCATACGCACCTGTGCGGAGGCCTCTTCCCCGCTGACATAGACGACCGCGCGCCCGGCCTTTGCGATGCGGGCGGCGGCCTGCAACAGCAGCGTCGATTTGCCGATACCGGGATCGCCGCCCATCAGGATGGCCGAACCGGGCACCAGCCC
This sequence comes from Pontixanthobacter sp., assembly GCA_049650705.1. GTDB lineage: Bacteria > Pseudomonadota > Alphaproteobacteria > Sphingomonadales > Sphingomonadaceae > Pontixanthobacter. Next base: position 4,764 of record JBASAR010000006.1, on the reverse strand, counting down.
GCCGCCCAAGGCGCGGTCGAATTCCTCCATTCCGGTCGGCTGCCGGACGAGCGGTTCGCTCGGCGCGTCGAGATCGACGAATTCCACCGCCCGCCCCCCGCTCGACAGATCGTGTTTCTGCGCGAAAACCGTGGCGGGCACGTCCTCGACCAAGGTGTTCCATTCCGCACAATCGGGGCATTGCCCCTGCCAACGGTGCGACACCGATCCGCAGGCCTGACAGACATAGCGCTTTTTGGGTTTTGCCATGGCAGGGCGGATAGTCGGAACATAGGTGGAACGCAATTGCCAAAGCGGATCGGGCGCGTCACAAGCCTACGGTATGAGGCAGAAGGAACTCCGTATCGCGCTGGTCTGCTATGGCGGGGTCAGTCTGGCCGTTTACATGCATGGCGTAACGAAGGAGATATGGAAGCTGGCCCGCGCGAGCCGGGATTTCCACAGCGGGGCCGAGCCGACCGGACTGGTCGAGCGGGTCTATCGCGATCTGCTGGAAGACATGCAGGCCGATCATGCACTGAAACTGCGCATATTGCCCGACATCCTTACCGGGGCCAGCGCCGGCGGTATCAATGCGGTGTTTCTGGCGCAGGCCATTCATTCGGGCCAGTCGTTGGAGCCGCTTACGGAGATGTGGCTGGAATGCGCCGATGTGGACCAGCTGATAGACCCCGATGCCCGGCCCGTCTGGCGGTTCGCGAAGTTCTGGGCGCAGCCGGTGGTGCGTTGGGTGTTGAAGCGTCCGGGCAATGCCGTGTCCGAAACGGTGGCTCCCGAAACACGGCGGGAGGTACGGCGCAAGGTATCGGCGTTGGTCCGGGGCCGCTGGTTCCAACCACCCTTTTCCGGAATCGGGTTTTCGCGCCTGCTTCACCGGGCATTCGCGTCCATGGCCGCCTCCCCCGCCGGCGCGCCCCTGTTACCCGAACGCCATCCGATCGATTTGCTGGTCACCGCCACCGATTTTCGTGGTCATGTCGAATTGCTGCGGCTCAACAGCCCGCCGGTGGTGGAGGAAAGCGAACATCGGATGCCGATCGGCTTTCGGACGCAAGCACCCGCCGATGCTAATCATGATCTGGCCGATCCGTTGGAATTGACCCTTGCCGCGCGGGCCACCGCCAGCTTTCCCGGCGCGTTCCCCCCGTTGCAGATTGCCGAGATCGATACGCTGGCCGTGACGTCGAACGCGACCTGGAAAGGCCGTGACGCTTTTCTCCAGCGGATTATGCCGGTTCATGTGCGCCAGGCCAGTACCCACGACGTGTCGCTCATCGATGGGTCGGTGCTGGTGAACGCCCCGTTCGGCGCCGCCGCCCGTGCGCTGAAGGGGCGCCCCGCGCAACGCGAAGTCGATCGCCGCTTCGTCTATATCGATCCGCGGCCCGACAAGTTCGAAATCAAACAGGAACGCGCCACTCGCGATGTCGGCTTTTTCGGCGCCATCTTCGGTTCCATATCGACGATCCCGCGCGAACAACCGATCCGTGACAATCTGGAAAAGCTGGAGGAACAGTCGCGGGAGGCAAAGGCGCTGCAGCGCATGGTCGGCAGCTTGCGACCCGAAGTGGAAGGCGCGGTTGAGCGATTGTTCGGGCGGACGTTCTTCCTCAACAACCCCAGCGCGAGACGTTTGCACGGCTGGCGCAAAAAAGCGCAGCAAGAAGCTGCGCGTTCGGCCGGTTTCGCATATAATTCCTACGCGCAGGCGAAATTTGCCGGGATCGTGGACGATCTGGCGCGTATCACGCACGCATCCGCCCCGCAGCTCGGTCTGGCGGGTCATGGCCCGATCGCCAGCATCTTCTACCGCGAACTGGAACACCGGGGAATGACGACTTTGTCCAACCCGGCGGGCGGGGCGAGCGACGATGCCATCGCTTTCTTCCGTGCGCACGATCTTGCTTTTCGCGTCCGGCGGCTGCGGCTGCTCGCACGCCGGCTTGCCCGTGATTGGGATGCCGATCCCGACATTCCCGATGTCGCTTTGGAGCAGGCGCGCAAGGCGATCTACGCCATTCTCGCCTTGTATTTCCAGCCCGACGACGGCGGCGGTCTGGATCGTACATTCGCTGATTTTGCCGCAAAGGTCATGACATACCCGGAGCCGGTTCTGGATCACCTTGCGCGATATCGCCTGCTGGAGAAGACGGACGCGCTCGCCGAAACGATGCTCGCAGATGCGCTGCAGGAAATGCCGCAAACGTTGCGCCGACGGATGCTGCTCACCTATCTCGGCTTTCCATTTTACGACATATCGACGCTGACGTTGATGCGCGATCGCGGCCTGACGGAATTCAATCCGATCAAGGTCGATCGCATCTCGCCCGACGATGCGAAGGCCATTCGCGGCGGGGGGACATCCGCGACCCTTCGCGGGACCGAATTTTACAATTTCGGCGCTTTCTTCAGTCGGGCCTATCGTGAAAACGATTATCTGTGGGGCCGTCTGCATGGGGCGGAAAGGATGATCGACCTCCTCATGTCCACGATCGAAGGTAGAGTCAGCGATGCAAAGATCGCCCGGTTCAAGACCGAGGCGTTTCATGCAATCCTGAACGAAGAACGCGAGCGTCTGACCGCCGATCCCCATTTGATCGATACGATCCGGCAAGAGATCGCTGCCCGTCCCGAGTAACCATTGGGTCCGGATAAAGCCTATCCGAAGGCCTGTCTGACGCGGTCGAAGAATCCCCGGCTTTCCGGGCATTCGTCCCCGGTTTCGGTATCGCGGAACTGCCGGAGAAGATCCTTTTGTTCCTTGGACAGACGCGTCGGCGTTTCAACCGATATCTCGACCACCAGATCGCCGCGCCCGCGCCCTTGCAGAACGGGCATGCCCGCCCCGCGCACGCGCAGCTGTTTGCCGGTTTGAATACCAGCGGGGATGTCCACCTGGTTGCTGTCACCGTCGAGGTCAGGAATATCGATGGTCCCGCCCAATGCGGCGGTGGTGAAGCTGATCGGAACGCGCGACATCAACGTCGTGCCCTCGCGCAGGAACACGCCGTGATCCTTCACATGGACGAAAATATAAAGATCGCCCGATGGCGCACCGCGTGGACCGGCTTCACCCTTGCCCGACAGGCGAATGCGTGTGCCTGTATCGACGCCCGGGGGAATGTCGACATCCAAAGTCTGTGGCAAATCGACCGTGCCCTCGCCCCGGCACGTGCCGCACGGGCTTTCAATGACTTCGCCCTGTCCGTTGCAGTTGGGACAGGGGCGTTCAACGACGAACAGACCCTGTTTGGCCCGGACCTTGCCATGTCCGTGACAAAGGTTGCAGCCGCGCGTTCCGGTCCCGGGTTCGGCGCCTGTCCCTGCGCAGGTGTCGCAAGGCTGCGATACCTCGATTTCGATTTGCGTGGTCTTGCCGTGAAACGCATCGTCGAGCGTAATCTGCATGTCGTAACGCAAATCGGCACCACGCCGCACGCGCTGCCGCCCGGCTTGCGGTCCGCCGCCACCGAACGCACTGCCGAAGATCGTTTCGAAGATGTCGCCGATATCGCCGAAATCCTGCTGGCCGCCCCCACCGAAGCCGCCCGCCTGCTCGAACGCGGCATGACCATAACGGTCGTAAGCAGCGCGTTTTTGCGGATCTTTCAGACATTCATATGCACCGCCAACAGCTTTGAAACGGGCTTCCGCATCCTTGTCGCCGGGATTGCGGTCGGGATGGAATTGCATCGCTTGCTTGCGGTAGGCAGATTTCAGCGTCGCGCCGTCGGCATCGCGCGATACGCCGAGCAATTCGTAGAAATCGGTCTGGGTCGAAGACATAGAGTTCATCCAAACTCCGACCGCCGCCGACATGCCCCACAGGCGCGTCAGCGACGGTTCGGGTTTTCATCGAAAGGGTTCAGCCCTTCTCGTCTTCATTCACTTCGGAAAACTCCGCGTCGACCACGTCGTCGTCCTGCGTATCCGCATTCTCGCTTGCGTCGGCAGCACCATCAGCAGAACCGGCATTGGCCTGTTCTTGCTGATAGATTTCCTGACCCATCTTCATGGCGACTTCGGTCAGAGCTTTCACCTTCTCCTCAATCGTGTCGAGGTCATCGCCTTCCATCGCGGTTTTGGTTTCCGCAAGCGCGCCTTCGACTTCGGTTTTCAAGTCGGCACTGATCTTGTCGCCATGTTCTTCCAATTGCTTGTCGGTCGAATGCACGAGGCTATCCGCCTGATTGCGGGTCTCGGCCTGCGCGCGGCGCTTCTTGTCTTCTTCCGCGAACTTTTCCGCGTCCTGCACCATCTGTTCGATGTCGGTGTCGTTGAGACCACCCGATGCCTGGATACGGATCTGCTGTTCCTTGCCCGTGCCCTTGTCCTTGGCAGAGACATTCACGATGCCGTTGGCGTCGATATCGAACGTTACCTCGACCTGCGGGACACCACGCGGTGCGGCGGGGATGCCGACCAGATCGAAATTGCCCAGCATCTTGTTGTCGGCCGCCATTTCTCGTTCGCCCTGGAACACGCGGATTGTCACCGCCTGCTGATTATCCTCAGCCGTCGAATAGGTCTGCGACTTCTTCGTCGGAATGGTCGTGTTGCGGTCGATCATGCGGGTAAACACACCGCCCAATGTCTCGATACCCAGCGAGAGTGGCGTCACGTCGAGCAGCAGCACATCCTTCACGTCGCCCTGCAGCACGCCAGCCTGAATGGCGGCGCCCATGGCGACGACTTCATCCGGGTTGACGCCGGTATGCGGTTTTTTGCCGAAGAAGTTTTCGACCACTTCGCGCACCTTGGGCA
>JBASAR010000005.1:0-2407 GCA_049650705.1 Pontixanthobacter sp. | reverse complement strand
AACTCGAACTGAACCCCGCTATCCGCAATCGCCTGATCGCATTCGGCCCCGCCATAGGGCAGCGCCTGGGTCAGTAGCACGAATGCGGCGCCGAAGCTCACTCCGCTGGCTCCAGCACGCCGGTCGCACGCATCGGTTCCTCACCCTGCAACGCGGTCAGCCCCAACCGTTCGAACAACGCCGCATCCGTGTCGTCGCCCGCATTGGGCGCGGTCAGCAATTTGTCGCCCGTGAAGATCGAATTCGCACCTGCCAGAAAACACAGCGCCTGCGCCGCATCGCTCATGCTCTCACGCCCGGCGGAGAGGCGGACCATGCTCATCGGCATGGTGATCCGCGCCACGGCCACGGTACGGACGAACTCGATATCGTCGATCTTGGCCATCGGCGTATCGGCCAGCATGTCGCCCAGTACCGTGCCCTTCACCGGCACCAGCGCATTGACCGGCACGCTTTCGGGATGCTGCGGCAGGGTGGCGAGCGTGTGGACGAAGCCGACCCGGTCATCGCGCGTTTCGCCCATGCCGACAATGCCGCCGCTGCAGACATTTATGCCCGCGCCGCGTACATGGTCGAGCGTCTCGATCCGCTCGTCGAACTTGCGGGTCGAGATGACGCGCTCGTAATATTCCGGGCTGCTGTCGATATTGTGGTTGTAATAATCAAGCCCCGCCTCGGCCAGCATGTCCGCCTGTTTGGGCGTCAGCATGCCCAGCGTCATGCAGGTTTCCAGCCCCATCTCGCGCACGCCCTTCACGATTTCCACGATCGCGGGCATGTCGCGGTCCTTGGGATTGCGCCAAGCGGCGCCCATGCAGAAACGCTGACTGCCATGATCCTTCGCCTGCGCGGCGGATTGCAGGACCGCCTGCACGTCCATCAGCTTGGTCGCCGCGACGCCGCTGTCGGCATGGACCGACTGGCTGCAATAGCCGCAATCTTCGGGGCATCCGCCGGTCTTGATGCTAAGCAGCGTACAAAGCTGCACCTGCTCCGGCGCGTGGTTCTCGCGATGGACGGTGGCAGCGCGGAATAGCAGTTCGGTGAAGGGGAGGTCGAACAGCGCGGCTATCTCGTCGCGGGTCCAGTCGATGCGGGGTTGGGTCAAGTTAGGGCTCCGATAATCGCACTTATCGCGATGCCGACACCGGCCGCGAAACTCAGCGAGCTCATTTTTAGGCCATGTTTCATCCAAGCTCCATTTGCACGACTTCCATTTGCGATCTGAACCGTTTCAGTCAGACACTGAAACGCTATGATACCTGCGATGGCCAATAAAACGCTGATCAAAATAAGCTGCCACTCAGCTATTTCGGCGGCGAAAGTTCCTGTTAGGGTCAGCACGCCGCCAAGTGTGAGCAAGCTAAACGAACACATGGATTTGTAAAAATCATATTCGAATGTCAGCCCGTCGTCTTGGCGCTTACTTAACGGACTGGTTTTATCCTCAATGTCACTCACTCCGCCGCCTCCAGTTCCTCGCCCGCAGGCGGCATGTTGTGGCCCAGTAAGCGCAGCATGTCCGCTCCGCATTCCACCACGTTCGAACCCGGTCCGTAAATGCCCTGCACCCCGGCATCGCGCAGATAATCGTAGTCTTTTTGCGGGATCACGCCCCCTGCGATCACTTTAATATCGCCCCGACCCGCGCCCTTTAGCAAATCGATCAGTTCGGGGATCAGCGTCTTGTGCCCCGCCGCCAGGCTGCTTGCGCCGATCGCATCGACGTCCTGCTCCAGCGCCATTTCCAGCGTTTCGGCAGGTGTCTGGAACAGCGGGCCGCTAACCACTTCGAAACCCATATCGGCAAAGGCGCTGGCGATTACATTCGCGCCGCGATCGTGGCCGTCCTGGCCCATCTTGGCGACCATGATCTTCGGCTTGCGGCCCAGGCGACGTTCGACGGATTGCACGCCGTCCAGCACCTGCTGCCAGCGTCTGTCGAATTCGTAGGCGGTCTTGTACACGCCCTTCACCGGCGTGGGGATGGTATCGTAGCGGCCGAACACATCTTCCATCGCGGAGGATATCTCGCCAAGAGTAGCGCGCTGGCGGGCCGCATCAACGGCGAGCGCAAGCAGATTTCCATCAGACTTCGCGCCGTCCCGCAAAGCATCCAGCGCCGCCTGACACGCGTCCTCATCCCGCCCTTCGCGATTGGCTTTCAACCGCGCGATCTGACCTTCGCGTACCTTGTGGTTGTCGATATCGAGCGTGTCGATTTCGTCTTCCTTGTCGCGACGATATTTGTTGACGCCGACGATGACCGTTTCGCCCTTGTCCACGCTGGCCTGCTTTTCCGCCGCGGCGCGTTCGATCGCGGCCTTGGGCGCGCCGCTAGCGACATATTTCGTCATGCCGCCCGCCGCATCGACTTCGGCCATGACCAGTTCGGCTTCCCCGACCA
>JBASAR010000004.1:0-1606 GCA_049650705.1 Pontixanthobacter sp. | reverse complement strand
TAACGGCAGTCGCGTCGGACTTGAGGGCGTCCCGTTCCAAAGACGGCAGTTCCGCCCTATCCGCAGCCAACTGCGCATCGACCGTCTGGCGCGCTTCGGCAACGAAGGGGTCGCTCGACTTCAATACGCCGGCAGCGATCCCCTCGCGAAGAACCACATCGACTTCACCTGGGTGACGTCTCGCATCCGCAGTCTCGATATAATCGCCGTAATCACGCGCATCTTGCAGCGTGTTGGTGCGCTTTGCCAAACGCATTAGATCGAGCATCGTATCGTCGCTCATCTGTGACAGATTGCGCTGCACGGCGATCGCATTGCGCCAGTTCTTTTCGTTCGGATGATACTGCACGGCCAACCCTGCCAATTCCATCGCTTCATCGGTTTGATCGTTATTGTAAGCAGAACTGAAGGCGTAGTTGATCCACATCGGGTTCGGCGTCTGCCCGGCAGCAATCTGCGCATCCACCAACCCGCGCAAATACCCGATGCCTTCATCGAACCGGTTTTCATCGAAGTAGGTCGACGCGATGATCGGCGGCAGATCGTCCTTCACGTGACCAGCATCGTGCGCGGCCATGAAGTTGGTGCGCGCCGCATCCATATCACCGGCACGTCGGGCAAGATCTGCCACATTTACGAGATATGCAGCGCGGTTTTCAGGGGAGACTTTCCCGCTTGCGAGCATCATTTCAAGGCCTTGCCGCGTCATCGCATCGTCGGATGTAGCTTGACCGATCGTCACGATATACTGGCCGGTCGCCATGCGATCGTCCGCCGTACTTATCGCGGAGACGACACTAGGAAGTGCGGCCTTGGCGCTTGCCGTGTCGGCCGGCTCTGCCGTCATAAACGCATTCGCCGCTGTGTATGCTTTCACGAAATCCTTCGAGTAATTCGCTTTGGCTTCCTTTGCCGCATCTTTCTTTTGCGCAGCAGCCGGTGCTTCCAGCACACCCGCCGTAAGGGCAGTGCCGCAAATCAGTGCAATCGCCAGCGTGAGACTGGAACCGCATCGGCTTTTTTGGGTGATAGAGGTAAAGGAAACCATTGAAACTCTCCCGAAAAAATGTGTCAGGCTGTAATCGCCAAATCGTAAAATCAAACGCTGCAAAATGCGCTGCGTTCCATGTTGTGATCGTTATCGCGCAAACCGGCTGAACGATCTTTGAACACGCGGCTGTCGAGGCCGGCGTTGCTCCCCTTCAGGCAAGTGTGGACAACCCGGGGAATGTGGGGTCGGCGTCCGATGTTTCGGTGGTCGCCCTGCGCGATTTGATTTAGGGTTGTACACATGCTGAAACGTGTCCTTGCGGCACGGGAAATGAGATGTCTTGAACGATACCACCGGAACGCTCGAAAGCCCTGCGACGCCTGAAAATTTCGGGCGTATCGACATCGTAGAGGAGATGAAGACTAGCTATCTCGATTACGCGATGAGCGTAATCGTCAGCCGGGCGCTCCCGGACGTGCGTGATGGCCTGAAACCCGTACACCGCCGCATTTTGTTCGCCAGTCAGGAAGGCGGATTTGTCGCCGGGCGGCCCTACCGCAAATCGGCGAAGATCGTCGGCGACGTGATGGGGAATTATCACCCCCATGGCGACAG
>JBASAR010000003.1:0-2513 GCA_049650705.1 Pontixanthobacter sp. | reverse complement strand
GATGTCGGCATCGATCCGGTTTGCAAGGGGGCTGGCATGTAGTGTGCTGGCCCCCATCGCATTGGCCGCCTGTCAGCCCGCCGCATCGCCAACGGAGAACATGGGCGACCCCAGCCCCGCCCTATGGATCGTCGAAAACGATGCGGGCGAGGTGGAGGGATGGCTCTTCGGCACGATCCATTCCCTCCCCGATGGTGTGCGCTGGCGCACGCCCATGCTGGACCGTGCGATCGCATCGTCGGACGCACTGGTGCTGGAAATATCGGAACTGGGGCAGGATGACGAATTGGGCGCGATATTCGCCGAACTTGCACGTTCGGGCGGATTGCCGCCATTGCTCGACAGGGTGAAGCCTCCGCTGCGCGACGATCTGTCGCGTTTGATGCAGGCGGGCGGCTACACGCCGGACCATTTCGCTACGACCGAAAGCTGGGCGGCGGCGCTGACATTGGCGCAGGTCGGTTCGCCCGCATCGTCGCAGAACGGCGTCGATCGCGCACTTGTCGAGGAAATCGACGACATTCTGGTTTTGGAAGGGGCGCGTGCGCAGCTGTCCATCTTCGACCGATTGCCGGCCCGCGACCAGCGCGATCTGCTGGAAGCGATCGCAGCGGATGCGGATGACGATCGGGCAGCGGAGTATCGCGAGCTCGTGCGTATCTGGCGCAGCGGTGATATGGGCGCATTGGCCATGCGCGCGCGCGAAGGCATTCTGGCCGATCCCGAACTGCGCGACGCGTTGCTGGTCGATCGAAATCTGCGATGGGGGGATGCGATCGACCGATGGATGCGGGCGCAGGGACCGTTGATGGTTGCGGTCGGCGCGTCGCATATGGCGGGATCGGACGGTTTGCCCATCCTGTTGGCACGGCGCGGCTACACCGTTCGGCGCATTCAGTAATCCGGCTGAACCGCGGACGAGCGGCTGCTGGTGGTTCTCGCCGTATCTGCGAACTTGCCAAATCGCCCCCTTCGTTCTAATGGCGCAGCCTTTCCCGGCATGTTCATCCCTGGAGGTGTGTTCGCGGAAAAGAGAACGACTAATCAGAAATTCGAAAGGCAATATTTATGAGCGACGCTCTGCAACTGCCGGCCGAGCCACGCGAACGGGTTGGCAAGGGAGCCTCCCGTACATTGCGTGGCGAAGGCCGTGTCCCCGCCGTGATCTATGGCGGCAAGCAAGACGCAACCCCGATTCATGTCGAGGAGAAGTTGCTGGTCAAACAATTGATGACCGGCCATTTCATGAACTCGATCGTGATGGTCGAAGTGGACGGCAAGAAAGTTCGCACCATCCCTAAGGATGTCGCGTTCCACCCTGTCAACGATCGGCCCGTCCATGCGGATTTTCTTCGTCTGACGAAGGGTTCGAAGATCGAAGTCGCCATCCCCGTTGTCTTCGTCAATGAAGAAGAATCGCCCGGCCTGAAGAAAGGCGGCGTCCTCAACGTGGTCCGCCACGAACTCGACCTGATCTGCGAAGTCGACAAGATCCCGTCAGAGATCGAGATCGACGTTACCGGAATGGAAGTGGGCGATTCCATCCACATCAGCGAGATCACTTTGCCTGAGGGTGCGCAAAGCGCGATTACCGATCGCGACTACACCATCGCAGGATTGGTCGCGCCATCCGCGCTGCGCAAATCCGAAGAGGAAGGTGCCGAAGGCAACGAGGAAGAAGGCCAGACCGGCGAAGGCATGGAGCCAGGCGAAACCGCCGCGACCGAACAGGGCCCCGATGACGATGCGGCACAGGAACAGGAAGACAAGGGCAGCTAACCCGGCTTTCCCCCCTTGTGTTCGACGAAACTCAAACACCGGCCCCGTGAAAGCGCGGCCGGTGTTTTTGCATGTTCGACGGACCGTATCGAAGATTGCAGCGGCGGTTGAGGAAGCGCCCCATTCGCTTTAACGGCGGGGCATGCAGATATGGACAGGCCTCGGCAATCCCGGACCGCAATATGTGATGAACCGGCACAATGTCGGCTTCATGGCGCTGGATGTAATCGCGCATATGCACGATTTCGCCCCTGTCCAGAAGAAGTTCCAGGGGTGGATGCAGGAAGGGCGCATCGGTGTGCATCGGATCATCCTTTTGAAACCGGCGACCTTCATGAACAAAAGTGGGCAAGCCGTCGGCGAGATCCTGCGGTTTTACAAATTAGGGACCGATGCGCTGACCGTGTTCCATGACGAACTCGATCTCGTACCCAACAAGATCAAGGTCAAACAGGGCGGCGGCCATGCCGGACATAACGGTTTGCGCAGTATCGGGCAGCATTGCGATCTCGACTATCGCCGCATCCGCATCGGCATCGGCCATCCCGGTCACAAGGAAGCGGTGAACGGGCATGTACTGGGCAATTACGCGAAGGCGGAACAGGACGATCTCGTTCAGATGCTGGGCGCGATAGGTGGGGAAGCGCGTTGGCTGGCCGATGGGGACGACGTGCGTTTCATGAACGAAGTCGCCGTACGAATGGCATGACGGGCAAATCCGATACGGCGCGTCT
>JBASAR010000002.1:0-3905 GCA_049650705.1 Pontixanthobacter sp. | reverse complement strand
TCCCTTGCCCGTCAATTCGATGGCCGCGACCAGAACCAGCGCGAACGGCGTCGTCTCCACGAAATTGGCATGGGCACGCATCCGCCGGATCACCCGGTCATCGCCGCCATCGCCCACGCTGACATTCTGCGAATTGCGGACCTGACCGACCCGGATCATCAGCCATAGCGCGGTAATCGCGGCGGCGGCGGCCATGCAAAGGGTGGTGGGCAGAAGCATCGGCGATATCCTTGCGTAAATGGCGGTTTCGCGAAGTGCGCTACGCCAGCGGGTTGATCCTTGCAACGGCCCGATAAGTCGTTATAGCGCGCATCTTCCCGTGAACGTCCGGTGATTGTCGCACCCTTGTGCGCCGGTTTGCCTTGGCCTAGACCGGTTTTTCGTTTTGCAGTCCCATTCAAGGAACAGGTGCCGCTATGGCTGTCCCTAAAAGAAAAGTTTCGCCGCATCGTCGCGGCAATCGCCGTGCCCATGATGCGTTGTCGCCCGAAGCATTCCACGAATGCAACAATTGCGGCGAATTGAAGCGTCCGCATAATCTGTGCAACGCGTGCGGCCATTATAACGGCCGCGAAGTCATCGCCGTCGGCCTTTAATACCGTCATCCGGAGAACGTGCCCATGACCCTGCCGCGTATCGCAATCGATGCGATGGGCGGCGACGAGGGCGTGCGCGTGATGATCGAAGGCGCAGCCGAAGCGCGCCGTCGCCACGATCGGTTCAAATTCCTGCTGGTCGGTGACGAACCCCAGATCGCCGAGGCACTGACCCGTCATCCGAATCTGCGCGGCGCGTCCGAGATCCTGCATTGCGACGATGTCGTGGGCGGGGACGAGGTGCCGACGCAGGCGTTGCGCCGCGCCAAGCGCACATCGATGGGTCTTGCTGTTCATGCCGTAAAAGAAGGCGACGCCGGCGCAGCGGTCAGCGCGGGCAATACCGGCGCGCTGATGGCGATGAGCCTGGTGGCATTGCGCACCATGCCGGGCATCGACCGGCCCGCGCTCGCCGCCGTCATGCCGACGCTGGAAGACGACGACGTCATCATGCTGGATCTTGGCGCCAATACCGAAGCGGATGCGCGCAATCTGGTGCAATTCGCCGTCATGGGCGCGGCCTATTCGCGCATCATTCTGGGTCGCCAGCCCCGCGTGCGCCTCCTCAACATCGGGACCGAAGAAAACAAGGGTTTCGACAGGTTGCGCGATGCCGCGACGCAATTGCAGGCGGCGCAGGGGCTGCATATGCGGTTCGAAGGGTATGTCGAAAGCGACAAGATCAATCGGGGCGAAGTGGACGTCGTGGTGACGGACGGATTTTCCGGCAATATCGCGTTGAAAGCGATCGAGGGGACGGCGCGGTTCGTCACCGATCTGTTGCGCGCCGCGTTCACCAGCTCGCTGCGGTCGAAGATCGGTTTCCTGGTGTCGCGCCCCGCCACCGAATTGCTGAAACACCATCTCGACCCGAACAACCATAATGGCGCGGTGTTTCTCGGCCTCAACGGCGTGGTCGTGAAAAGCCACGGCAGCGCAACTGCGGGCGGCGTGGCCCATGCCGTCACCGTGGCCGCCCGGTTGCTGGAAGACAATCTGACCAGCCGCATCGCGGACGATCTCGCGGCCCTTCGCACCGATAGCGGAAATCAGGCGACCGCGTGATCCGTTCGGTGATCTGCGGCAGCGGTTCGGCCCTGCCCGGCCAGCCGGTCACCAATGCCGAACTCGCCAAGCGCGTCGATACCAGCGACGAATGGATCGTGGAGCGGACCGGTATTCGCCAACGATATTTGGCACAGGACGGCGAAACCACCGCGACCCTCGCCATCGAAGCCGGGCGCAAAGCCATTCAGGCAGCCGGGTGGTCGGCGCAGGATATCGATCTGATCGTGCTGGCGACCGCCACGCCCGACCAGACCTTCCCCGCGACCGCCACCCGGGTGCAGGATGCGTTGGGATGCCATGGCGGCATCGCGTTCGATGTCGCGGCCGTATGTTCCGGTTTTCTCTATGCGATGGCGACGGCGGATTCCATGTTGCGTACGGGGATGGGCACGCGCGCTCTGGTGGTCGGTGCCGAAACCTTCAGCCGCATTCTGGATTGGGACGACCGCGGCACATGCGTGTTGTTCGGCGACGGCGCGGGCGCCATCGTGCTGGAGGTGCAGGAAGTGCGCACGGACGGGCCGGGCATTCTCGCCACCAAGCTGCATGCCGACGGTGCGCATGGCGAATTGCTGTATGTCGATGGTGGGCCGTCGACCACCGGCACGGTCGGCAAATTACGCATGAAGGGCCGCGAAGTGTTCCGCCACGCGGTCGTCAATCTGGCGCAAGTGCTGCATGAAACGCTGGATGACGCAGGGCTGAAACCGCAGGACATCGATTGGGTGGTTCCGCATCAGGCCAACGCCCGCATCCTGGACGCGACCGCACGAAAGCTGGGCCTTCCGCCCGAAAAGGTGATCGTCACGGTGGACCGTCATGCCAACACATCGGCCGCATCGGTGCCGCTCGCTTTTGATACGGCGGTTCTGGACGGACGGATCAAAGCGGGTGATCTGGTGATGTTCGAGGCCATGGGCGGCGGCTTTACCTGGGGCGCATCGCTCGTAAGGATGTAACAATTGATAATTTTTCCTGCTGGAAATATTTGCGACGGTTCGACAATATCGGTATGGAAATGAAACTTGGCCGGAAGGTTCGGCCCCGCATGATTTCAAGGGTCGCACCATGAAGGAGTGATGGCATGTCGCGATCAGGAAGTACGCTCACCCGCGCCGATCTGGCGGAAACGATCAACCGCAAAATGGGTTTGAGCCGCGCGGAATCGCTCGATCTGGTGGAATCCATTCTTGCCAAAATGTGCGATGCCATGGGCAAGGGACAGAACGTCAAAGTTTCCGGCTTCGGCAGTTTCGTTCTTCGCGATAAAAGCGAACGGGTCGGCCGTAATCCCAAAACCGGTGTCGAAGTGCCGATCACGTCGCGCCGGGTAATGACTTTCCGCGCAAGCCAGCTATTGAAAGACCGCATCGCAAAGGGTGCATGAACCCACGCGACATCGCATAGGATAGATACCACATGGCCGCCGAATTCGACGATGGGAAGGATGACGGCGCGTTGCGCACGATCGGCGAGGTTAGCCGTGCCGTCGGGATCAAGACCCATGTCTTGCGCTATTGGGAACAGCAATTCCCGATGCTGGAGCCTTTGAAGCGGAGCGGTAATCGCCGCTATTACAGACCATCCGATGTCGCGCTGATCGAACGGATCAATACCTTGGTGAACGTACGGGGTTTTACACTGAAGGGCGCGTTGCAGGATATTGAAGACAGCGGGACGGAGGGTATCGCCGAACCGGTGGACGCGGGAGTAAGCGCCGCGACATCGGCGGAAGGATTGACCCCCGCCGTGGCGCCGCTGGTCGATCCGGGAAATTCCGCATCGCCAACGGAGACACGGGCAGGATCGCTCTTCAGTTCGAAATCTCAGGTCCCACTCGCCGCGAGTGACAATTCGGCCGCCGCAGGTTCAGACGATACTCTGTTATCCCGGAGCGATCTGCGCGACCAATTGCAGCGTATGCGTGACCGCCTTGCCGCCGCTATTGCTGCCTGAACTCTTGGCGTTGGATTCTCCGACAGAGCGTTGATCGACTGGGCCATACGCTACGGCGTATGATGGACCATGATTTTCGATTGCAGCGCCGCATGCTGGCGTTTGTGGGCCAGACCGCATCGGCCCGCCTTGGCCTTCACCATTTCTATCGCGCGCCAGCCTGTTGCAACAGGGGTTCCAGATCGGACCAGCTGCGCACGTCGAGTACCCGGTCGTTGAGGATGAATGTCGGCGTGCTTTGAATGCCGAGTTCGGCCGATTGCGCGTCCGACCGTTCTGCGATCG
>JBASAR010000001.1:0-31419 GCA_049650705.1 Pontixanthobacter sp. | reverse complement strand
CGGTGAAGCACCTGAAGGGATCGAGCGAGGAGCGCGAGGCGCAGCAGGCCAACGCCGCTTTCCTCAAGAACAAACTGCGCGACGCCGGCCTGCCCGTCATGCCCAGCGAGACGCATATCGTGCCACTGATGGTCGGCGATCCGATCCGGGCGAAGAAGATCAGCGATATCCTGCTGGCGGAATATGGTGCCTATGTGCAGCCCATCAATTTCCCAACCGTTCCACGCGGAACGGAACGGCTGCGCTTTACGCCCGGCCCGGCCCACACGGCGCAGATGATGGAAGATTTGACCGGCGCACTGTTGGAAATCTGGGACCGGCTCGATCTGGAATTGAAGCAGGCGGCCTGAATACGGCATAGGGTCAAGCGGCCGTAACCTGCTGGCCGTCGGCAATTTTGTTTGCGCCAACCCTATGCGACAGGCACCATCCTTAAGCCGATGGTAACCGTTTTTCCATACGCCGATTTTCATGGTTCGCGTCGCACACACAAAACTCCCCAATCCCCCATGTCGGTGAGGTCGCTCTTCCGAGGCAAGACCTCGGCACCCGAATCCGAAATCGCGACGCCTGTCACCGATGCCGATCTCCGCCTCCGCGTGCTCGATGAATTCGATCGTGCGGGCATCGGATGGATCTGGGCTACGGACGAACAGGGCAAGCTGATATATCTTGCCGATCAGGCCGTGAAGAAACTGGATCGCAATCCCGCCGATCTGATCGGCAAACCGATCGAAGAAATCTTCGAGATCGACACGGACAATCAGGGCAGCAGCGGCAGCCGGTCGCTGAAATTCCAGATCAAGGCCCGCAACAAGATACGCGATCAGGTGGTCCGTTATTCCTACGAAAAATCGGCCAACGACGTGCGCCAAACCTGGTGGTCGCTATCGGGTTATCCCCTGCGCGACGATGCGGGCGAATTCATCGGCTATCGCGGCAATGCAAGCGACGTCACGGTCGAATATGAACGCAAGATCGTCGACAGCAAGCTCGCTGAATTCGATTCGCTGACCGGCCTTGCCAACCGTCACAAGATGGACCGGAACATCGAAGGGCGGCTGGCGGCGAACAAGTCCGGCGGTCGGGCCTGCGCGCTGCTGATGCTGGACCTCGACAAGTTCAAACGCGTCAACGACACGCTGGGCCATCAGGCCGGCGATGCCCTGTTGCAGGAAGTTGCCGAACGGCTGAAATCCATCGTTGGCGATCGGGGCATGATCGGCCGGCTGGGCGGCGATGAATTTCAGGTCATCGTGCCCGACCAGGACGACCGCGAAAAGCTGGGCGAGCTGGCAGACAAGATCATCCAGATCCTGTCGCAGCCCTATGCGCTGGAGGACGACAAGCGCGCGATCATCGGCGCTTCGGTAGGCATCGCAGTGGCCCCGTTCGACGGCGAAACGAAGGAGGCGCTGGTCGCCAGCGCCGACCTCGCGCTGTATGCCGCGAAGAATGGCGGGCGCGGGCAGTTCCGGTTCTACGCATCCGACCTCAAGAACGAGGAGGAGGTGCGCCAGGCGATCCTGGAGGAACTGCGCATCGCGCTGGAGGCGGACCAGCTACACCTGCAATACCAGCCGGTGGTCGAGGTCGAGACGGGCAACGTCGTATGCCTGGAAGCGCTGATGCGCTGGCACCATCCCGATCGCGGTTTCGTGTCGCCGGGCATGTTCATCCCGGTGGCGGAGGAGAGCGACCTCATCAACGTGCTGGGCGAATGGGCCATGCGCACCGCGTGCGAAGCGGCGACGAGATGGCCCAAAAGCGTCAAGGTCGCGGTCAATGTGTCCGCCGTGCAATTCGCCAATCAGGATTTTCCCGCCGTCGTCACCCGCAGCCTCGCCCATTCGGGACTGGAGCCCAACCGGCTGGAGCTCGAACTGACGGAGAGCATTTTCGTCGGCGACAATGACGAAACCGAAAAGATGTTCAAGTCCCTGAAGAACATCGGGGTCCGCATCGCGTTGGACGATTTCGGCACCGGCTATTCGTCCCTCAGTTACCTGCGCGCGGCCCCGTTCGACAAGATCAAGGTCGATAAGAGTTTCGTCGACAGCTGTACGCAGGACGACAAGAACAGCGCCAAGATCATCGCCGCCATCATCGGGCTTTCCAACGCGCTCAACATGGAAACCACCGTGGAGGGCGTCGAAGCCTTCGACCAGCTGGAAGTCGTACGATCCAAGGGCGCGACCCTTGTTCAGGGGTTCATCTATTCCCGGCCCCTGCCCGAAGACAAGGTGCTGGAAAAGATCGCCAGCGGGGATTTCACGATTCGGCCGGACGGACCCGACACCTACACCCCGGACCGGCGATCGGTCTATCGCCGCATCGGTGTGATCCACGAAGATTATTACTACAACGCGGTCATGCGCGACCTGTCCGAACGCGGCGCGGGGGTGCAGGGCATCATCGGCCTGCATAAGGATATGGACCTCGTCCTCGACCTTGGCGAAGGGCAGCTTGCCGTGTGCAAGGTCGCACGGGTGGCAGACGATACCTTCGGCGTGCAATTCGAAACCGCGCTGACCAATGACGGATCGGGCGCATTGTGCACCCGCCACCGCGTTTCGCCCTACACTATCGCATCGGCCGGTCTGCCGAAGAAACCCGGCACCGCCGGCCCGACGGAGGGCAAACGCGACCAGTCGCAACCCAAACTGCTCGAAGTGAGCTGATCCGACCTCTCCGATACGACGCCGGGCTTGCCCCGCTCCGCCGCTTACGGCACGTCTGCGTGCGAACAATCTGGAGACATACGGTCGTGCAATATGACGAAGTGGTACGCAGCCGGCGCAGCATTCGCGGCTATCTCGACAAGCCGGTTCCGCGCGCCTTGATCGAGGAGATACTGACCCTCGCCATGCGATCCCCCACGAGCATGAACACCCAGCCATGGCATTTCCACGTCATCACCGGCGAGCCGCTGGACCGTATTCGTACGGGCAATACGACCCGTATCCTGGCCGGCGAACCCGACAGTCGCGAGTTTCGGCGGGGCGAAGCCTTTGCCGGTGTCCACCGCGAACGGCAGGTCGGCGTGGCCAAGCAGCTGTTCGGCGCAATGGGCATCGAACGGGACGACAAGGACGGGCGGCAGGATTGGGTCCTGCGCGGTTTTCGCCAGTTCGATGCGCCCGTGTGTGTCATCATCGCCTACGACAAAGAATTGTCCGGCAGCGACGATACCGCCTTCGATTGCGGCGCGGCCACGACTGCGTTGGTCAATGCCGCATGGAGCCGGGGACTTGGCTGCGTCATCAATTCGCAGGGCATCATGCAGAGCCCGGTGGTACGCGAACATGCGAACATCCCGGACGATCAGGTGATCATGAAAGCGGTCGCGATGGGCTGGCCGGACGAGGATTTCCCCGCCAACGCCGTGGTGTCGGAACGCCGTCCGGTGGACGAGGCGGTGCGGTTCGTCGGGTTCGACTGAACGATCAACCTCGTCCCACTTCGATTAGCGCTGATTGGATGAGGCTGGCCGCACCCCCGCGTGCGTCCGCGCTGCCTTTCGTTCCGCCTTCATCTGGACCTTCATGGCCCGCCGCCGGGCTGCGCGGTTGACACATCTGACACCGTCCTGACTATCCATGGCCCCGTCCCGGGCACTGACGATTTCGGCAGATGGGCCTTCCGGCGCGCACGTTGCCGCGTGCCCGTCAAGAATACGGTCGAGCAAGGCGCACCCATCCGTATCCCAACGGTCCCACCGCGCCTCGGCCTGCGCAATCGCGTTGTCTATGGCGAGGTCGGACGCGTCCTCCTCCATCATGTCGTGCTCTGCGCGGGCGTCGGTCTCGGCGTTGGCACCGGCATCGGCATCGGCATCGGCATGAACGTCGCCATCCGCATCGGCGAGATCCCCCAGACCCCAGGGATCGTCGTAACCCGCCCCCGTCGATGCGGATTGCGCCGCGTGCTCCCCAGCGGCTCATGCATAGTCCGCGCGGCTCGGAATGGCATCGTCCGTAACGACGGCGTTGCCTTCGTCATCATTATCGATATCGGCGCAAGGTATGCCGGCGGACGCGCCTTGTGCATGGATCGTGCGAACCGCCTCGGAAAAATCTTCCAATGCGCGATGCCCGGCCATGGCCGCCAGTCTTTGGTCGAAATGTTCGGCGTTCATGTTCGCCGCATGATCATCGGCAATGCGTGCGTCCAACCGTCCCAGATGCGCAAGGAGCAGACGGGTGTCCTGCCGATGCCATGTCGCGACATGTTCGCCGCGCGCGTATATCTGCACCGGCACGCCATCCAGGGCGCGGGTCGCCAGCTCCGCCTCCGCCGCGCTACGCGCATGGATCAACGCCGCATCCCACATCGCTGCAAACCCGCGGTCCCGCCGCCGCGTGCGGTAGGCCGTCTCCCGGCTCACCCCCACCCTCGCCGCCGCGCTGCGCACATTGCCATGGCTCGCCAGACAGTCGAGGAACCGAATGCGGGCGGTGGTGTCGAATTTTGTCGGCGTGTGCGTGAATGCGGCAGGTGCGATAATCGGGGCAACATGCATGATCCGTATCTCCGTATGAAGGACAATCGAATCGATCTATGTATGCCATCGCCGCGACTGTAGGACAGCGTTCGTTCGCGAAGTGACGGACTATCATGCCGAATGGCCGTTATCGAACGAAAAGCGCAGCGGCCCTCGCCCGGAACTCGTCGAATCGACCCATAGGCACCGCATAATAATTGGTGGTCCGGCGAGGGTATTCGTGGCTGTCGAGGAACCCGTCCAGCGTCATCGCACCCCCGGTATGGGCAAGCCGATTTGGGGCGAGCAAACCGTAACCCCGCTCGGCAAAGAATTCGAACATGCCTTCCTTGGTAAAGCCGAGAACATTGCCGGGCCCGCTTTCGAACATGATGAGCGGCTGACATCTTTCGATGAGCCGCACCGCTCCGCGTAGAACCCCCAACTCCGCACCTTCGACATCGATCTTGATCAGGTCCGCCTGGTCGAGCATGTCGTCGATGCGTTTCATCTCGACTGTAATTCGGTCGACGCTGCCCTGCTGTTCGGCAAGGGAACTATAGCCACTCTGGTCGAGGTTGATGAAAAACTCGGCTTCACCGGTCCGATCGGACAGCGCGCAGCAATGCACCTCCACCGCCGGAAACTTGGCGGTCAGCCACGCCGCTTTGTCGGGCATGGCCTCGAAAGCGACAATCCGTGCGTCGGGGCAGTTATGCCGCACCTCCGCGATGACCGAACCGATATGGGCACCGATGTCGACGAAGACGTCATTCGGCCGACACAGCTGTGCAAGCAGGCGAAGCGCCAGTTGGTCGTTGACGACCGTACCGAGAGCCACGCGGGGAATAGTAATCAGCGATGCGATCTCGCGCGCGGAGGACAGCCAACGGCCCAGAGAGGTCCCGACCAGCCTTTTTTTGACAGACTCCACGTGATCCCCCCTTGTTTGTAAGTCTATCGACACCATACCGCCGGCGCCGATGTTCGCAATCTAGCCGTCAACGCTGCATCGCCCTCCTACCGCAAACTGATGACATTATCGTTTTCGCGCCCCATTATTCTCGGGTCGGCGCGGTCGCCGCGGAACATGGATGCCATGGGTTCGTCCGCGACGTCGTATTCCGCGGCGTCGCCGAAGCCGTTGAAGCCGGTCTTCATCGCCGCGCCATAGGCCCCGATCATGCCCACTTCAATATAATCGCCGGTCGCGATATCGCCCGGCAACAAGAACGGGCCAGCCATATAATCGGCATCGTCGCAGGTCGGGCCGAAGAACGCGAATTCGGTCAGCGTGCCGGTACGGTCCTTGTCCAGCACTACCACCGGAAAACGCCAGGCGACATGCGCCGCATCGTAGAGCGCGCCATAGGCGCCGTCGTTGATGAACAGCTCCTCCCCCCGGCGTTTTTCCACCCGCACGATTAGCGAGGAATATTCCGCCGCCAGCGCGCGCCCCGGCTCGCACCACAATTCGGCATTGTAAGCGATCGGCAATTCGTAGAAATGGCGGTGGATAACGTCGAAATAATCCTCCAGCGGGGGCGGTTCCATATCGGGGTAGATGCTGGGGAAGCCGCCGCCGACATCGACCATGTCGATGACCACGCTGGCATCGGCGATTGCGGCACGGACGCGTTCGAGCGCCTGTACGTAGGCGAACGGCGTCATTGCCTGGCTGCCGACGTGGAAACAGATGCCCAGCCAGTCGCAGTGCTGGCGAGTCACCTGCAACAATCGCCCCGCATCGGCCAGATCGACGCCGAATTTGGATGCGAGCGAAAGTTCGGAATACTCGCTGGATACGCGGAGCCGCACGGCGAGGCGCAGATCCTTCGCGGGATTGCCGGCATCGTCGCTGCAGGCCGCCACGATCTTTTCCAGCTCGTCCAGCGTGTCGAGGCTGAAGGTTTTTACGCCGTGCGTATGATACGCCTCCCCAATCGCGCGAGCGGTCTTGACGGGATGCATGAAGCACAGCGTCGCATCGGGCACCGCCTCCCGCGTCAGGCGCACTTCGGCGATGCTCGCCACATCGAAATGGGTAATGCCGTTATCGTACAGGACGCGCAGCAGCGCTGGCGATGGGTTCGCCTTCACCGCATAGAGCGATTTGCCGGGAAATTTATCGACGAAGAACCGCGCGGCGCGCGCGGCAGCGTCCGGCCGGTTGCAGATGACCGGCGCGTCCGGCGCCTCTGCGCGTATCAGTTCAAAGGCGTTGGCAAATAGGGGCAATACAGCAGGTTCCGGCAGGCATTGGGACAGGCTTCGGGGCAGACTTTGGGGCGCGACGGGCGGATATAGTCGCTACCCGCGCTATCGCCAAGCCCATTGAACAACCAACGCGGTCAGCTCAGACGGTTCCGAAAATCTTCGTACCCGAATTGCCGCACCTGTTCGAGCAGGTCGGTCTCGCTGTCCCACGCCCAGATGGAGGGGAGCGGCACACCATTGAAACTGTTGGTTTTCACCATCGAATAATGCGCCTGATCCAGAAATGCGATGCGCCGGCCCGGTTCGCATGGCACTGGCAGGCGGTAATCGCCGATCACGTCACCCGCCAGACAGGACGGCCCGCCCAGTCGTACGGGCGTGTCGTCGCTTTCTTCCTCATGCAGCATGGCGGGGCGATAGGGCGCCTCGATCACATCGGGCATATGGCAGGTGGCGGAGATATCGGTAATGGCGAAGGGCGTTTCGTTCACCCCGCTATCGAGAATGGTGCCCACGAGGATGCCGGCATCCAGGGCCACCGCCTCGCCCGGCTCGAGGTAGATTTCCGCGCCGGTATCCTCTTTCGCGTCGCGCAGGAATTCGATGAGTTCCTCGCGTTCGTAATCGGCGCGGGTGATATGGTGGCCGCCGCCCATGTTGATCCATTTCAGTTGATCGAAATAGGGTTCGATCGCGTCGAACACCTTGTCCCACGTTCGGGAAAGCGGCTCGAAGCCCTGTTCGCACAAATTGTGAAAATGAATGCCGTCGACGCCTTCCATATGTTCTTCGGTCAGTTGGTCGATCGAGAATCCCAGCCGCGATCCGGGGGTGGAAGGATCGTATCGCGGTACTTCGCCGGTCGCGACCATCGGGTTGATCCGCAGGCCGACGTCGAACCCGCCCCCGCTCGATCGCGCCTGATCCAGCAGCATCGCGGCGCGGGCGATCTGCCCGGGGGAGTTGAAGATCACATGGTCGGACAGGCGGCAGATTTCATCGAGATCGTCCGGCTTGTAAGCGGGACAATAGGTGCTGATCTCGCCATCGTAGAACTCCCCCGCCAACCGCGTCTCGTACAGGCCGGAGGCGCAGGTTCCGTCGAGATATTCGCCGATCAACGGCGCGATCGACCACATCGAAAATGCCTTCAAAGCGGACAGCATTCTTATGCCGGTCTCGTCGCGGATCTCGGCGAGGATTTGCAGATTGGCGCGCAGCCTCGCGGTATCGACGACGAAGGCGGGGCTGTCTACCCGGTTCAAATCGAACTGCGCGAACGCGCCCGGATCGCCTGCCTGGGTTTGCATTTGGGCGCTATGCTCCTTTGGGTTCACACGAAGACACGAAGAGGTCAGCGCTTCGGTATGGTTCAGAAATGATTATTGGCGACGCGCTTCAGACCGTCTTTGAGGGTCACCTGACCGAAATTCATCAACAAGCCAAGGGGTAGGTCCATGAGCCGCAAGTAGGTCATGACCTGCTTCCCGTGAACGGGAAGCAACTTATCGATGGATTTGAGCTCGACGATCAACCGGTCCTCGATAAGCAAATCTACTTTGAACGCATTTTCCACCACGACACCGCGATATCGCATCGCAACCGGAACCTGCCGACGACCAGAGATACCAGACTGCTTGAAAGCTTCGACCATCAGCGCTCCATATGCACTTTCCAGCAGCCCCGGCCCCAAGTCTTCATGAATATGAAACGCACAATCAACTACGGTCCTGGCAAGCTCTTACAATTCATCATCGCTCGACATCTTCGTGCCTTCGTGTGAACCAAACCTAAAACGACACCGGCCCGTCCAGCGCCTTCACCTGCCATGAAAGACCGTGCTGGTTCAGCATGTCCATGAACGGATCGGGGTCCAGCTGCTCCATGTTGAACACGCCTCGGCCCTGCCACACGCCCTGCACCATCAGCGCGCTGCCGATCATGGCGGGGACGCCGGTTGTGTAGCTGACCGCCTGGTTGCCGGTTTCCTCGTATGCCGCTTCGTGACTGCAGATGTTGTTGATGTAGAACGTCTTTTCGCCGCTTCCATCCAGCGCCTCGCCAGTCGCGATAACGCCGATATTGGTCTTGCCCTTGGTGGTCTCGCCAAGCGTTTCGGGCTTGGGCAAGACCGCCGCGAGAAATTGTAGCGGCACGATATCCTTGCCCTGATAACGGATCGGTTCGATGCCGGTCATGCCGACATTCTGCAACACGGTGAGGTGCTTGATGTATTCGTCGCCGAAGGTCATCCAGAACCGCGCGCGTTCGATTTCGGGGTTGAACTTCGTGAGGCTCTCCAGCTCCTCGTGATACATCATGTACATGTTGCGCGTGCCGACCTCGTCGAAGTCGAACGTGGCGCGCTCGCTCAATGCGGGCGTTTCGACGAACGCCCCGTTCTTCCAATGCCGCGCCGGGGCGGTGACTTCACGGATGTTTATCTCGGGATTGAAGTTGGTCGCGAAGGCCTGCCCGTGATCGCCGCCATTGCAGTCGAGAATGTCGAGCTGGCGGATGGTCTTCAGCTTGTGCTTCTTCAGCCACATGGTGAACACGCTCGTCACGCCGGGATCGAAACCGGAGCCCAATAGCGCCATAAGACCGGCGTCCTTGAACCGGTCGTGATAGGCCCATTGCCAGTGATATTCGAACTTCGCCTCGTCGCGCGGTTCGTAATTGGCGGTGTCGAGATAGGACACGCCCGCCTCCAGACAGGCATCCATGATCGGCAGATCCTGATAGGGAAGCGCCAGATTGACGACCAGAATGGGCTTCACCCGGCCGATCAGATTGACCATCGCCGGCACTTCTTCAGCGTCGATCTCGTAAGTCGCGATGTCCACTCCGGTGCGTTGTTTCACGCTGGCGGCGATCGTGTCGCATTTCGATTTCGTCCGGCTGGCGAGATGAATGTCGGTAAAAATTTGAGACAGCTGCGCCATTTTGTGAACGCAGACCGAGCTGACGCCGCCGGCGCCGATGACGAGGATGGTGGACATGAAACAGGCTCCAGAAAAGACACATATCGGCCGCGCATCGCGGCACCGTTGCGGGGGTTCATACGGGAACGCATCGCAACCGCAAACCGATCCAGCGGGCCGGGGCGCGACCGATTGACAGCCGAGCGCCCCCTCGGCCAAAGGACGGGCGAACAGGCGGATGGGGGTGAATGGAAATGCAGGCACAGATTTTGGCACCGGCGGCGGTGCTGGTCCTATGGACACTCGTCATGCTGTTCTGGATGGCGGGCACACGGCTGCCGGCAATGGGCAAGGCGGGCAACGACCTCAAGACGGCACAACCCGGCGGGCGTGGGCAGGATCTGGAAGGGGTGCTGCCCGACCGTATCAACTGGAAGGCGCATAATTACGCGCATCTGATGGAACAGCCGACCATATTTTATCCCACGGTAATTATTCTGGCGATCATGGGCGCGGGCGCGATCGACGTGCTGTGCGCGTGGATTTATGTCGCCATCCGCATCGTGCATTCGATTTGGCAGGCGACGGTCAACAAGGTGCCGGTGCGGTTCGTATTGTTCCTGGCGTCCACCATCGCGCTGATCGTGCTGGCGGTGCGGGCGTTGATTGCGACCCTGTTCTTCGATCCGGCGGTGGTGACGCTATGATTTCCGGCATAACGAATGCCGCCATTCTGCAACCCATTGTCGCTTTGATGATCTGGACCATGATCATGTGGGCGTGGATGTATGCGACCCGCCTGCCGGCCATGTCGAACGCGAATGTCGCGCCCGACGATGCGGCGCAACCGGGCACGCTGGACAGCGCCCTGCCCGCCAGCGTCCAGTCCAAGGCGCATAATTACAACCATCTGCATGAAGCGCCGACGGTGTTCTACGCCGTCGCGCTGGTGTTGGCGCTGGTCGGTCTGGGGAACGGGGTGAACGCCCTGATCGCGTGGATCTACGTCGGATTACGCGTGGCGCATTCGCTGGTGCAGGCGACCGCGAACCGGGTGCTGGTGCGTTTCGTGCTGTTCGCCTTGTCCAGCGTGGTGCTGATCGTCCTGATCGTGAAAGCCGCGCTGGCGGTGTTTTGAGTGCCACGTCGCCCGGGACTTAACCCGGGGGCGACGCGATGTGGATGAAACGGCTGGCTTCTACTCGGCCGCTTCGGCTTCCAGCATTTCCTCTTTTGCGAAATCCAGCGTGGCGAGAAACTTCTCCGCATCCAGCGCCGCCATGCATCCGGTGCCGGCCGCCGTGACCGCCTGACGGTAGGTGTGATCCATCACATCCCCGCAGGCGAATACGCCGGGTATCTCGGTCTTCGGCGTGCCGGGTTCGACGATCAGATAGCCTCCGTCGTCCATCGGCAGCTTGCCTGTGAAAAGTTCGGTCGCGGGCGCATGGCCGATCGCGACGAAAGCGCCGTCGGCCTGGATGGTCGAGGTCGCGCCGGTTTGCGTATCGACCAGTTCCAGATGATCGAGCGCGCCGTTCTTATTCGCGACGAAACGCTGGACGGTCTTGTTCCACAGGGGCGTAATCTTGTCGGATGCGAAGATGCGTTCCTGCAAGATCTTCTCCGACCGCAATTCATCGCGGCGGTGGATCAATGTCACGTCGTCGGAATGGTTGGTAAGGTACAGCGCCTCTTCCACCGCTGTATTGCCGCCACCGATCACCACGACCTTCTTGCCGCGATAGAAGAACCCGTCGCACGTTGCACATGCGGATACGCCCTTCCCGCCCAGTTCCTGTTCGCCCGGCACGCCCAGCCATTTCGCCTGCGCGCCGGTCGCGATGATCAGCGTGTCGCCGATATATTCGTCCCCGCTATCGCCGATTGCGCGGAACGGCGAACCGCCCGCGATATCGATTTCGGTGATCGTGTCCCACAGCATCCGCGTGCCGACATGTTCGGCCTGCGCCTGCATCTGCTCCATCAGCCACGGACCCTGCACGACGTCGCGAAAACCGGGATAGTTTTCCACATCGGTGGTGATGGTCAGCTGACCGCCCGGCTGCAAACCCTGGACCACGATGGGTTCCAGCGCAGCGCGGGCTCCATAGATGGCGGCGGAATAACCGGCGGGGCCGGAGCCGATGATGAGCATTTTGGTGCGATGGGTCGCCATGGTTCGGGTCCGTCGGTTGAGTGGGCAAATGTTGGAATGAACGTGGTTATGCTTCGATGAGATGCAACCGCAGGGCGGTGCGCATCGCATCGTCGACTTGCAATTCGCGTGTCAGGAATTCGTCTACCGTGCCGTAGCGCGTCTCCAGCGTCCGGTACATCGCTGCCAGATATCGTTCGTCGACCCCCATCAACACGCGGATCGTCGCATCGGACAGATCGCCCCATTTCGCCCGGATCGTCGCCGCCCCCGCCTCGATCCGCGCGTCCATATCGCCGGCGGTGTTGGTCAACAGGAAATCCGCCATCGCATCCGCGCGCGACACGCCAAGCGCATGATGCAACAGCGCGACCGCCATGCCGGTGCGGTCCTTCCCCGCAAGGCAATGGATCAGGCTTGGCCCCGCCCCATTGGCGAGTATCGTGAAATAGCGTCGCATGACCCACAGCACCGGCTCGCGGTTCGGCAAATCGGCATAGAGCGTCTCCATCCGCGCGTGGGCCGCGTCCGCATCCATGACGCCTTTTGCTGCCTCGACATGCGGCGCCAATGCTGCGGTTTCGCCGTCGTAGAAGATGACATGCCCATCGAACCCCTCGGCCCGGCGGCAAGGGTAGCTGCGCCGTTCGCTCGCCCCGCGCATGTCGATGACATGGCGAATGTCCAGCGCGTCGATCGCGGCGAGATCGTCCGCGCTCGCATCGACATGCTGGCCCGACCGGTACAGCAGGCCGGTCCGCACACGTCCGCCGCCCTCCACCGAATAGCCGCCATAGTCGCGAAAATTGTGAATGCCGCTCAGCGGCAGGGTTCGTTCGAAGGGCATGGCACCCGCCGTGCCGCAGGCAGCCGCGCGGTTCAAGCGGGCGGCGCCGCTTATTCCAACAGTCGGACGCCCAACCGGTCCATCGCCGCCTTATTGCCTGCCATGCGCGCCGACAAATAGACATGGACGCACTGGCGGGGTGTCCCGAGCGCTAGAGCACCGCGTCCCGCATACGCCCCGCCGCCCGAAATTACGGTCGCCGCCGTAATTGCGGAAATCATGGATGCAGGAGAAATCCTTGGTTCGGGCAGTGGTACGAGGTGAGATGGTAGCGGAGGAGGGACTCGAACCCCCGACACGCGGATTATGATTCCGCTGCTCTAACCGGCTGAGCTACTCCGCCCCAGATGTTTGGGCCCGATTGGAAGGCGCGCGTTTACGGCGGCGGCGCATGGGGGTCAACCGCGAAAGGTGTAGGTCTTGACGAAATCCCATGGCCCGCCGCGATATATATGCAGCGACAACCCCTTGAAGCGGAACGGGCGAGGTTCGATGTACGGTTCCAGTTCGGCCTGCAACGCCTTGGCTTCCTTCGAGGTCACCTTGTTCTGGATCGTCACATGCAGGCGCGGCTTGTGCAAATCCTGCGGGATCAGCAGGCCGTGGAACCGGTCGGCCAGACTTTGCCAAATCGCGATCATCGCGGGGCTGGACAGGCGCAACGCCGTGCCTCCGCCCAGGGGCATCAGGCCCTCCAGATATGCCTCGACCGGGGCGCTATCCTTCGCCTCCTGCGCCAGAGCCGTTTTCACCTCCCCTTCGCTGGAGGGCGGCAGGGCGTGGAACAGGCTGACATGCGCCTTCAAATGGTTGCGTTCGGGCGGGAAATGTTCGGTGCGCAATCCGGTCGCCCAGCTTGCCATGTCGTCCGGCAGTTCGGCGGTGACGATGAACGGGGCGGGCTGCGGCGAACCGGTCACATCTCACCGCGCTGCCGGCGCAGTTCGAACCACTTTTCCACCGCCGCATTGTGGCCTGCCAGCGTTTCGTTGAATTCATGCCCGCCAGTGCCGTCCGCCACCATGTACACCGCGTCAGTCGATGCCGGGTCGAGAACGGCCGCGATCGATTTGCGCCCCGGATTGGTGATCGGACCCTTGGGCAGGCCGACCATCGAATAGGTGTTGTAATCGTTGATCGCGGCGATCTCGGATTTGCGAATACGGCGGCCCAGCGGTTTGCCCTTCGTGATCGGGTAGATGATCGTCGGGTCCGCCTGCAGCAGCATACCCGATTTCACCCGATTGGAATACAGTCCCGCAACCATGCGCCGTTCGCGCGCAACGCCGGTTTCCTTCTCGACGATGGAGGCCAGCACCACCGCCTCTTCCACCGTGTCCACGGCGATGCCGGATTTACGCTTCGGCCACGCTTCCGCCAGATAATTGCGCATCGCGACCTGCATCCGGGCCAGCACGGCGGTGCGGTCCTCCCCCCGTTCGAAATCGTAGGTGTCGGGCAGGACGCTGCCTTCTTCGGGTACGGGAATGTCGCCCGTCAGCAAATCTTCCGCCATCAGCAATTCGTGCACGATGATCGACGGCGTGCCTTCGGGAATGGTGACGAAGCGGCGGATCACGTCGCCGGATTGGAACGCGGACAGCATCGCAGCGGGGCTCATGCCCGCCTCCAGCTGGAACTCGCCCGCCTGTACCGGGTCGCCGCTGCCCAGGATCTTGGCCCGCAATAGGAATGCGTCGGCGGAGGCGATGACGCCGTCCGCCTCCAGCTCTTTGGCGACCGATGTCAGCGTGCTGCCCGGTGCGATGACGAAAGGCTGGTCCTCGGCCAGCGCCGCGTCCCCATACCACCCGCTTGCGAACCAAATGGCGACAACCAGCGCGAAAACGGCGCCCATTGCGGCGATGATCGATCCCGAACGGCGCATGGAATTAGTCGCCCTTGATCATCACGAGGCTCGCATTGGTGCCGCCGAAGCCGAAGCTGTTGTTCAGCACCGCGTTCACTTCGCGCTTCTTGGCGGTGTGCGGCACCAGATCGACACCCTGTGTCCCCTCGTCCGGATTGTCGAGATTGAGCGTTGGCGGCACGATCCCGTCGCGCATCGCCAGGATGCAGAAGATGCTTTCGACCGCGCCCGCGCCGCCCAGCAGATGACCGATCGCGGATTTGGTCGACGACATGCTCGCCCCGCCCAGATCGTCGCCGAACACGCGCTTCGCCGCCGCCAGTTCGATCGTGTCCGCCATGGTCGAAGTGCCGTGGGCGTTGATGTAATCGATGTCGCCCGGCTGCAGCCCCGCCTTGCGCAGGGCCATCCGCATGGACAGTTCCGCGCCCCTGCCTTCGGGATGCGGCGCGGTGACATGATAGGCATCGCCCGACAGGCCGTAACCGATAACCTCGGCGTAGATTGTCGCGCCGCGCGCCTTGGCGTGCTCATACTCTTCCAGCACGACCACGCCCGCGCCTTCGCCCATGACGAAGCCTTCGCGATCCTTGTCGTAAGGGCGGCTCGCCTGTTCCGGCCGGTCGTTATATCCTGTGTTGAGCGCGCGGGCCTGCGCGAAACCGGCGACGCCCAGCGGGTTCACGGTGCCTTCCGCCCCGCCCGCCAGCATGATGTCCGCATCGTCCAGCGCGATCATGCGCGCGGCATCCCCGATCGAATGCGCACCGGTGGAGCAAGCCGTGACGACCGCATGGTTCGGACCCATCAGCCCGTATTTGATCGACACCTGCCCGCTGACCAGATTGATGAGGCGGCCATGTACGAAATGCGGGCTGACGCGGCCGGGGCCGCGTTCATGCAGCACGATGCTTTCGCTCTCGATGCCCGGCAATCCGCCGATGCCCGACCCGATGGAGCAACCGGTGCGTTCCTTCGTCGCCTGATCCATCTCGGTCAGACCGGCATGTTCCAACGCCTGCCCTGCCGCGTCGATGCCGTAGATGATGAAGGGATCGACCTGCCGCTGAACCTTGTGGTCGACGCGTTTGTCGGGGTCGAAGCCCCACGCGTGTGTCCGATCCTTCACCTCGCAGGCGATGGTGCATTTGTGTCCGGTGGTGTCGAAACGCGTGATCGGACCGGCGCCGCTTTTGCCGGCAATCAGATTGGCCCAGCTGGTGTCCACATCCGCGCCCAACGGGGTCACGAGGCCAAGTCCGGTTACGACGACACGACGCATTGGGTTCTCCAAAGACCGGCATCCGGTCCAGTTGTTATAGGCTCAAATCCGCTATCGACTGGGCGATACCGGATCGCAGACAATTGGGTCGCAAAGGAAAACAGGCCCAGCCCGTTCGGGCTGAGCCTGTCGAAGCCCCGCACTTTCTTTCCGTCACAACGTCGAAAGTGAAGGACAACCCTTCGACAGGCTCAGGGTAAACGGGATCGAGGGTGCCGTTCTTGGCGATCAGCCCTTGTGTTCCTCGATATACTTCGTGGCATCGCCGACGGTGGTGATCTTTTCCGCCGCATCGTCAGGGATTTCGACGCCGAATTCTTCCTCGAACGCCATGACCAGTTCCACGATATCGAGGCTGTCCGCGCCGAGATCGTCGATGAAGCTGGCTTCCTGCGTCACCTTGTCGGCTTCTACACCGAGATGTTCGACGACGATTTTCTGCACGCGTGTCGCAGTATCGGACATAATTTTACCTCTTGCGAATTGGGGTTGGTGTCTTTCCTGTCGCACTAATGAACGCGAAGGCGCGTGGCAAGGCCTTCGGTCGGGCTATCGGCGGACAATGGGCATCGCGCGAAAATTCGGGAACAGGCCGCCCGCTTCTCCCGTTGATCATGCATAAACCGAACCGAATAAAGGATTTATCATGAACGACCATCAAAAAGCCCTAAAAAGCCTCGCCGACACGACCTTCGATTCCGTGAAGGGATACAAGATGGCATCGGAAAAGGCGAATTCGCCGCAGCTGAAGCAGGCGCTGGCACAATGCGCACAGCAGCGTGAGCAGACCCTTGGCCAGTTGAATGCCGAATTGACACGTCAAGGCGTGGAACAGGTCGATGGCACCGTCCTGGGCTCCGCACACCAGATGTTCGCCAGCGTCGTGGGCGCATTCGAAAACGGTGATGAAAACGCCGTCGAGCGTGTGAACGAAGGCGAGGATTACCTCGCCAAGAAATTTCAGTCTGCGCTGGACGACGACGATCTCGATCCGCAAAGCCGCCAGGTGGTACAAACCGCCTATCAGGATATTCAGGCGGGTGAGCGTATGTCGGACCAGCTGAAGAAGCAGTTCGACTGATAGCAATCACCCTGCATGCAAAAGGGGCGCCGGGCATAAAACCCGGCGCCCCTTTTTGTATCAATCGCCGATATTGTCGACGCGCTTCACATCGCCCGTGGATTTGGCGTTGGCCGGTTTGGGCGGTTCGGTGACGCGGATATGCACGTCGCGCAGTTGCTCTTTTGAAATCGGGCTGGGTGCGCCCATCATCAGATCCTGCGCCTTTTGGTTCAAAGGGAAGGCGATGACCTCGCGAATGTTGGGCTCGTCCGCCAGCAGCATCACGATCCGGTCGATCCCCGGTGCGGAGCCGCCATGCGGCGGCGCACCCAGTTTGAATGCCTCGATCATGCCGGAAAATTCCTTGTCCACCGTCGCCTTGTCGTAACCCGCGATTTCGAAGGCCTTGTACATGATCTCCGGCTTGTGGTTCCGGATCGCGCCGCTCGACAGTTCGTATCCGTTGCACACGATGTCGTATTGCCAGGCGAGCACGTCGGTCGCCTCTTTCGTTTCCAGCGCCTCCATCTCGCCCTGCGGCATCGAAAACGGGTTGTGACTGAAATCGACGCGCTGCAATTCCTCGTCATATTCGAACATCGGGAAATCGACGATCCAGCAGAATTTGAACGTGCCCTGCTCGATCAGGTCCAGTTCCTGCCCCACCCGCGTGCGGGCGGCTCCGGCGAGCTTGACCGCATCCTTCTCCTTGCCGGCGGCGAAGAACAGCCCGTCATTCTCGCCCAACCCCAACTCGTCATACAGCGAGGCCATCAGTTCCGGCCCGTGGTTCTTGGCGATCGGCCCGCCGAATTCGCCGTTTTTGCGGGTGACGTAGCCCAGCCCGGCGAACCCTTCGCCCCGTGCCCAATCGTTCGTGGCATCGAAGAACTTGCGGCTTTTCTCGTTCGTATCCGGGGCTGGAATAACCCGCACGACACCGCCGCCGCCCACGATCTTTTCGAACAGGCCGAAACCGGATTTTTCGAAATGCGCGGTCACGTCGCTAATGATCAGCGGGTTGCGCAGGTCGGGCTTATCGCTGCCATATTTCAGCATCGATTCCGCATAGGGGATACGCGGGAATTCGCCCGACGGCGTGACCGACTTGCCATCCGCGAATTCTTCGAACACGCCTGCCAGCACGGGCTCCACCGCCTGGAAGACGTCTTCCTGCGTGACGAAGCTCATTTCCAAATCGAGCTGGTAGAATTCTGGGCTGCGGTCGCTGCGCAGATCCTCGTCGCGGAAACATGGCGCGATCTGGAAATAGCGGTCGAAACCGGCGACCATCAGCAGCTGCTTGAACATCTGCGGCGCCTGAGGAAGCGCGTAGAACGTGCCGGGGTGCAGACGGCTGGGTACGACATAGTCGCGTGCGCCTTCGGGGCTGGAGGCGGCCAGAATAGGCGTCTGGATTTCGTTGAAACCCTGATCGATCATGCGGCGGCGAATGCTTGCGATGACCTGGCTGCGCAGCATGATGTTGGCGTGCATGGTCTCGCGCCGCAAATCGACGAAGCGGTATTTCAGGCGGATGTCCTCTGGGTAATCCTGCTCGCCCGCCACCGGCAGCGGCAGTTCGTCCGCCATGGACTGGACGGTCACGCTGCGCGCGAACACCTCGATTTCGCCGGTCGGGAGGTTCGCGTTGATCGTGCTTTCGCCCCGCGCCTTCACCTCGCCATCGATGGTGACGACACTTTCGACGCGCAGCCCGTCGAGGATCGGCAGCGCGGGCGAATCCTCGTCCGCCACGATCTGCGTCAGCCCGTAATGATCGCGCAAATCGACGAACAGCACACCGCCATGGTCGCGCTTGCGATGGACCCAGCCGGACAGGCGCACGGTATCGCCGACATTGGCTTTGGAAAGAGCCGCGCAATTATGGGTGCGATAGGTGTGGAGGTCGGTATCGGCATTGGTATCGGCATTGGTATCGGCATTGGGGGCTGGCATTGACAATCTTCCAATATTCGAGGCTATGGCGCATCGATGCGCGCCGACAGGATGGGCGCGCTAACAGGGGAGCGGCCCGGCTTTGTCAAGGTGACGGACCCGTGCAAACCCCCGAGCGGCGGTACTCCGCCCATCTATAGAAGAACCTGGCGTGAAGATACATGACTTGATTACCACCACCGCCGCATTGGACGATCTGATGACGCGTTTCGCGACCGCCGATTTCGTCACCGTCGATACCGAATTCATGCGCGAGAACACCTATTACCCCGAATTGTGCCTGGTGCAGATCGCCGACGACAAGGAAGCCGCCGCGATCGATCCGCTGGCCAAAGACATCGACCTCAAAAGCCTGCTCGACCTGCTATGCGACAATGAGGATGTGCTGAAAATCTTCCATGCCGGGGGGCAGGATGTGGAGATCATCTACAACCTTACGGGCAAGACGCCGCAGCCTATCTTCGACACGCAGATCGCGATGATGGCGATCAGCCAGTCGGAACAGATCGGCTATGCCAACATGGTCGAAAGCTGGCTGGGCATTACGGTCGACAAGGGCGCGCGCTTCACCGATTGGGGCCGCCGCCCGCTGACCGACCGGCAAATCGAATATGCCATCGGCGACGTGACTCACCTGTCCGACATCTTCCCGCGCATGCTGAAAAAGCTGCACAAGACGGATCGCGGGCGGTGGCTGAATGTCGAGATGGAGAAGCTCGCCGACCCTGAAAACTACCGCAACGATCCTACCAAGTCATGGATGCGCATCCGGGCGCAGGGTCGCAATCCACAGGTGCTGGGGCGGTTGAAGGCCTTGGCCGCTTGGCGCGAAGGGGAGGCGCAGCACAAGGATATCCCGCGCGGTCGGATCATGCGCGACGAGACACTGGCCGACATTGCCGGCAATCCACCGAAGAAGCAGGCCGATCTGGGTAAGGTGCGCGGTCTGTCCGCGGCATGGAAGGACAACGATATCGGCAAGCGAATGATGGATGTGATCGCGGATGCGGAGCCGCTGCCGAAGGACGAGATGCCGTCGAAAAACAAGCGCGGCGCACCGCTGGGCAAGGAAGGGGCGCTGGTCACCGACCTCCTTAAACTGCTGCTCAAGATACGGTCGCGTGAAATCGACGTGGCCAGTCGGCTGCTGACCAAGGCGGACGAATTGGAACTGCTCGCCGCGGGCGTCCGCGATCTGGAGATACTGAAAGGCTGGCGGTACGAGGTGTTCGGCAAGGATGCGCTGGAACTGGTCGAAGGCAAGCTGGCCTTTGCGGCGAAGGACGGCAAGCTGGCGATGACCCATGTGGACGACGCGCCGGACGATCACGACGCGCAGTGAGCACCTACCTTCCCACCATCAAGCAACTGCAATATCTTGTCGCGCTGCACGAACATGAACATTTCGGGCGCGCGGCGGAAGCCAGCTTCGTGTCGCAATCGACCCTGTCCGCCGGAATACGCGAGCTGGAAACGCTGCTGGGCGTCACGCTGGTGGAACGCAGCCGGCGCGTGGTCCGGTTCACACCGCTGGGAAACAGCGTCGTCGCAAAAGCGCACCGTTTGCTGCGCGAAGCGGAGGAACTGTCCGAACTGGTTCAGGCATCGGGCAAGCCCTTGTCGGGCGAACTGCGCATGAGCGTGATCCCCACCATCGCGCCGTTCCTGCTGCCCCGCATCTTGCCGCGCCTGCGCCGCGAACGGCCCGCCCTGAAACTGTTCCTGCGCGAGGAAACGAGTGCCGATGCATTGGAGTCGCTCAATCACGGGCGGGCGGATTGCGTGCTGCTGGCCCTGCCCTTCCCTACCGGCGACGTCGAATGCGTGACCATCGCGCAGGACCGACTGTTCGTTGCCTTTCCCAAGGACGAACCGCGCGATCCGCCCGCAAGCATCCCCGCAAGCATGATCGACGAAGGGCAGCTGCTATTGCTCGAAGACGGGCATTGCCTGAAGGAGCATGCGCTGGCCGCCTGCAACCGCCCGGAACTGAACGCCAGCGCCACGATGATCGGTACCAGCCTGCACACGCTGGTGCAGATGGTCGACAACGGACTGGGCATCACCATGCTGCCCGAAATGGCGATCGATGCGGGCATATTGGCGAATACCGATATCATCGTCCGGCCGCTGAAATCCGATGCCGACCACCGGCAGATCGCGCTGATTTGGCGCCGCAATTCCCCCCGCGGTGAAGAGTTCCGATTGCTGGCGGAGGAACTGCGCGAGGGATAATCGGGCGATGGGTGACAGGTCTGCCCATGCGCGATAGGGGAAACCACGCAGTCTTTACGAAATCTTGGTGATTTTCCGGTTAATTCGCACGCAAACGTGTCACCAAGCCAGGGAAGCCCATGCGTTCATTCAGCCGTTTCAAGACCGACCTCGATGTGGAATGCCGGATGAACGGCGATGCCCATTCGGTCGGCCTGTATAATCTGTCCTGCGGCGGATGCATGATCGAAGCGCCGCATTTCGACGCCGAAACCGGCGATTCGGTCCATATAGCCCTGAATGCGAAGATCCTCGTCCCCGGACACATCGTGTGGCGGGTGGTCAAGAATGTCGGTATCAAATTCGACATTCCCGTGCATCAAAAGGTCGTCGAACATTTCGGTTACGCCAACGAACAATTCGATGGCGACGATCCCCGCGACCGGTTCGGCATCCCCCTCGTCGACATTCGCGAAACGGCGTCGGGCGCACTGGAATAGGCCGCGTCGAACCGGGCGTTCAGTCCATGTGCCGGATGCCGATGCGCAAATAGTCCCAACCGGTTATTGCGGTAAGGATGGCCGCCCCCCACAGACTGGTCAGCCCGACCAGATGGATCCATTGATCCGCAAACGGCCGGTCTATTACGGCCAGTTCCACCATGCCGACAGGCGGCGGCCCGTGCACCGCTCCGCCCATGATCAACGCGCCCAGCGAAACCAGCTGCAGCGTCGTTTTCCATTTCGCCAAACGCGTGACCGGGACGGATACCTGCAATCCGGCAAGATATTCGCGCAGGCCCGACACCGCGATCTCGCGGATCAGGATGACCAGCCCGGCGATCACATGCACGTCGCCCGCATAGGGTCCGCGCAGATATCCCTGCGCCGTCAGCACCAGGATGACCGCCGCGATCATGATCTTGTCGGCGATGGGATCGAGAAACATGCCCAGTTTCGATACCGCCCCGCTCGATCGCGCGAGATAGCCGTCGAAATAATCGGTGATCCCCATCAGGCAATAGAGCGCGAATGCCAGCCAGTATCCAAGCGACCAGTCCGGCCACCACAGGAGCGCCGCCAGCAGCGGCACCGCGACGATCCGCGACAGTGTCAGGATGTTGGGCAGGCTCATCATCGCGCCCCGCCCTATAGCCATGAACCGACCCTTACAAAAGCACCCTGTCCACATGCGCGGCCGTATGAGCCATATAGTCCGCCCTTGTTCGCCGCCGCCGACCCGCTAGGGCAGTTGGCGACGGGATACCGGCGTTGGATATCGATAGGGGGCACATGACCACGACGACCCATCTTTTGAAGCGCAGGCGGTTTCTGCCGCTGTTCGTGACCCAGCTGTTCAACGCCTTCAACGACAATCTGTACAAGAACGCGATGGTCCTGTTCGTAGTGTATCAGGTGTATAATTCACCCAGCACCGAAGGGATTTTCAGTGCCGTCGCTTCGGGTCTGTTCATTTTGCCCTTCTTCGTTCTGTCGGCATTGGCGGGGCAGTTGGCCGATATGCGCGACAAGGCCGCGATCATCCGCACGGTGAAGGCGTGCGAGATCGTGCTGATGCTGATCGGCGCACTGGGACTGTATCTTGCCTGGCGGGGTATATTGGTGGAGGTGGTGGCGATCCCACTGCTGATGCTGGCGCTGTTGCTGACCGGCGTGCAATCGACCTTCCTCGGCCCCATCAAATACGCGATCCTGCCGCAGCATCTGCATGACGACGAGGTGCTGGCGGGCACCGGTCTGGTGGAGGCGGGCACCTATATCGCCATCCTGGGCGGGACCATTCTGGCGGGTTGGATCGAAGTCGAATATGCCGCCGCACTGATTATCGTGACCGCGATCGTCGGCTATCTGGTCAGCCGGCAAGTGCCCGACGCCCCGCCGCAGGGGGCGGTCCGCGAAAAGCTCGATTGGAACATCGTGCGCGCATCGAAGAACCTCATCCGCGAAACGATGCACAATCAGGAGGTGTTCTACGCCATCCTGGCGATCAGCTTCTTCTGGACCATCGGCGCGGTGCTGTTCATCCAGTTCGTGCCGCTGGCGAAGAACGTGATCATGGCCCAGCCGGAGGTCGCCAGCCTGTTCCTCGTCATGTTTTCCGTCGGTGTGGCTTTGGGATCGCTGTCGATCAACGCGCTTCTGAAAGGCAAGGTGTCGGCCCGCTACGCGCCGTCATCGGTCATCATGATGGGCGTGTTCGTGGTGCTGTTCTATTTGGTGGTGCGTTTGTGGGCGGCGGATGCCCCGACGCAGCTGTTGAGCGTCGGCGAGTTCATCGCCTGGCCCATGGCGAGTTTCCTGCTGCTAACTTTGCTCGGCATTGCGATCGCGGGCGGCATGTTCGTCGTACCGCTCTACGCCTTCCTGACCACCCGGGTCGCGCCCGAACAGGCAGCGCGCACGATTGCCGCGAACAACATCGTCAATTCGGGTGCCATGGTGGTCGGATCGCTCCTCGCCATGGGGTTGAGCTATGTGGGCATTTCCATTGCGGAACAATTGCTGTTGAGCGCGGGCATGTGCCTTGTTTCCGCATGGCTCGGCCGTCGGTTGTATCATGCGGAGAAGCGCGCGGCAGCGGCCCTCGCGACCCCGGCGACTACGCGATGAACAGGCTGGCGGCCATGAAACAGGCACAATAGGCCAGCAGGAAATCGCGTACATCCTGCGATGAAATGCGGCAGCTTCGTGGAACCGCCACGGGCGCTCTGCCCGAACGTATGTCCGGGGGCAGCGATGCCAGGAACGGGTGCCGGGCGGTTTCGTCGGTGATAACCAGTGATCGTCTCATGCGGTCAGGCATTAACCGAAACGAAACCATATTGTCGCGCCCCGTGCCGCGCTTTGCCCGATTATGGGACGTGTGGAATTGCTCTGGCGAAAGCTATGTCGATATGCCGGCCCCGTCCTGTGCCATCTCCATCACGATGTCCCATTCCTTCGGACGCACTTCGCTGACCGACAGACGCATCAGCGTGCGCAGTTCCATCTCTTCGAGGCGTGGTTCCGCTTTTACATGCTTGAGCGTGACGGGGTTCGGCAGCTTTTCCACCGGTTTGATTTTCACCGCCGCCCATTTGCCGGTTTCGTCGGTCGGATCGGTGATACCCGCCACGGTCACTTCGGCGATGCCGACGATCTCCAGGCCGATGTTGGAATGGTAGAAAAACACCTGATCGCCGACTGCCATCGCAGCCAGATTGTTCTTCGCCTTGTGATTGCGCACGCCGTCCCACGTGCCCTCACCCTCGGCCACCAGATCATCCCAGCTATAGACGTCGGGTTCGGATTTCATCAGCCAGCGGCGTGCCATCGATCGGCTTTCCCTCATATGTCAAAACACCGCCGCCTAACCACTCGCAATGCTGGACGCCAGCCCCGCCAGGCCATAGATGCGCGGGCGATGCGTATTCCCTTCGTCAAGATGCACGGCCTCGGCAATGATTTCATCGTGCTGGACGGGCGCGAGGGCGGTTTGCCTGCCTTGACCGAAACGATCGCTACGCGTTTGGCCGACCGGAATTGCGGGATCGGCTGCGATCAGCTCGTGCTATTGGAGCCGTCGTCGCGCGCCGACTTCGCCATGCGTATCTTCAACGCCGACGGGGGCGAGGTGGAGGCGTGCGGCAATGCAGCGCGCGCGGTGGCGATCCTTCATGGCGCGGCGGCGCGGGTCGAAACGAAAGGCGGCGTCATCGCGCTGTCGCCGTCCGATCGGGGCGCCAGCGTCGAGATGGGCGAGCCGGCTTTTGCCTGGGATGCGATCCCGATCGAATATCCGATGGACACGGGACAGATGCCGGTGTCGTGGGAAACGCTGCACAATCCCGCCGCCGTCAATGTCGGTAATCCGCATGTCGTGTTCTTCGTGGACGATGTGGATGGCGTGCCGCTCGACCGGCTGGGTCCGGTGATCGAGCGGGACCCTTTGTTTCCGCAGCGTATCAATGTGAACGTCGCGGCGGTTGCGGAAACCCATATCGATCTGCGCGTCTGGGAACGCGGGACCGGCCTGACCAGAGCGTGCGGCACCGGTGCCTGCGCCACCGCCGTGGCGGCAATCGGGCGCGGGCTGGCGCAATCGCCGGTGACCGTCCGTCTGCCCGGCGGAGAATTGACCATCGCATGGGTACCGGGCCAGCCGATCGTCATGTCCGGCCCGGCGAGCGAAAGTTTTCGCGGCACGTTCGATTGGGACGATTACGCATGACCAACCCGAACCCATCCGACATGCCGCACATCGTCACCCTGGGCTGCCGCCTCAATATCGCGGAAAGCGAAAACATCCGCGCCATGCTCAAGGATGCCGGCGACGTGGTCGTCGTCAACAGTTGCGCCGTCACTGGCGAGGCGGTGCGCCACACCCGCCAGGCGATCCGGCGCGCGCGCCGCGACCGTCCGGATGCACGATTACTGGTGACCGGCTGCGCGGCGGAGGTGGAACGCGAACAGATCGCCGCCATGCCAGAGGTGGATGGGCTGATCGCCAACACCGCAAAACTCGATCCGCGTGCGTGGAATGTACCTGCACCGAGCTTGCCCACCGCCCCCGCCCGCACCCCCGCCCGTACCCGCGCCTTCATCGCAGTGCAGAACGGCTGCGACCACGCCTGTACCTTCTGCGTCATTCCGCAGGGGCGCGGGCCGAGCCGGTCGATGACCATCCCCGCCATATTGCGCGAAATCGAACGTCATTTGGCGCAAGGTGCGCCCGAAATCGTGCTGACGGGTGTGGACGTGACATCGTGGGGCCACGATCTGCCGAACGGCCCCGCCCTGGGCGCGATGGTCGCAGCGATCCTCGATGCGTTTCCGCGTCTCCGTCGTCTGCGGATGAGCTCGCTCGACGGGATCGAGATCGATCCGCTGTTGGAGGAACTGTTCGCACAGGAACCACGGCTGATGCCGCATCTGCATCTGTCGCTGCAGCACGGGCACGACATGATCCTGAAACGCATGAAGCGCCGCCACTCGCGCGCGCAGGCCATCGCGCTGGTCGATCGTATTCGCGCGAAGCGGTCCGACCTGGCGGTGGGGGCCGATCTGATCGCGGGTTTCCCGACGGAGGACGATGCGATGCACGCCGCAAACCTGTCGATCATCGACTCGCTCGATATCGTGCACGGGCATATCTTCCCCTATTCGCCGCGCCCCGACACGCCCGCCGCGCGGATGCCGCAGGTGGACCGGGCCATGGTGAAGCGTCGCGCCTCCGCATTGCGCACGCGGGTGGCCGAACGTCGCGACGCATGGCTGCGCGCGCACATCGGTCGGCCATTATCCATTCTCGCCGAACGCGACGGTACCGGGCATGCGCCCGATTTCGCGCGCATGGCCGTGCCCGCCGACATGACGCCCGGCACGGTCGCCATGCTGACTCCCGCCCATATCGACAAAGGTCTTCTGCGATGAGTGAGAGCTGGCGCGACCGCCTGTTCGGCGGTTTCCGCAAAACGTCGGACCGGCTCGCCGGCAATCTGTCGGGCGTGGTCGGCACCGCCAAACTGGACGATGCGACGCTGGACGATGTCGAGGATGCGCTGATTCTGTCCGATCTCGGCCCGTCCGCCGCCGCGCGTATCCGGGCGCGGTTGGCGGAAAAACGCTTCGGCCTCAACATCACCGAGGTCGAATTGCGCGAAGCGGTGGCGGAAGAGATCGCGGAAATCCTGCGCCCCGTTGCCAAGCCGTTGGAAATCACTGCCTTCCCCCGCCCGCAAGTGGTGCTGGTGATCGGCGTCAATGGCAGCGGCAAGACCACCACCATCGCCAAGCTGGCGCATCTGTTTCAGGAAGACGATTACGGTGTCATGCTGGCTGCCGGCGACACCTTCCGCGCCGCCGCGATCGAACAGCTGGCGACCTGGGCGGGCCGTATCGGCGTGCCGCTGATCCGCGGGCCGCAGGGCGGCGATCCGGCCAGCATCGTGTTCGACGGGGTCAAAGCCGCGACCGACCAGGGCATCGACGTGCTGGTGGTCGATACCGCCGGCCGCCTGCAGAACAAGCGCGAATTGATGGACGAACTGGCGAAGATCCGGAAGGTTCTGGGTCGCCTCAATCCCGAAGCGCCGCATGACGTGGTGCTGGTGCTGGATGCGACCAACGGCCAGAACGCGCTGTCGCAGATCGCGGTGTTTCAGGAACTGGCGGGCGTCACGGGCCTTATCATGACCAAGCTGGATGGCACCGCGCGCGGCGGTGTTCTGGTCGCGGCGGCGGAGCAATACGGCCTCCCGATCCACGCGATCGGCGTGGGCGAAACGATCGACGATCTGCGCCCCTTCGACCCCGATCTGGTCGCACGCGTGATCGCGGGGGTTGCATGACTGGCGGGAACACCAAAGCCAAACCATCCGGCTGGCTCAATGTCGCGGTGGATTACGGGCCACTGCTCGTCTTTCTGGGCGTCTACAAATTCTACTCCCCATCCGAAAGCGACGGGCTGGGAGAGGTTGCGGCGGTCATTCGCGGCACGCTCGCCTTCATGGTCGCGGCAGTCGTCGCGCTTGCCTTTTCCAAATGGAAATTCGGCAAGGCGTCGCCGATGCTGTGGTTCTCGACCGCGCTGATCGTCGGCTTCGGGGGACTTACCGTGTTCCTCGGCGATCCCACCTTCGTGCAGTTGAAACCGACGATCATCTACGGCGCGTTCGGTGCGGCGCTGCTGATAGGCTGGCTGCGCGGCAAGGCCCTGCTGCGCATCCTCCTGGAGGCGGCGTTCGAAGGGCTGGATGGCGAAGGCTGGCTCAAGCTGTCGCGCAACTGGGCGTTCTTCTTCTTCGCTCTGGCAGCGCTGAACGAGGGGCTACGATATTTCTACAATGTCGAAACCGGCGGCTTCGAAACCTGGCTATGGGCGAAGTTCTGGGTATTCATGCCGCTGACCTTCCTGTTCACCTTCGCGCAGATACCGATGCTGCTTAAACACGGTCTGGCGGCGGACGCGCAGGATGATGTGGTGACGGACGAACCGCCGACGGCTTGAGTACGAATGTCGGCGGTCGCGTGGAAAGCGGCCGCTACCTCAGTGCTTCGAGCGCAATCCGGGTTTCAGTGGCAGTGGGTCGCCGGCTGTCATCCGCGACAAAGTCGATTGCTTCAGCCACTTCCTCATCTTCAGGGTGAAAGTCATCACTCATCACTAGGCAATCGCCGGTGTAATTTGCTGACATCCACGGAATGCTTTCATCTAGCATCGCCTGAAGCAGCCGCTTCATGTGCTCGCGAGTAACGTTGACCTGTGGACCGTCGGTGATAACGATATATCCGATATTTTCAGGAGACCGAACACCTTCTTCGCAAACTTCGACCTCTTGCTTGACCGCCAAAGCGAATTGAACCGGAGAGGTCGTCCCTTCAAGAAACGATGTTAGTAAGTCGTGTTCCATCGCGCTCCGCTAGCAGATGGTCGAATGTCTGCAATTGAGGTCGGTAGCAGACATCCACCCTAAATTCTAACCTGTGAGCCCAATTCCACCACCCGGTTCGTCGGCAGGCGGAAGAACTCCATCGCGGTCGCCGAGTTGCGCAGCATCCAGGCGAAGATCTTTTCCCGCCAGATCGGCATTCCCGGCTTGTCGGATGGCAGCAGCGTCTGGCGTGACAGAAAGAAGCTGGTCTGCATCATGTCGAACTTGCCGCCGCAGCGGTCCATGCCGACCAGCCCGTCGGGCACGTTGGTTTCTTCCATGAAGCCGTAATGCAGGACGGCACGGAAGAACCCGTCGCCCAGATCGTGATATTCGCAGCGTCTTTCGGGGTCGACATAGGGTATCTCCGCGATTTCCACCGTCAGGATCACGACGCGTTCGTGCAGCACCTTGTTATGCTTGATATTGTGGAGAAGCGCAGACGGCACGCCGCC
Organism: Pontixanthobacter sp.; assembly: GCA_049650705.1. Lineage (GTDB taxonomy): Bacteria > Pseudomonadota > Alphaproteobacteria > Sphingomonadales > Sphingomonadaceae > Pontixanthobacter. The sequence continues at coordinate 2,515 of JBASAR010000001.1, read as the reverse complement.
TTTCGCCGATGCCATGAAGATCGCTGTCCCGGTGACACGCGTGGCGCTGTTCTTGGCCGATTTGGCGAAGATTTCCATGGGCAGCGACACCTCGCCCATCCGCTCACGCATCAGCTTGCGCCCGCGCGCCCAGGTGGTCAGCAGAGTGAACGCAACCAGTCCCACGACCAGCGGGAACCACCCACCATCGGGCACCTTGGCCAGGTTCGCGGCGAAGTATGCCCCGTCCACGATCAGGAACAGGATCACGACCGGCGCTGCATACCACCATTTCCATTTCCACACGCCGACCAGCAATGCCGCCATGAGCAGCGTGTCGATCGTGACCGCGCCGGTCACCGCGATGCCGTATGCGCTGGCGAGGTTGGACGAGTTCTGGAACGTCAGCACCAGAATAATGACCGCGATCATCAGCGCCCAGTTGACGATCGGAATATAGATCTGCCCGCCTTCGGTCTCGCTGGTGTGGCGGATCGACAGGCGTGGGATGAAGCCCATCTGCATCGCCTGATGCGTGATCGAAAACGCGCCCGAAATGACCGCCTGGCTGGCGATGAAAGTCGCGCATGTGGCCAGCAGCACCAGCGGCAGGCGCCATTCTTCCGCCGCCAGGAAGAAGAACGGGTTCTGGATCGCCTCCGCCGCCGCTGCCGGTGGCAGGCCGATAATCATGGCACCCTGCCCGAAATAATTGAGCAGCAGGCACGGCATCACGAAACCGAACCACGACAGGCGCATCGGCCCACGCCCGAAATGGCCCATGTCGCTATACAGCGCTTCCGACCCCGTCACCGCCAGCACGACAGAGCCCAGCGCCAGAAACGCGGTAACGCCGTCGAGGATGAAGAAATTGACCGCGTGATGCGGGCTCAGCGCCCACAGGATTTCCGGCGTCTGCACGACCTGCCAGATACCCATGCCCGCCAGCACGCAAAAATACACGATCATGACGGGGGCAAACAAAGCGCCGACTTTCGCCGTGCCGCGTTTCTGGATCAGGAACAGGCAAATCAGGAGGACCAGCGCGATCGGTATCACCAGTCGGTCCAGACGGTGGTCGACCACCGTCAGCCCTTCCACCGCCGACAGCACCGAAATGGCGGGCGTGATCATGCTGTCGCCGTAGAACAGCGCGGTCGCGAAGACGCCCAGCATCACGACGACCCAGCCATAGCGCACCTTGCTGATATGGCTGGAGATAAGCGCGACCAGCGCCAGCGAACCACCCTGCCCCTTATTATCGGCGCGCATCAGGATGGTGACGTACTGGATCGACACGACCAGCGTCATCGACCAGAAAATCAGGCTGATGACGCCGAGCACATGCGCATTGTCCAGCGCCAGTTTGTACGGCCCGACGAACGTCTCGCGAAAGGCATAGAGCGGGCTGGTGCCGATATCGCCGAACACCACGCCGATCGCCCCCATTGCCAGCGCGCCCTTCGATGCGCTGTGCCCTGTGGCCACGCCGGGGGGCGGTGCGATGACATGCCCTCCGCCCGCGGGGGCGTCGCCATTGGAAAGGGGGCTGGTGTCGGCCATAAGTGCTGCGATCCCGAAAAAGGGGCGGCCGAAGCGGCGGCGGTTTACGATGTGTCCGGGTTAAGGGCGGCGGCCATTAACAGGAAGCCGGCGCAGCGGCAATATGCCGTCGTCCGCTTGTCCTATTCCGGCGGCAGTGTGGCGAGCAGCGCATCGAGCCGCTCGAGCCGCAATTCCATCGCCGCGCGCCATTCGGCATCGGCGGGTGCGTCTTTCAGCAATGCCGCCCAGACGGCCCGCGCCTCACGGGGTTGCCCTTCGCGCAACAGATTGATGCCGGCAAAATAGGCGGGCGCGGGGTGGCCGGGGCGCAGTTCCTCCGCGCGTTCGAACGCCAGCACGGCGGCGGGGGTGATGGTGCCGCCGGAATGTTCGATCAGCGCATTGCCCATCGCCACCCACGCCTCGGCATCGCGCGGGTTCGCTTCGACCGCATTGGCCAGCATTTGCGTCGCATCTTCGAACCGGCCCTTGCGCGCATAGGCATCGGCGACGGTCACGTAATAGCTAGGGCCCAAGGTTGACCCGAAAAAATCCCGGCGCGCGTCGATCATCGCATCGCTGCCATCCGGCGCGGCGATCGCGGGGTTGGCGGGCGCACCGGCATAGCCGGGGAAACCCTGCGCCGCATAACCGGCCAAACCGACCACCAACGCCATACCGAACAATGCCCATCCGCTTCTCGGCAATGCGAGCGCCTTGGCGGCGAACACGAAACACGCCGCCGCCAGCAGTAAAATCGGCAGCCAGCTCACCGGTCCAATACCCGCCGCCGCAAACGCCGCCACAGGACGGCTCCCGCGATCAGGACCAGCACCACCGGTACGGCGAAAAGCGGCCATGTCGTTTCGCTGACCGTGGGCGTGTAGCTTACGTAATCGCCGTATCGTTCGACCAGCCAGGCCCGGATCGCGTCCGGCTCCTCGCCCGCCGCGATACGGGCGCGGACCTGATGTCGCATATCGCCGGCCAT